>NZ_BAAGZP010000020.1:0-398807 GCF_054778355.1 Saccharopolyspora tripterygii | reverse complement strand
TCTTCTCGGTGACCGACACCACGGCCGGCAGACCCGACTCGACGGTCAGGATGCCCGCGTCGGTCTCACGCTCGACCGTCACCGACGAACCGTCGGTGGAGACCTTGCGCGCGAAGGTCAGCTGCGGCCAGCCCAGCACCTCGGCGACCATGGCCGGCACCGCACCCGAGCGACCATCGGTCGCCTCGTTGCCCGCGATCACCAGCTCGACACCCTCAACGGTGCCGACGACCTTCGCCAGCGCCTTGGCGGTGGCGGGCGCGTCCGTGCCGTGCAACGCCTCGTCCGAGAGGTGCACCGCCTTGTCCGCACCCATCGACAGCGCCTTGCGGATGGCATCCGTGGCGCGATCGGGACCCATGCACACGACGGTCACTTCGCCGCCCTGGGCCTCCTTGATCAACAGCGCCTCCTCCACGGCGCGCTCATTGATCTCATCCAACACGGCATCAGCCGACTCGCGGTCCAACGTGTGATCCGCAGCAGCCAGCTTCCGTTCGGAATACGTGTCGGGCACCTGCTTAACCAGGACGACGATGTTCATGGGCCCTCTTCGACCTCCTGCGGACTCAACTGACGCTCGCTGGTCCTCCAGCGGCTCTGCTTGTGGACCCGGCGCTTGCTCCGTCCGGGTTAGGTTGACCTTGCCATGCCCTCGACTGGAAAGCACAGTGATACCAACCACCGAGGATGTTACTTGCCAGTAGCCGGGGTGCAACCAGGCCCCGCCCGTGACAGTACTCACCCTCCCCGGGGCCGGGATGATCAACCGCCGCAAAAGTGGCAACGCGACATCCGGAAAGTATGTGAACGAACCTTACGTATTAGTAGCCTTGCCACTATGAGAAGACGCGTCGCCATCGTGACCGATTCGACGGCTTCGGTTCCGCTCGACGTGGCCGACCGACTCGGAATCTCCATCGTGCAGCTCGAACTGACCGTGGGCGATGAGCAGAACGACGAGCGGCGAGTGCTGCACGCCCAGATGGCCGAGGCAATGCGGAACAACGTCCCGGTAGCCACCAGCCCGCCGCCCACTCCCGCGTTCTACTGGAATTACGCCGACGCCGCGGCCTCCGGCGTCGAGGCGATCATTTCGATCCACATTTCCGAAGGAATGTCCCAAACCTGCCAGGCCGCCCGAATTGCCGCCGCGGAGATCGGCGTGCCGGTGTACGTGGTCGATTCGCGACTGACGGGCCTGAGCCTGGGATTCCCGGTGATCGCGGCCGCGGAGGCCGCCGCAGCGGGCGCCAACGCGCACGGCGTGATGAACGTCCTGGAGCACCGCCTCCGCAGCACCACGCAGCTGCTCTACGTCGACACGCTGGAGTACCTCCAGCGCAGCGGGCGGATCGGCCGGGCTCAGGCACTGCTGGGCCAGGCGCTGTCGATCAAACCGGTGCTGATCATGAAGGACGGCATCATCGACCAGCTGCACAAGGGGATCGGACCGGACCGAGCCCTGCGCAAGGCCATAGGGACCGCCGCGGAACGAGCCGGCCGCGGACCCGTGGACGTGGGCGTGGAGCACTTCCAGGCCTCCGACCGCGCCAAGCACGTGCTCGACGCGCTGTGCTCGCAGCTGCCTCAGGTGCGCCGGGTCACGCTGGAGGAGACCAGCGCGATCATAGGAGCCCACACGGGGCCGGGAGCGCTCGGAATCGCGGTGTCACCCGCGAGCTTCTGAGTCGACCGTTTCCGCGCTATTCCGGTTCACCAGACCGGACGCTCGGATCGGCTCCGAATCCGCGGATCGTCCTCTCCAGGGCGCCTCTCGCGCGGATGCGGCGTTGATCTCTGCCGTTTCTCCTTGGTCTTCCACCCTTTTGAGTGGTGCGAACGCGTGTTCGATGCCGGATACTCGTTGTGGTCCGGCCCGAAACACGCACACGGGCACGAATTGCGCACCATCTTCTTGGGGGAATCATGCGTGCGACCCACGGCTCGCGCCTGCGCGCGAACGACTCCGGCAGGCGCTCAGTCCTCGATCTTGTCCATCGCGCGGTGCACGCGCTTGATCGACACCGGCCGCGGCGTGCCCAAGGACTGGGCGAACAGGCTCACCCGCAGCTCCTCGATCATCCAGCCCACGTCGAGCAGCGCGGGACTGGGAGACCGCCCTCGCGCGACGCCGGCCAGCAGCTCCCGATAGCGCTGCTCGACCTCGTCCACCTGGTGCATCCACTCCCGGTCGCGCTGCGGCTGGTGCTGCGCCTTGTCCAGCCGCTGCTCGATCGCGCGCAGGTACCGGACCAGGTCGCGAAGCCGGTCGAAGCCGGTCGCGGTGACGAAACCCGGGTGCAGCAAGCCCTTCAGCTGCTCGCGGATGTCGTCCAGCGACTCCGCCGACACGCCCTTGGGCCGGTCGGCGATCACCGCTTCGACGTGCTGCGCGGCGACCAGGACCCGCTCGACCTCCGCCAGCACCGCCACCGCGTACTCGCCGAGCCCGGCGCGGACCTTCGCCTCCAGCTTGGCGTACGCCTCGCCGTCCCAGACGGGCCCGCCGCTGTCGGCCATCAGCTTGTCCACGGCGCAGCGCACGCAGTCGTCGAGGACCGAATCCAGGTCGCCGTAGCGGCTCCCGCCGAGCACGAGACGACTGGTCGTGCTCATGCCGCGCCGGATGGACTTCGCGGGCGAGGGCACGTTGAGCAGCAGCAGCCGCCGCGTGCCGTCCCACAGCGCGCGCTGCTGCTCCCGCTCGGTGTCGAACATCCGCACCGCGACGCTCTCACCCTCGTCCACCAGCGCCGGGTACGCCTTCACCGCGTGCCCGGAACGCTGCTGGGAGAAGGTGCGGGGAAGGTCGCCGAAGCTCCAGGAGCTCAGCCCGCCCTGCTCGATGTCGTCTGCCGCGGCCGAGATCTCCTCCCGCACCTTGGGTTTGAGCCGCAGCTTCAGCGACTCGAGATCCTTGGACTCGGCGAGCTTTCGACCCTTGCGGCCCACCACGCGGAAGGTCATCTTCAGGTGATCGGGGACCTTGTCCGGATCCCACTCGCCGCGCGGCACGTCGACACCGGTCAGCTGGCGGAGACTGCGCTGCAAGGTCTCCAGCAGCGGGCCGTCGTCGGGTCCCACGCGCGAGATCACGGCCTTGGCGAAGTCCGGGGCGGGCACGAAGTTGCGCCGCGTGTGCTTGGGCAGCGACTTGAGCAACGTGGTCACGAGCTCTTCGCGCAGGCCCGGGATCTGCCAGTCGAACCCCTCGTCGTCGATCTGGTTGAGGACCTGCAGCGGGATGTGCGCCGTGACGCCGTCGGCATCCGATCCCGGCTCGAACTGGTAGGTCAGCTTCAGCCGGTGCTCGCCGTAGGTCCAGTGGTCCGGGTAGTCCTGATCCCTGACCTGCTCCGAGGTCTCGTTGATCAGCATGGACTTCTCGAAGTTGAGCAGGTCCGGCTGCTCGCGGCGAGTCTTCTTCCACCACGTGTCGAAATGCCTGCCGGAGACCACGTCCTCGCCGAGGCGCTGGTCGTAGAACTCGAACAGCGTCTCGTCGTCGACCAGGATGTCGCGGCGGCGCGCCCGCTCCTCGAGGCCCTCGACCTCGTCGAGCAGCGCGCGGTTCTGGTGGAAGAAGTCGTGCCGGGTGTCCCAGTCCCCCTCGACCAGCGCGTGGCGGATGAACAACTCGCGGCTGACCTCGGGATCGATCCGCCCGTAGTTGACCTTGCGGCCCACCACCAGCGGCACGCCGTAGAGCGTGACCCGCTCGGCCGCGACCACCGCGGCGCGGTCCTTCTCCCAGTGCGGTTCGCTGTAGTTGCGCTTGACCAGGTGTCCGGCCAGCTCCTCGATCCACTCCGGTTCCACGCGGGCGACGATGCGCGCCCACAGGCGGGAGGTCTCGACGAGCTCCGCCGCCATCACCCAGCGCGGCGGCTTCTTGAACAACGACGACCCGGGGAACACCGCGAACCGCGCGTTGCGGGCTCCTTGGTACTCCTGGGAGCCACGTCCGGGCGGACCGGAACGCTGCGCGCCGTTGCGCTTTTCGACGTCCTTGAGACCAATGTGCGACAGCAGGCCGGCCAGCAGCGACTGGTGGATGCGGGTGGCGTCGGCGGGCTGGTCCGCCAGCGTCATCCCCATCGACTTGACCATCTGGCGCAGCTGGCCGAACAGGTCCTGCCACTCGCGCACCCGCAGGTAGTTGAGGAAGTCGTTGCGGCAGAGCTTGCGGAACTGGTTGGAGGACAGCTCCTTCTGCTGGGTGCGCAGGTGCTCCCACAGGCGCAGGTAGGCGAGGAAGTCGGACTCGGCGTCCTTGTCGACGAAGCGCGCGTGCTTCTGGTCGGCGGCCTGCTGGTGTTCGGCGGGGCGTTCGCGCGGGTCCTGGATGGACAGCGCGGCCACGATCACCAGCACCTCGCGCAGGCAGCCGTTGCGCTCCGATTCCAGCACCATCCGCGCCAGACGCGGGTCGATGGGCAGCTGGGCGAGGCTGCGGCCGACGCGCGTCAGCTTGCGGTCGGCAGCGGACTTGGTGTTCTCCAGGGCACCGAGCTCGTGCAGCAGGTTGAGGCCATCGGTGATCTGCCTGCGGTCCGGCGGCTCCAGGAACGGGAAGGACTCCATCTCGCCGAGCCCCAGGGAGGTCATCTGCAAGATGACCGAGGCCAAGTGGGTGCGCAGGATCTCCGGATCGGTGAACTCCGGTCGCGACTCTAAGTCCTCCTCGGAGTACAGCCTGATGCAGATGCCCTCGGACACCCGGCCGCAACGACCCTTCCGCTGATTCGCGGAAGCCTGCGAGATCGGTTCGACCGGCAGCCGCTGCACCTTGGTGCGGAAGCTGTAGCGGGAGATGCGCGCGGTGCCCGGGTCGATGACGTACTTGATGCCGGGAACCGTCAGCGACGTCTCCGCGACGTTGGTGGCCAGCACGACGCGGCGCCCGGTGTGGCGTTGGAACACGCGGTGCTGCTCGGCGGCCGTCAGCCGCGCGAACAGCGGCAGGATCTCGGTGTCGCGCAGCTGCAGCTGCGCGAGCGCATCGGCCGCGTCCCGGATCTCCCGCTCGCCGCTCAAGAAGACGAGAACATCACCGGGTCCCTCGGCGAACAGCTCGCGCACCGCGTCGCAGATGGCCTGCGGTTGGTCGCGGACGTCCGAGGACGGTTCCTCCTCGTCGCCGGATTCCTCCAGCAACGGCCGGTAGCGCACCTCCACCGGGTAGGTGCGGCCGGAGACCTCCACGACCGGGGCGTCGTCGAAGTGCCGGGAGAAGCGCTCCGGGTCGATCGTCGCCGAGGTGATGATGACCTTCAGGTCGGGGCGCTGCGGCAGCAGCTGCTTGAGGTAGCCGAGGATGAAGTCGATGTTGAGGCTGCGCTCGTGCGCCTCGTCGATGATCAGCGTGTCGTACCGCCGCAGCAGCCGGTCGTGCTGGATCTCGGCGAGCAGGATCCCGTCGGTCATCAGCTTGACGAGGGTGTCGTCGCCGGTGCGCTCGGTGAACCGCACCTGATAGCCGATGGCACCACCCATCTCGGTGCCCAACTCCTCCGCGACCCGCTCGGCGACGGTGCGCGCCGCCAGCCTGCGCGGCTGGGTGTGCCCGATGACGCCCTTGATGCCGCGCCCCAGCTCCATGCACATCTTGGGCAGCTGCGTCGTCTTACCGGAACCGGTCTCACCTGCGACGATGACGACCTGGTTGTCCCGGATGGCGGTGAGCAGGTCGTCGCGCCGCTGACTGACCGGCAGGCTCTCCGGATAGCTGATCTTGGGGACGCCGTCGTGGCGGCGCTGCACGCGCAGCTCGGCCTTCTCCACATCGCCGGTGATCTCCGCGACGACCGACCGCAGCGACTCGGGATCGCGGATCTTGCGGGCGCCTTCGATGCGGCGACGCAGCCGACGCTGGTCCTGCAGCATCAGCTCCGGCAAGCGGTCCCGCAGATCAGCGAGCGAAGATTTCACAGACGACGTACCCATACTCCGCACAAGCATAGAGAAGGCCCCGGCGGCGCTGCCTCCCGATTTCGCCGCACTCACCGGCGAGACCCGCCAGAGGCGGCCATTTCGTGATGCCGGTCACCAGAGACGAGGGTCAGGCGCGCTCCGCCCGGCACAGGTAGGCCATCGCGTGATCCCCGACCCTGGTGATCACGACGCTCGCCTCCTGCGACCCCTTGGGCTTGAGCCGGCGGCGCAACGCGTCCGGATCCACGTCAACACCGCGCACCAAGATCTCCAGCCGCCCGACGTCGTGGCTGCGCAGCAATGCCCGCAGCGCCTTCTCGTTGAACCGGCCGTGTTCGAGGACGCGGAAAGCCCGCACGCCCGGCGGCGGCACATCCCCGGTGAGGTAGGCGATGTGCGGGTCGAGCTGGACCAGTCCGTGCCGCGCCGCGTAGTGGCGCACGAGCCCCGCTCGCACCACGGCGCCGTCCGGGTCGACGATCCACTCGCGCACGTCCTCGGCCGGGCAGTCGTCGGTCTCCGCGTCGGTGATGGTCCAGGCCGTGCCGTCCGCCCGCAGCACGCTCGCCCGGCGCCGGACGGTCCGGTCGGCCAGCGACCCGAACCACAGGGCCGCCTCCCTGACCTGCCCGGCCAGTGACACGACCTCGGCCTCCGCCTCATCGGGAACGGCGGCGAAGTCCAGTCCCGGCGCGCACTTGACCACCAGGTCGCGCCCGGCGTAGACGGCCAGCAGCTCGTCCAGCGGCGGGACCAGGTCGGCCGGGCTCCAACGGCGCCTGCCGCCTTCGTCCCGGCGCGCCGGGTCGGCCACCACCGCGGTGTCGCGGGTGACCGGCCGCAGCGCATCGGCCTCCACCACCACCGCGTCACGACCCGCGCTGACCAGGTTGTGCCGGGCCATGAGAAGCCGAACCCGGTCCACATCGGATCCCACGCTGCGCTCGGCAACAGCGGCCACAGCAGCGAGATCGGCACCGATGGAGCACGTCACGTCATGCACGTCGCGGCCGGCCAAGCGCTGCGCGCGATGCCGCGCGACGGTGCTCGCGGTGGCCTGCTGCAACGCGGCGTCGGTGAACAACCAGTCACCGCTGCAGTCCAGCTTGGACTCGGCCTTGCGCCGCAGCACCGCCGTTTCCAGCGCCGCCGCGGCGAAGCGCTCACCGACCCGGCGCCGCGCGGTGGCGACGTCGGTCAGCCGCGACTTGCCGGTCAGAGCGAGCCCGGAGAGCTCGGCGACGGCGGCACGTCCCTCCGCCGAGCGCAGGAACGTCACGTCGTCGACGTCGAACGAGTAGCCCACCGCGCGCCCCTAGAACGAGCCGGCCGCGAACGGCCGGCGCGGGCCGGGAACCGGGAATCGGAGGGCTCTCGTCACGACTGTCTCGACTGGTCACGGCAGGATCAGCGACCGGTGAACTTCGCCTTGCCGGGACCGTTCTCGACGAACGACTTCATGCCGATCTTCTGGTCCTCGGTCGCGAAGGTGCCCGCGAACAGGTGGGTTTCGAGCTTGAGACCGTTGTCGAGGTCCACGTCCAGACCACCGTCGATCGCGGCCTTCGCCGCCGCCAGGGCCCGAGCCGCACCACCGGTGAACTGCTCCGCCCAGCGCTTCGCGGTCGCGTAGACGTCAGCGGACGGCACGATCTCGTCGACCATGCCCAGCGCCAACGCCTCGTCCGCCTCGACGAAACGTCCGGTGTAGATGATGTCCTTGGCCTTGCTGGGCCCGATCAGCCGCGCGAGCCGCTGCGTACCGCCGGCACCTGGGATGACACCGAGAAGGGTCTCGGGCTGACCGACCTTGATGTTGTCGGCCGCGATCCGCCGGTCGCACGACAGCGCCAGCTCGAAACCGCCGCCGAGGGCGAAACCGGTCAGCGCGGCCACCGTGGGCTTCGGGATCGCCGCGACCTGGCTCATCGCGTGCGACAGCCCGCGCTTCTCCTTGTCAGCCATGTCCCCGTAGGACATGTCGGCCATCTCCTTGATGTCCGCGCCGGCCGCGAAGACCTTCTCGCCGCCGTAGACGATCACGGCGCGGATGTCGTCGCGCTCCGCGGCCTCGATCGCGACATCGCGAAGCTCGGTCTCGATCTGCCGGTTCAGCGCGTTCATCTTCGGCCGATCCAGCCGGATCGTGCCGATCGCACCCTCGACCTCAAGCCTGACGAACTCGCCCACGCAGCAACCTCCTCGTCGAACCACCGCTCTTGCCGCCCGCGAGGCTATCGCGCCAGGCTCCGCATCTGCTGTGTCACGGATCTCAACCCCAGGCGCAGATCGTCGGGCCCGGCTGCACCGGTCGCGGGTCAGGCCCGGCGGCGGGCGAAGTAGCGGTCCCCCGCCCGCTGCAGTTCGAGGTCCTGGTCGAAGGTCTTCGACAGGTTGTCCTCGGTGAGCACGTCGTCGAGAAGGCCCTGGGCGACGATGGCGCCGTCACGCAGCAGCAAGCAGTGGGTGAATCCCGGCGGGATCTCCTCGACGTGGTGGGTGACCAGCACCGATGCAGGCGCGTCCGGGTCCATCGCCAACGTCGACAGGCGAGCGACGAGGTCTTCCCGGCCACCGAGGTCGAGACCCGCCGCGGGCTCGTCGAACAGCAGCAGTTCCGGGTCGGTCATCAGCGCGCGGGAGATCATGACCCGCTTGCGCTCACCCTCCGACAACGTGCCGAACTCACGATCCGCGAGGTGCGCGACTCCGAGCAGTTCGAGCAGTTCGACCGCGCGATCGGTGTCCATCGCGTCGTACTTCTCGCGCCAGCGACCGAACACCGAATACCCGGCGCTGACCACCACGTCGCGAACGATCTCGTCGCCAGGGACCCGGTTGACCAAGGCGCCCGAGCACAGCCCGATCAGCGGGCGGATGTCGAAGACGTTGGTCTTGCCGAGCCGCTCACCGAGCACTTCGACGGTCCCGGTGGTCGGGTGCATCTCCGTGCTGGCCATCTTCAGCAGCGTCGTCTTGCCGGCCCCGTTGGGCCCCAGCACGACCCAGCGCTCGTCGAGCTCGACAGACCAGTTCACGTCGGCGACCAGCGTCGTGTTGCCCCGCCGGACACCGACGCCCTCCATCTGGATGACCAGGTCCTCCACGTCTACCTCCCAGCCGTGACTGACCGCGGCTGCGCACCAGGCGCGCTCGGCGCTCGTCTCCGTCGAGGACCGCCACAGGCTCCGGCCGGTCCTTCCGCGCCCATTGTTCCCGTCCTCACCGCACCCCCTGCGAGCGGGATGCCGCAGCCGGGCACTCCCGGGGCGGTCCACATCCCGGGAACTCCGTCACGCCCCTGTCCTCGCGGACGATCCGGTGCAACTATCGACGGCGTGTCCGATTCGTTGCTCACCCGCGATCGCGTGATCGACCTCTTCCGGGTCGTCGCCTCCGCCTGTCGCTGAAAGCGGTCCGAGAGACCTCCCGCTTTCCGACTTCATCGCGGCACGACGAATCGTCCAGCCACCCCACCCCTCGCGGGAGGGGTGTGCGTGTCGTGCCGGTGCACACCGCAAGACACCTGGAGACACCCATGAGCATCACGCAGCCCGAGAAACCGACCTCCCCGCGGTCCGAGTACACCCCGACCGCACCCGTGCCCGCCCTCGGCGAAGCCGAAGTGCACCCCGCCTTCGACCTCCCCCTGCTGCGGGACCTGATCCACCCCGACCGCCTCAACTGGACCCCGCGCGAGCTGCGCGAACTCACCAGCCTCGTGACCAGCGAGCTGACCGCGGACCTGATGAACATCGTGCGCGTCGACGAGCAGCAGCGGTGGTGGGCCAAACTCGGCCTGACCGCAGGCGTCGAGCTCTGGCTGCTGTCCTGGGCCCCCGGCCAGGGCACGCCGGCCCACGACCACGGCGGGGCCTCCGGCTCGTTCTCCGTCCTGTTCGGCGAACTGCGCGAGGACTACCGCTACGCCAACGGCCCGACCCGGACCAAGCACCACGAACTCGGCGCCGGAGTCGGTTTCGGCGCCGGACGCGCCCACCAGGTCACCAACGTCAGCTCGGTCAACTCGGCCAGCGTGCACGCCTACTCGCCGCCGCTGCTCCCGGTCCGCTACTACGCCGACCTCGCCGAGATCCCCTCAGTTCCTCCGCAGCGAAGCGAGGTCAAGTGATGCCCCACATCCCCGAACCCCGAGAAGAGCAGGTCGGCTTCGGCCCCTACGGCATCGAGCACCTGCTGGCCGAATCGCGCGAGAAGCTCGCGCGGGTCGGCCCGCACGAGGCCTTCGAGATCCAGCGCGACGGCGGCCTGATCATCGACATCCGGCCGGAATCCGATCGGCTCACCGGCGGTGAGATCCCCGGCGCGCTCACCGTGGAACGCATCGTCCTGGAATGGCGGCTCGACCCGTCCGGCAGCCACCGGCTCACCGGCCTGCACCCGGACCGCCCGGTCGTCCTGGTCTGCAACGAGGGCTACGCCTCCAGCCTCGCTGCCGCCCAGGCCCAGGAACTCGGCCTCACCAGGGCCACCGACCTCGCAGGCGGCTTCCACGCGTGGAAGCAAGCGGGCCTTCCCACCACCGCCGCCGCGGCCTGACCAGAGCAAGGGAACCTTCCTGTCACTCACCGCCTGGCGAGTGACAGGAAGGTTCCCTTGCTCACTTCGCGGCCGGATGCGACGGCGACCGGGAGCAAAGCGGTCACCCGGCCGGTGCCGGTCCCGTAGGCTCCGGGCCTTGTGCGAGCGCAGAGCCTTTTGTTCCGCCCTTGGGTGCTGGTCACCGTTGTGGGCGCGGTTGTCCTAGCGACGGTGGAAGTCCTCCTCGGCACCGGTTTCACGGGAGTCGCGGCCGGTTGGTCCGGTGGTGTGGTGGGAGCCATCCTGCTGCCGGTGGCCACGCAGGTCGGGTTGTTGCTCGGTTCTGCGGTCTTCGGACTGCGCGTGCGGCAGATCGTGTTCGGCGCGATGCGCGAGGTCGCGTCCTTCAAGCGCGGAAACGTGACCTTCACCTTCCGGGCGCTGCCCGTGACCCTGCGGGCGCAGATCGGACCGTGGCGCTCACCGGTGATCCTGCGCTGCTGGCTGGCAGGGTTGCTCTCCGCACTCACGGGCCTGGCCGCGGTGGCCGCCGCGTGGTGGTGGGTGCCCGGTGCGTTCGGACGCGGGATGGCGCTGGCGATGAGCGCGTTCATGCTCGTCAAGTTGTGGCCCAAGCGCGTGCCGCTGACGACGTCGACCGGGTGGCTGCTGTTCTCCCTGCCCCGGCTGCCGGAGGCGGAACGCTCGGACTTCCTCGCCGCACCCCTGGCGGCGCGCGCCTACGAGGCCCTGCGCAGCGGTGACATCGACACCGCGCAGGCCCGCGCCGACGAACTCGCCGAGCGCTTCCCGGGCATCAACGCGACGGTCTCCTGCCAGATCGCGGTGCTGGAATCGCGCGGGCTCTACGCGCCAGGCGTGCTGCTGCTGTTGAAGTTCCTGTCCGACAACGACGTTCCGCCGCGCAAGATGGCCTACCTGCTCGCAGGTCTGGCGGGTTTGGGATTCAAGGCCGTCGAATCCGGGCAGATGCCGGCGGACAGCCTGTTGCCGACGGCGAAGAAAGCCCTGCAGGACGCGGTGCAACTCGGGTACCCGGAGTTCGAGCTCAACGGCACCAACGGGCTGCTGGCCCTGATCGAGGGAGACGCCGACATCGCGGTCCGGCTGGCCACCAGCGGCGCCGAGTACAACCACTCACCGCTGTCCCGCGCCGACGACCTGGCCACCCTCGCCCGCGCGCACATGCTCCTCCACGACAACGCGGCCGCCCGCACGGCCTTGGCGCGCGCCGAGGAGCTGGCCCCGTGGTCCCCCCGGGTCACCGAAACCCGCCAGCGCCTGTCCGTGAGCTGAGCGCATGGGAACCTTCCTACCAGCGAAGTGACAGGAAGGTTCCCATGCTCACCGCCCCACCGGCGCGGGCACGCGAGTTCTAGTCGATGGTCAGCACGAGCTTGCCCTGGGTGCGCCCGGTCTCGCCCTGCGCGTGGGCCTTGGCCGCGTCGGCGAGCGGGAACGTCCCGGCGATCTCGGCGCGAAGCTTGCCCGCCTCGACCAGTTCCCGCACGGCCTCCATGCCCGCGTGGTCGGACTCCACGAGCATGAGCTCGGCCCGCACACCGAGCTCCTCGGCTTCGGCGGCGAGCGACTCCCGGTCGTAGGGCAGGATCGAGACGAGGATCCCGCCCTTGCGCAGCACCTGCAGCGAACGGCTGCGGTAGTCGGCGGCGATCGTGTCGAGCACGACGTCCACATCGTCGAGGGCCTCGGCAAAGTCGGTCGAGTTGTAGTCGATGAGTTCGTCGACTCCCAGACCGGACAGGAACTCGTGCTTGGCCTTGCTCGCCGTGGCGATGACGTGGGCGCCCTTGGCCTTGGCGATCTGCACCGCGAGATGCCCGACACCGCCAGCTGCCGCGTGGATCAGAACCCGCTGGCCCGCCTGCAGATCAGCGGTGTCGTTCAGCGCCTGCCAGGCGGTCAGCGCCGCCAAGGGGATCGCACCTGCCTGCACGTGGTCCACACCGGCAGGCTTGGCGGCGAAGGCACGCGCCGGCCCGGTCACGAACTCGGCGTGCGAACCGACACCCAGCGGGTAGGGCAGCATGCCGAAGACCTCGTCGCCCGGCTTGTGCAGCGTGACGCCGATTCCCACCGCCTCGACCACGCCGGACACGTCCCAGCCGAGGATGCGCGGGGGATCGAGCAGGAACCCCGGGCCCGCGCGGTGCTTCCAGTCGGTGGGGTTGACACCGGCGGCTCGCACGCGGATCAGCACATCGCTCGGTCCTGGCTCGGGCTTGTCCAGCTGTGCCTCGTGAAGCACCTCCGGACCGCCGTACTCGTCCTGGGTGATGGCCCGCATGGTTTCACTCATGACCCCACCCTGCCCCATCAGAACCTGCCCTGCGTGCAGGCGGTGGGGCGTTGTGAGGATGGGAACCGTTCTGTCACCGGAGTGCGCGAAAGGTTCCCATCCTCCACTCCGCGCGGGACGCGTCGGTGGGATCGCGGTTCGCGGAGGTGACCGGCGTCAGCCCGCGAGCACGACCTTGCCGAGCTCCGCGGGCTGCGACAGCAGCGAGTGCCGTGGCAGGACCCTGACGTTGTAGCCCGCCGGGCCCGCGTGCGGGAGGGTCACCGTGGCCGCGTACCGGCCATCGCCGGTGGACTTCATCGACGCGGTCACGAAGTCGTGCAGTACGTCGTTGTCGTCGACCCTGCCGACCACGACCTCGACGTCCACATCGGACGGGTCGAGGCCGGCGAGGTCCACCCTCGCGCGAACCGTGACCTGCCCGCCCAGCAGAGGTGTCCCGTGATCCACCGACATCTCGGTGTCCCCGACCCGCACCTGGTTCCACGCCGCCTGCAGCCGCCTCCGGTAGTCGGCGATCTCCCGCGCACCGCTGAAGTCGTCGACGGACATGGCGCGCATCGACTGCGCCGCAGGCGTGTAATGGCCGTCGACGTACTCGCGGACCATCCGCGACGCCTGAACCCGCGGCCCCAAGGTCGCCAAGGTGTGGCGCACCATCGACATCCACTTGCCGGGCACGCCGTCGCTGTTGCGCTCGTAGTACATCGGCGCCACGTGCTCGGAGATCAGCTCGTACAGCGCAGCGGCTTCCAGGTCGTCCCGCCGGTTCGGGTCGCTGACACCGTCGGCCGTGGGAATCGCCCACCCGTTGCGGCTGTCGCACATCTCGTCCCACCAGCCGTCGCGCACCGAGAGGTTCAGCCCCCCGTTGAGCGCGGCCTTCATCCCCGACGTCCCGCACGCCTCCAGCGAGCGCACCGGGTTGTTCAGCCACACGTCGCAACCCGACACCAGGTAGCGGGCCAAGGACATGTCGTAGTCCGGCAGGAACACGATGCGGTGTCGCACATCAGCGCTGTCGGCGAAGCGCACGATCCGCTGGATCATCGCCTTGCCGCCCTCATCGGCCGGGTGGGACTTGCCCGCCACCACGATCTGCACCGGCCGATCGGAGTCCAGCAGCAGCTCCCGCAACCGATCGGTGTCGCGCAGCATCAGCGTCGCCCGCTTGTAAGTGGGAACCCTTCGCGCAAAACCGATGGTGAGCACCTCGGGGTCGAAAACCGAGTCGCACCAGCCCAGCTCCAGGTCCGAGGCACCGCGCTGCTGCCAGGCCACGCGCAGCCTGCGCCGCACCTCGTCGATCAAGCGCTGGCGCAGCGAGCAGCGCAGCTCCCACAACAGCGAATCGCTGACCGGCTCCATGCCGCGCAACCCGGCGCCGCTGTCCATCTCCGACTCGCCGAGCAGCTTGCCGAGTTCACGCGCCGACCAGGTCGGCCCGTGCACACCGTTGGTGACCGAGCTGATCGGGATCTCCTCGACCCCGAACCCCGGCCACAGGTTGCGGAACATCTTGCGGATCACTTCGCCGTGCAGCTCCGAGACGCCGTTCGCGCGCTGCGCCAACCGCAGTCCCATGTGCGCCATGTTGAACATGCCCGGGTTGTCCTCGGCGCCCACCGCGAGCACCCGGTCCGACGGCACGCCCGGCAGCAGCGGCTGCTGCGCCCCGTCATCGAAGTAGTGGCGCACCAGGTCCACCGGGAAGCGGTCGATCCCGGCCGGGACCGGGGTGTGCGTGGTGAACACCGTTCCCGCCCGGACCGCGGCGGTGGCCTGGTCGAAGTCCAGCCCGGGGTCGGCCTGCAGCTCGCGGATGCGCTCCAGCCCCAGGAAACCGGCGTGCCCCTCGTTGGTGTGGAAGACCTCGGGCTGCGGGTGGCCTGTGAGACGGCAGTAGGCGCGCACCGCCCGCACACCGCCGATGCCGGCGAGGATCTGCTGGCGGATCTTGTGCTCGGCGTCGCCGCCGTAGAGCCGATCGGTGGTGCCCCGCAGGTCGTCGTCGTTGTCCGGGAGATCGCTGTCGAGGAGCAGCAGCGGAACGCGCCCGACCTGCGCCTTCCACACCCTCGCGTGCAAGGTGCGGCCCGCGGGCATCGCGACCTCCACCACGACGGGCCGATCATCGGAGTCGGTGAGCACCTCCAGCGGCAGTCCGCGAGGGTCGATCACCGGGTAGTGCTCGACCTGCCAGCCCTCCGAGGACAGCCCCTGCCGGAAGTAACCGGAGCGGTAGAGCAAACCCACCCCGATCATGGGGACGCCCAGGTCGGAGGCCGACTTGAGGTGGTCGCCCGCGAGCACGCCGAGCCCACCGGAGTAGTTCGGCAGCGCTTCGGTGAGACCGAACTCCATCGAGAAGTAGGCGATCGAAGTGGGGAGCTCCGCTCCCTCGTCCTGTCGCTGCTGGTACCAGCGCGGCATGGTGAGGTAGCGGCGCAGATCGTCGCCCACCGCGCGGGTGCGCGCCAGGAAGTCCTCGTCCGCGGCGAGCTGGCGCAACCGCTCAGCGGGCACCTCCGACAGCAGGCGCAGCGGATCTGACCCCACCGCCGACCACACCTGCGGATCGACCGCCGAGAACAGGTCCTGCGTGGGCGGATGCCACGCCCAGCGCAGGTTCGTCGCCAGCTTGCCCAGCGGGCTCAGCGGTTCGGGCAGGTGGGCCCGGACGGTAAAGCGGTGGACGGCTCTCACGGGAGCGGACCATATCTCGCTCGACGCGGTCGCGTGAGATGCGCACCCGACGGCACCACCACCCGCGAGACAGGTGGGAAGCTGGGTCGCGTGCGTGCATTCGGACTTGTCGCGGTGACCATCGGGCTGATCATCAGCGCCTGCACGACGCCTCCGGCGCCGGCGCCGAGTGTGTCGGAACCCACGGTGGACCCGGCGTTCGTACACGGCACCGACCGCGGTGACACCGACCGGTTGGCGGCCGCGGTCGTGACCGACGTGCAGCGCTACTGGGCTCAGGCCTACCCCGACACGTTCGGCTCTGCCTGGCGCGACCTCGACGGAGGGTTCTTCTCCGTGGACACCGGCGGCGTCGGCACGCCTCCGCCGTGTGCCTCGGACCGGCAGGAAGTCGAGGGCAACGCGTACTACTGCCAATCCGTGGACGCCATCGCCTGGGATCGCACAGCGCTGCTGCCGGTGCTGCGCGAGCACTACGGGGACACGGCCGTGGCGGTGGTGCTCTCCCACGAGGTCGGACACGCCGTTCAGCAGCGCGCCGGTCTCACCGAGGGCGCGCCGCTGCGGCTGGAGGCGATGGCAGACTGCTACGCGGGTTCCTTCCTCCGCTGGGTGTCCGACGGGCACGCGCAGCACCTGCGCACCGACCCCGACCAGATCGACGAGGCACTGCGCGCCATCACCGTCTTCCGCGACCCCGTCGGCACCACCGGGCACGGCACGGCCTTCGATCGGGTGACCGCGTTCCAGCGCGGATTCTCCGGTGGCCCTCGCGGGTGCACCGGAGTGGCTGAGAGCGACGTCGCCGAGCCGGTCGACGACGATCCGAACGTGCCCTTGGCAACGCTGCTGGACACCACGTCCGTGGCCGAGCACTTCAGGTCCGTCGTCATCGGCCACGGCGGACGATGGGTCCCTCCAGCGCGGGCCACCGGCTGCCCGGGAGCAGTCGGACCGGTCGGCTTCTGCCCGTCCCCTCCCACCGTCAGCGCCGATCCCGCGGCACTGAGCAGGACGCACGAGGACATCGGCGACCAGGCCGTCACCACGCTGCTCGCCTCCCGCTACGCGCTCGCCGCGCTGACCGAACTGGGACGCCCGGTGACGGGCGAACGCATCGTCTGCCTGACCGGCGCGTTCACCGCGCAGCAGCCGCACCTGTCCCCCGGTGACCTGGACGAGGCGGTGCAGGTGGTCCTCGACTCCGATGCGGTCTCCCGCGGCGGAGGCCCCACGATGAGCGGTTCGGATCGGATCGCGGCCTTCCGCGACGGCGCGACCTCCGGCTCCAGCGGGTGCCTGGAGTGAGCATGGGAACCTTCCTGCCACCCACGATCGGCATCCGCTGAGATCGTCCGTGACGAAGATCCACCACCCGATAGGCTGCTCCGCGCAGACCGGTCCGCGCGGCCGGCCCAGGGCGACGAGTTCAGTACCGGTAGCGAGATGGGGCGCGTGGAGTGGTGGCGACGGGAACCCGGCGGCGTAGGCGCATCCTCGGCGCCGTGATCTCGGCGCTCACCTGCGCATCCCTGGTCGGCGGGTGTTCGCAGGTCATCAGCGGTGTGCCCACGACGTTAGGCGGCTACTCCACGACCAGCGTGGCGGGGCTTCCGGCCGCCGACGGCCCGAGCGGACCGAAGGAAGGTTCCCCGCAGGCTCCGCTCCCGGTCGAGGGCACCGACAACGGGGAGATGGACAAGCTCGCCCGCAACGCGGTCTCCGACGTCGACGCCTACTGGGCCGAGGCCTTCCCGGAGGCCTTCGACGGCAAGCAGTTCGAACCGGTGAAGCGCCTGATCTCCTACGACTCGGGAGCTCCCGGAGCCCCGCTGTGCGGGCAGAACACCGGTGGAATGGTCAACGCCTTCTACTGCCCGCCCGAGGACCTCGTCGCCTGGGACCGCGGAAAACTGCTCCCGGAGCTCAACAACAGCTTCGGGCCGCTGGCGGTGGTGACCGTGCTGGCCCACGAGATGGGGCACGCGGTGCAGCACCGCGCGGGCACCGCCGGGCAGAACGATCCCGTGATCGTGCTGGAGCAGCAGGCCGACTGCTTCACCGGCGCCTACTTCCGGCACGTCGCCGAGGGCTCATCGCAGTACTTCCAGGTGTCCACCGGCTCCGGCCTCAACGAGGTCATGGGCGTGCTCAACTTCATCCGCGACTCGCCCGGTGCCTCGGACTTCACCGGCAGCAACGCGCACGGCACCGCCTTCGACCGGGTCAGCGCCTTCCAGTTCGGCTTCAGCGACGGGCCCGAACGCTGCGCGAAGATGACCAACGACGAGGTCAAGAAGCGCACCACGTTGTTCCAGAACTGGAAGCCCACCCAGCAGGAAACCGACCTGCCCGTCGACGACAAGAGCTTGAAGGCCGTGGAGGAGAGCCTGCGCGCGGTGTTCCGGGACACCGGTGCGGAGCCGCCGAGGGTCATCGCCGAGCCCCGGACCTGCTCGGGGCGGCAACCGACGACGCCCGCGTCGTACTGCACCGAGACGAACACGATCTCGTTGAACGTCCCGGAGCTGCGCGAGATCGCGACGCCTCCGAGCAAGGAGAGCCAGTCCTCCGGATACGGCGACTTCGCCGCCTACGCGCAAATCGCGTCCCGGTACGCGCTTTCGGTGCAGAAGGCCGCCGGCTACTCCCTCGATGACGAGGCCGCCGGGCTCCGGACCGCGTGCATGGTCGGCGCGTGGAGCGGTCTGCTGGTGGAGGACCCGATCGGGCAGCGCAACCCGGTGGGCAAGCTGCGGATCGTGCCCGAGGACATCGACGAGGGCGTGTCCGCGCTGCTCGGCGAGCAGAGCTTGATCTCGGCGAACGTCAACGGCGATCAGGTTCCGGTCGGTTTCGCGCGGGTGGAGGCCTTCCGGGTCGGCGTGCAAGAAGGCCTCGCGCCGTGCACCACCAAGTACGACAGCTGAGCTTCCCGCTCAACCTCCAGCGGGCCCGCGCGTCCTCCGAAGCATGAGCTCACAACGGATTCTCGACTTCGAGGGCGTGGTGAACGCCCGTGATCTGGGTGGTCTACCGGTGGCCGGCGGCCGCGTCCGCTGGGGAACGGTCGTACGAGCGGAACACCCCGCGAGGCTGACGGCGGTGGGCTGGGAACGCGTGTGGCAGCACGGGGTCCGCACGATCATCGATCTGACCGGTCCTGACGAGGACGAGCTGGACCGCGCTGCACGCCCGGCAGGATTGACCGCCCTCCGCCTCCCGTTGGACGACACCTCCGACACCGAGTTCTGGGACCGGTGGGGTGGGGCCTTCTCGTGCACTCCCCTGTACTTCGGGCCGTTCCTCGACCGCTACCCGCAGCGCCTCGGCGAGGTGCTCGGCACCATCGCCGAGGCCGGCCCCGGCGGCGTGCTGGTGCATTGCGGCAGTGGCAGGGACCGCACCGGGTTGATCTGCCTGATCTTGCTGGCCGCTCTCGGAGCGAGCGCGCAGGACATCGCTGAGGACTACGCGATCAGTCACCAGCGCCGAGCGGAGCAGTGCGCGGCGTCCGGCTTGGGCGATGACACCTCGAAGGTCCGGGAATTCCTGGCCCGGCAGGGCACGACGGAACGCGAGGCCCTCGACGAGGTCATCAGCGAACGGGATTTCGCCGCCTACCTGGCGACCGCGGGGAGGCTGGGCGAGTCCGGTGTCGCAGCGCTACGCGAGCGACTGGTGGACCCGGCCTGATCGAGGCCGCCGGAATCCTGGTGGAAGGGCACCGATCTCTCACCACGGCCACGATCGCCCTCGGAACCCGTCGGCTCCGAGGGCGATCGTGGTGGTGAAGATCAGAACAGCGCGCTGGCGAGGTTGCGACGGGCCTTGGTGACCCGCTCGTCGCCCCCGGGGAAGATCTCGAACATCTCGACCAGGTGCGTGCGAACCCGGTCGCGGTCGTCTCCCGCGGTGCGCTTGACGGTCTGGATGAGGCGGCTGAAGCCCTCGTCGACCTTGCCGAACGCGACCTCCGCGTCAGCGGCGGCGATCTGTGCGTCGAGGTCGTCCGGTGCGGCGTCGGCGCGCTCGATCGCCGACGGGTCGGCCTGCTCGGCGCGGGCCATGAAGCGCACCTGCATCAGAGCGGCCTTGGCCTGCTCGTTGGCGGGCTCGCTGTCGAGGATCTGCTGGTACGCGGCCTCGGCGGCGGCGAAGTCGCCCTGCTCCAAGGCGTCCTCGGCCGCGGTGAACCGCGGGTCCTCGAGCTCTTCTTCCGGCTCGGCGCCCTCAGCCGCGCCTTCCTCGGCCGCCCGGATGCCGGGCAACTGGTCGCGCAGGGCGTTGAGCAGGGAGTCGATCCACTCCCGCAACTGCGGTTCCGGCTGAGCACCGGCGAAGCCGTCGACCGGCTGACCACCGGCGACCGCGATCACCATGGGCACCGACTGGACCTGGAACAGCTGCGCGATCCGGGGGTTCGCGTCGACGTCGACCTTGGCCAGCACCCAGGCGCCGTTGCCCTCGCGCGCGAGCTTCTCCAGCGCGGGCGAGAGCTGCTTGCACGGCTCGCACCAGGTCGCCCACAGGTCCACGACGACCGGAACCTGCAGGGATCGCTCGACCACCTCGGCCTGGAAATCGGCCTCGGTGACCTCGATGATCGCCGGGTGCGATTGCCCGGCAGCTCCGTCACCGCCGCTGGGCGGCTGCGCGCTGGAGTTGGCGGCCTCGGCACGGTTCTTGAGTGCCGACAGGTCGACTGCGCCCGCCATCCCGGCGGACATCGCTGCTGCGTTCTGGCGTGGATCCGGCCTCGTCACGGTTTCCATCCTGACACGTCCTACCTGCGGCGTGGCGCGTGGGCGTGCGATGAAGGGAACCTTTCTCGCACGAGCGGACGCAAGGTCACATCCGGGCGGCGAGCCGGTCACCGAATGCACTCGCCCGACACGCCGAAAACGCAAAGATCAATTCGAATTGGTGAACGAAGACACTCGAACAGGTGGAGTAGGCGATCAAACCCTCATGTTCTCCCGCAGTGATCGCCGAAGAGGACACAGAGCCCGCGGGGGACTGTTCGTCCGCTCGCGGGCCGCGGGGTCTCTCGTGGGGGACCTTCGGCCAGTAGTTCAACGAGAGGTTCGAAACAGTGCGTATTGCAACCCGTGTTGCCGGTGCCGCCGGCGTCGCCGCCCTCAGCATCGTGACCCTGGGCAGCGCCGCGTTCGCTGACACCGCCGACAACGACGGCGTCAACCTGCTGGACGACAACAACATCAGCGCCGTCCCGGTGCAGGCCTGCGGCAACAACGTGGGTGCCGCGATCGGCGTCGTCGTCCCGGTTCTGTCGCCGCAGAGCAGCGAGTGCGTCAACGCCCCGGTGGTGGACCACCCGGAGGGCTGACGTCAGTCGAGCCTGACGTGATCACGGGGGTGGTGCCGATGGCACCACCCCCGTTTCGCGTTCACCTACTGTTCCCGAAGATGTTGCTCGACCCGCTCCACCTTCGCCCGCAGCTGCCCTGAGTGCCCGGGCCGGATGTCGGCCTTGAGCACCAGGCTCGTGCGCGGGGCCTGCGCGGACACGGCCTCAGTGGCCCGTTTGACGACGTCCATGACCTCGTCCCACTCGCCCTCGATCGTGGTGAACATCGACGTCGTCTCGTGCGGCAGACCGGAATCCCGGACCACCTTCACAGCAGCTGCGACCGCCTCGCTGACACCGTCGCTCTCACCGGCCCCGCTCGGGGCCACGCTGAACGCCACCAGCACGTCTGCCTCCTCCGATCAGTCCACGTCATTCAAGTCCTGGAACCAGTAGTAGCAGCACAGTCATCAGACGTGCTTCCTCTCGCTGCTAGCGTCGGCGCTATGAGCTCCCGTGGCCCGCTGCCCTTCGACCCCATCGCCCGAGCGGCCGAGACCTGGGCAGAGCGGATCGGCCCGTCCACGACGATGGCAGCGGTGACCAGCGTGATGCGCGTGCAGCAGATCCTGCAGTCAGCGGTCGACAACGCCCTGCGCGCGCACAACCTCACCTTCGCCCGGTACGAAGCCCTCGTGCTGCTGACGTTCTCCAAGCGCGGCAGCCTGCCGATGCGGGTCATGGGCGACCGGCTCCAGCTGCACCCGACCAGCGTGACCAACATCGTCGACAGGCTCGAGCAGGACGACCTGGTCCGGCGCGTCCCGCACCCGACGGACCGGCGCACCACCCTGGTGGAGATCACCGAGCAGGGCCGGGACCTCATGCAGAAGGCGACCGACTCGGTCACCGAGATCGACTTCGGCCTCAGCGGCATCACCGAACGTCAGACCCAGCAGCTCACCGAACTGCTCGGCAAGGTCCGCCACTCCGCGGGCGACTTCTAGTTGAGCTCCTTGAGCGCGTAGCGCACCTGACCCCAGAACGTCGGGGCGTCGGAGTCCGGAACGGTGAGCATGCCGCGGCGATTGGCCCAGCGCTCGAACCACACCGTCGCCAGCGGCGGCACCGAGGCCACCAACGCCAGCGCCAACGTCCAGAAGCGCCAGCGCAGCGGGCTGAACACGACCAGCGCGGTCACCACGTACGCGGTGAACAGCGCGCCGTGGACCGAGCCCATGACGGTCACGCCCAGCGGCCACCCGAGCCCGTACTTGAACGCCATCGCCACCAGCAGTCCTGCCCACGAGAACGCCTCGGCGATCGCGACCAGCCGGAACCACCCGCCATAGCTACGCGGCACGTCGACCCCACTTCCGATTGCACGGCACCTCTAGCGAGTGTGCCCGGTGACGCGGGTCACGGAGACGCCGGAGTCGCCTGCTCGTCGACCCAAGCCAGGTAATCGGGGTTCCCGCCGACGATCGGCGTCGCGATGATCTCCGGGACGTCGTAGCCGTGATGGGTCTTCAGGTGCGCGACGAGCGCGTCCAACCGACCGCTGGAGGTCTTGATCTGCAGCTGCCACTCCGGGTCGTCCTGGGCCGCGCCCTCCCACACGTAGAAGCTGCGGATCGGCACGACCTGCACGCACGCCCCGAGCCGGGCCTCCACGACGCCCCTCGCGAGCTCGGCGGCGGACTCCTCGGAGTCGGTGGTGGTCACCACCTGAACATGATCAGCCATGGCCTCCAGGGTATCCCCGCAACGGGAACGAGGATGGGAACCTCTCACTCACCACCGGTGGCAGGAAGGTTCCCATCCCCGCCTCAGCGCCGCGCTCCGCGCAGCAGGTTCGCCTCGGTGCTCAGGTAGTTGTCGCGGTAGTCCAGCCGCGGGGTGTCGGAGAACAGCAGCCAGTAGTACTTCATCTGCTCCGACCACCAGTAGCCCGGACAAGTGTCCTGTTGGGACGGTGGTGCGGCGGTGACGTCCGCCAGGGACGCGAAGCCGTACTTCGCCTTGGAAGTGGCCACCATGTTCTTGAAGTGGGTGTGTGCGCGCTCGCGGAACACCTCGTCGCCGGTGGCCAGCCACAGCATGAGCGCGGAGTCGGCGAACTCCGGGCGCAGCGCGTTGTCGACGCGGGTCGCCTTCATCGTCGAGTAGTCCACGAAGGTCGGGATCACGCCGAATTGGTCCTGCACCACGTTGAACGCATCGTGGTAAGCGCGACCTTCGGCGACACGGCCGGATTCTGCGAGCAGGCCCGCGTAGAAGCCGGCGAGGACGCTTTGCTCCCGGCTGAGGACCTCACCGGTGAAGGCGTCGACCTGCGGAAACCACAGCATCCCGTCCCGGTGTTCGGCCTGCTTCGACAGGATCGCGTCGGTGAGCGCGTCGTACCACTGCTTGAGCTCCGGGTCGCCGAACAACCGGTACCCGTCCCACAGGTACTCGTAGTACGAGTCGCCGGGCGGTCCGACGGTCGCCTGGCGGTTGCGCCACTGCCCCGTCTCGGCGTTGATGTCGTGCGGCAGGAGGCCGATGTCGGTGCGCTGGTCGTAGGCGACGCGCATCGCTCGTTTCGCCAGTTCGTAATAGCGGTTGTCCCCGGTCCACTCCGACAGGACGCCGAATTCGGCGATGTAGGTGCCGATCTCGACGATGTTGGTCTCCGGGTCGCTGACCTGCCCGGTCGCCAGGTTCACGTACCGGTAGGGCAAGCCCGTCGGAGACCGGGTGAAAGCCGGCAGGAGCCGGTCGGCGACGTCCTTGGCGCGCTCGAGAAGCCGTGGATCACCGGTGCAGTGGTAGGCGGCCGCGAGGCCTCCGACCATGCGGATGTTGGTCTCGAAGACCTGGAAGGGAGCGTCGATGTTGAAGTCGAGGTCGTCGACGATCCACTGCACGGCTCGCTCGACCTCGGCGTCGGCTTCCATCAGCCACAGCGTGTCCACCGCCTCGACGACGCTCAGGCCGACCGAGTGCCCCTCGACGAAGAAGTCCTCCCGTCCGCCCGAGATCGGTTTGATGTGGTCGGCGCCGAAGGCGCGGTCGACGTAGTGGCGCCACGCCCACAGGAATTCCTCGCGAACGGCGTCGGCAACCGGTTTCCAACTCCCCTGCGCCGACGAGGGGAGCGACGTGGTCGCGAACATCCCGCCTGCGACGGCCGCAGCACCCATCGCGCGCAAAACGGATCTTCTGGACATGCCTGGAAGCATCGTCTTCTCCGCACCTAGACAACCTTGTCAAGCCACGCCGACCCACCGTCGCGGGCCGACGCGGACGAGGTCAACGCTCAGCGCCGTTCCTGTCGCTTTTGGCCACCGAGGGCGCCGATCAGGCGCATCGGTTGCGGCTGCCGGATGCCTTGACCCCTCCCTCCGCACGGCGCTGAACCGCGAGGAAGGGAACCTTCCTGTCACTTCCCCGCGCCCGGCGGCAGCGATCTCGGCGCGCCCGCCGCGGTTGGGCCGGGTGGCGCAAGCGGCGCGTCCGAGCGCAGCAGAACCGGACGAACAGCATTGACAAACCGCTCGCGGGTGGGGTCCAATCCGCTCCGCCATGACAACGTTGTCTGATTCGAGAAGCGTCCGCCGCGCCACCATGACCGATGTCGCGCGGCTGGCCGGTGTGAGCGTCAAAACGGTCTCCCGCGTCGTCAACGCCGAAGCCGGGGTTCATCCGGTGACCGCGCAACGCGTGCTCTCCGCGATCGACCAGCTCGGCTTCCGCCGCAACGTCAGCGCCCGCAACCTGCGCCGCGGCACCGGGACCGGCACCCTCGGCCTGGTCCTGGAAGACCTGGCCAACCCCTTCTACTCGATGCTGACCCGCGCGGTGGAGGAAGTCGCCCAGGTGCAGGGCAAGCAGGTCCTCACCGGTTCCTCCGACGAGGACCCGACTCGTGAACGAGAGCTGGTCCTGGAGTTCTGCGCCCGCCGAGTCGACGGGCTGATCGTCGTCCCCGCCGGTCACCAGCACGGCTACATCGCGCACGAGATCAACACGGGCACACCGGTCGTCTTCGTCGACCGCCCGCCGGGCAACCTCGAAGCGGACTCGGTGCTCATCGACAACGCCGGCGGGACGGCGCAGGCCGCCCGGCACCTCGCCGAGCAAGGCCACCGCCGCATCGGCTTCCTGGGCGACGCCCCCGAGATCCACACCGCCTCCGAACGGCTGCGCGGATTCCGCGAGGGCTGCGCCCAGGCCGGCGTGCCCTTCGACCCCGAGCTGGTCGTGATGGGACCGCACAGCGACGAATCCGTGTCCGCAGCGCTCTCCGGCCCGCTGCGCGACGCCACCGCGCTGGTCACCGGCAACAACCGGATCACCATCCACGCGCTGCGCTCGCTGTCCGGTCGGCCTTCGCGACCTGCGCTGGTCGGCTTCGACGACTTCGAGCTGGCCGACCTGCTGGACCCACCGATCACCGTGGTCACCCACGACACCTGGGCGCTGGGCAAGTCCGCGGCCGAGTTGCTGTTCGCGCGGCTGGACGGCGACACGTCGCCGCCCGGCCGCGTGGTCGTCCCGACCAGGCTGCTGGTCCGAGGATCTGGAGAGGTAGTTCGTTGAGTTCCGTCCACAGTTCACCATCCGCGCAGCCCACGGTGCTGCCAGCGAACCAACCCCGGCAGTTCTACCGGGGCGGGGCGTCGATCGCCGCGTTGCGCGGCGGCGGCGACGACCGCGAGTTCGGCCCCGAAGACTGGGTCGCGTCCACCACCACCCGGTTCGGCCAGGAGGAGTCCGGTCTTTCGCGGCTGCCCGACGGACAGCTGCTGCGGGACGTCGTCAGCAGCGACCCGCAGTCCTGGCTGGGGACCGATCACGTGTCGGCCTTCGGTGAGAGCACCGCGCTGCTGGTGAAGCTGCTCGACGCCGGACAGCGGCTGCCGGTCCACTGCCACCCCGACGACGGATTCGCCAAGCGGCACCTGGGTTCTCGCTTCGGCAAGACCGAAGCGTGGATCGTGGTGGGGACCAGCGGCGCGAACCCCGTGGTCTACCTGGGCTTCCGGGAGGACGTGTCCCCGGAGGTCGTGGCCGAGTGGGTGCGCACCCAGGACTCCTCGGCGATGCTGGGCTCGCTCAACGAGATCCCGGTCAAGCCTGGCGACACGGTGCACGTTCCCGCCGGCACCCCGCACGCCATCGGCGCCGGGGTCTTCATCGTGGAGCTGCAGCAGCCCACCGATTTTTCGATCACCCTCGAGTGGCAGGGATTCCTGGCCGATGCCGAAGGCGCGTTCCTCGGCTTGGAGACCACCACCGCGTTGGAGACCGTCAACCGATCCGGGTTCGACGACGCTCTCCTCGAATCGTTGATCAAGCGCACCGGCGGGCTGGGTGAAGGACGCGTTCCACTGCTCGCCGACGACGCCGCGCCGTTCTTCCGCGCCGACCGCGTGCACGGTTCGGCCGAGATCGACCCCTCCTTCGGGGTGCTGATCGTGCTGGACGGCAGCGGGGAACTGCACTGCGCGAATGGTTCCCCTGTGCAGCTCAGCCGCGGTGCCACCGCCGTCGTTCCGCACGCCGCCGGGCAGACCCGCCTCGAAGGGGACCTCACCACCGTGCTGTGCAGACCTCCATCAGCTGGGAGCCACGCATGACCGAACCACTTCTCGAAGCACGTGATCTAGTCAAGCGCTACGGCAGCGTGGAAGCGCTGCGAGGGGCCTCCTTCACCGTGCATCCCGGTGAGGTGGTCGCGCTCATCGGTGACAACGGTGCCGGCAAGTCGACCCTGGTGAAGTGCCTCTCCGGGGTGGAGCAGCCGGATTCGGGCCAGATCCTGGTCGATGGCACACCCGTGTCGCTGGACTCGCCGTCCGCTGCGCGCGGTCACGGCATCGAAACCGCCTACCAGGACTTGGCCGTCGCGCCGGACCTGGACCCGGCCGCGAACCTCTTCCTGGGACGCGAGATCCGGCGTCCCGGCCTGCTCGGCAAGCTCGGGATGCTGGACAAGGCCAAGATGCGCGCCGAGGCCACCGAGCAGTTCGCCAAGTTCGGCGTGGCACTGCCCGACCTGTCGGTGCCGATCGGGGCGCTGTCGGGCGGGCAGCGGCAGAGCGTCGCGGTGGCGCGGTCGGTCGCGTGGGCGAGCCGGCTGGTGTTCCTCGACGAACCGACCGCCGCGCTGGGCGTGGTGCAGCGGGAACGCGTCCTCGACGTCGTCCGGCGGGTTCGCGACAACGGGATGGCCGTCGTGCTGATCAGCCACAACATGCCCGAGGTGCTCTCGGTTGCCGACCGCGTCGAGGTGCTGCGCCTGGGCAGCAGGGTGGCGCGGTTCAAGGCGTCGGAAGCCAAGTTGGAAGACCTGGTCGGCGCGATGACCGGGGCCTTGTCGCAGGAGGACGCGAGCTGATGTCCACTCCGCAGAAGACTTCCCCCGAGACGCCGGTGCAGCAGTCTCCCGACGAACCCGCTGTGAGCCTCCGCTCACGGCTGGCCGGATCCAACACCGTGTGGACGGGCCTGGTGCTCGTGGTGCTGTGCGCCCTGTTCGGCGCGCTGCGGCCGGACGCCTTCCTGACCCTGTTCAACGTGCAGAACCTGCTGGTGCAGGCCGCGCCGCTGCTGATGCTCGCGGTGGGCATGACCTTCGTGATCATCACCTCCGGCATCGACCTCTCGGTGGGTTCGGTGCTGGTGTTCGCCGGGGTCGTCTCGGCGATGACCATGGAGGCGCTCAGCGGTGGCGACGCCACCGGCGCCAGCTGGGGCGTCATCGCGATCGGGCTGGTCGCCGCGCTGATCGGCGGCGCGGTGTGGGGCCTGCTTAACGGGTTGCTGGTGGCCGTGGCCCGGGTGCCCGCGCTGATCGTCACGCTCGGGTCCTTCGGCGCCGCGCTCGGCGCCGCTCAGCTGCTGACCAACGGCATCGACGTGCGCACGGTTCCGGCCGCGTTGCGCACCACGCTGGGCACGGGCACGTCCTTCGCGGTGGTGCCGAACCTGGTGATCCTGGCCGCGATCATCACGCTGCTGGCGATGTGGCTGCTGCACACCACCGCCTTCGGCCGCTACACCTACGCGATCGGCTCCAACGCCGAAGCCGCGCGGCGCAGCGGGATCAAGGTGACCCGCCACCTCATCGCGGTCTACACGCTCACCGGCGTGCTGGCCGGGCTGGCCGGTTTCATGTCACTGGCCTACTTCGGCACGACCACGATCAGCGGTCACAGCAACGACAACCTCAACTCGATCGCCGCCGTGGTGCTGGGCGGAACCAGCCTCTTCGGCGGCATCGGAACGATTCTCGGCAGCGTCATCGGCGTTTTCATCCCGGCGGTGCTCGACGCCGGATTCGTGATGGCCGGTGTTCGCCCGTTCTGGCAGCCGATCGCTGTCGGAGCGGTCTTGGTCGCCGCGGTCTACCTGGACCAGCGCCGACGTCGGGCCCGCAACAACCGATGACCTGAAAACCCTTTGAAACCAAAGCCTTTTTCAACACAGAGCCGTGTGGAGGTTGTTTCGATGAGAACGCACAAGGGGCTGTTGGCGCTCGGCGCCGCGGCGCTGCTGCTGGCCGGATGCGGTTCCGGGCAGATCGGTGGCACCGGCGGCCAGACCGACCCGAACAACAAGAACCTGGCCCTGATCACCGGTCAGCGCGGTGAACCCTTCTACGTCTCCATCGAGTGCGCGGCGCAGCAGGAAGCCGCAGCGCAGGGTTACCAGCTCAACCCGCAGGCCCCGGAGAAGTTCGAGCAGGCGGAGCAGTCGCAGATCCTCGGCGGCATCGTCAGCAGCAAGCCGGGTGCGGTGATCATCGCCCCGACCGACGACAAGGCCCTGGCCGCGCCGCTGCAGCAGGCGAAGGGCAACGGCATTCAGGTCGTGGAGGTCGACACCGCGCTGGAGGACCGTTCCGTGGCGGTCACCTCGCTGTCGTCGGACAACTACGCCGGCGGACAGCTGGCGGCGCAGACGCTGGTGCAGCTGCTGGGCAGCAAGCCCGGCTCGGTTCTGGCGCTCAACACCAAGGCGGGCACCTCCACCACCGACGAGCGCGCCAAGGGCTTCGAGGACGAGGTCAAGAAGCACCCGAACCTGAAGCTGCTGGCGACCCAGTACACCGAGAACGAGCCGGCCACGGCCGCGCAGATCGTGTCCTCGACGCTGGCGGCAAACCCGGACCTGGTGGGCGTGTTCGGCACGAACCTCAACACCGGTGAGGGCGCGGGCACCGCGCTGTCCAACGCGGGCAAGTCCGGTCAGGTGCAGCTGGTGGGCTTCGACGCGAGCCCCAAGCAGGTCGACGACCTCCGCAACGGGCGGGTGCAGGCCCTCATCGCGCAGAACCCGGGCAAGATCGGCCAGGAGGGCGTCAAGCGCGCCATCGCGGCTATCAAGGGCCAGCCGGTCGAGCGCGAGACCAAGACCGAGATGATCTCCCTGACCCGCGACACCATGGACCAGCAGGCCCAGTACTTCTACAAGTCCCAGTGCTGAGGCTTTGACCGACAGGTGCCCGTCTCGCCACTGGCGAGGCGGGCACCTTCGTCTCACGGGCGGGCTCTGCGGTGCGAGCATGGGAACCTTTCGCTCACCGCTGTGCCTCGGCGCAGGTCGCGGTTACGGTGGGGTTATGGCAGCAATCGGTGAGATGTTCCCCGGTCGCAGGCTCAAGCACGAGGGCGACGAGGACGGTGTTTCCCGCGAGCACGACCCGGGCGGTCCGCTGGACCTGGACCGGGGCGTGGTCTTCCTCGCACCTCGCGAGCCGGCCGCGAAGGAAGAGCCGGAAGAGGACCAGCAGGGCTGAGCCCCTCCCCCCAGCTGAGATCCGCGTCGCGATCACGCGAGTTGCCGCGGATCTGCTGGATCACGCACCGGAGCTACGCGTCTCCGCTAATGTGCCACAGGCAGTTGACACATTTCGCTCGAAAGAGTCTTGATCGTCACTGCACGTAGGTCGTGGTGGAAGGCGCGGTGCTCGCGCGTGATCGAAGCAGGGGGAACGCCGTGCAGCCGAACAACCTGTCCGGGAGCGCAGCTCTCGAACAGACCGAGGCCGTCGAGGACGGCACCGCGCTGATCGGAAACGCCACACCCCCCGGCGCCGGGAACCTCAGCCCCGCCCAGAAGCAAGCCGTCGCCCGCAAGATCGGGCAGGACTGGCAGCGGATCAGCTCCACCGTCGCCGAACTGTTCGCCACCGGCGTGCCCAGCAACGATCCGCGGACCCAGCAGATCGTCCACGAGCACTACCAGTGGCTCGGGCACTTCTGGACGCCCGACCGCGCCTCCTACCTCCGGCTGGCCGAGATGTACGTCAACCAGCCGAAGTTCCGGCAGCGCATCGAGCGCCGCAAGCCCAAGGGCATGGCCGCGTACCTCCGCGACGCGATGACCACCTACGCCTGGTCCCGCCTGCGCTGACCCCCGCGGGAAGTGACAGGAAGGTTCCCATGCACCGGTCCGGCCGGGGCGCGGGTGAGCCGGAGACGACCTTGAGCTCCCCGGCCGGGAGAGCGACGGAGACGGCGCTCACGGCCGCGCCTTGTGGGACCTTGTCGGCCTGTTCGAGTTCAATGAGTCCCATGAGGTGGGTGCTGCACATGGACATGGACGCGTTCTTCGCGTCCGTGGAGCAGCTCACCCGTCCGACCGTGCGCAACCGTCCGGTCCTGGTCGGCGGGCTCGGCCCGCGCGGCACGGTCGCCGGTGCCAGTTACGAAGCCAGGGAGTACGGGGCCAAGTCCGCGATGCCGATGGGCGAGGCGCGTCGGCGCTGCCCGGTGGCGGTCGTCCTGCCGCCGCGCTTCCGCGTCTACCAGGTCGTGAGCCGGCAGGTCCTGGGCATCGTGCGCGAGGTCTCCGACGTCGTGCAGCAGGTGTCGGTCGACGAGGCGTTCCTGGAGCCCACCGAGCTCACCGGTGCCGACGTGCAGCGGGTCGAGGAGTTCGCCGCCGCGCTCCGGGCACGGGTACTGCGCGAGGTCGGGGTGGCGGCCTCGATCGGTGCGGGCCCGGGCAAGCAGTTGGCGAAGATCGCCTCCGGCCTGGCGAAACCCGACGGCATGCTGGTCGTGCCGCCTGACGAGCAGCAAGAACTGCTGTGGGCTCTTCCGGTGCGCAAGATGTGGGGCATCGGTCCGGTCACCGAGTCCAAGCTGCACCGCATCGGGGTCAACACGGTAGGCGAGCTCGCCGCGATGCACTCCCAGGACGTGACGTCCCTGCTCGGGCAAGCCGTCGGCGGCGAACTGCACCGGCTCTCGCAGGGCATCGACGACCACCCCGTAGCCGAACGCGCCGAGGCCAAGCAGGTCAGCGCGGAGACGACCTTCGATCACGACATCGCCGACCGCGAGACGCTGCTGGCCGAGGTCGTCGGCCAGGCCGAGAACGCCCACCGGCGGCTGGTGTCCTCGGGGCGCGCCGCGCGCACGGTGACGCTCAAGGTCCGCGACTCGGACTTCACCACGATCAGCCGCGCCGAGACCTTCTCCTCTGCCACCAGCGAGCTGCACGCCCTCTCGGCCGCGGCCCGCCGTCTCCTGCCGATCGCCTTGCCACCGGGCACTCCCGTGCGGCTGGTCGGGGTGTCCTACTCGGGTCTTGCCACCTCGGAGCAGGAATCACTGTTCGACCACCCCGCCGACCCGGAGGACGGCCCCACCCCCGAACCGGAGGCGGCCGAACCGGCCGGAACGCCGCCGCCATCGTCGCGGCAGTGGCGAGCAGGTGACGACGTCCAGCACGCCGAGCACGGGCACGGCTGGGTCCAGGGGTCCGGGCACGGCCGGGTCACCGTCCGCTTCGAAACGGCTGCGACGGGCAGGGGCGCGGCACGCACCTTCTCCGTCGATGATCCGCTCCTGAGCGCCGCTGACCCGGTCGCGAGCCTGGGTGCCGAGGCCGATCAGCCCTGCGGCGGGGGCGGCAGGTGACGCCGGTACTGGCCCACCCACTTCTGCGGCGCGATGTCCTTGATCGCGCTCTCCAGATCCTTCGGCAGGCTGCTGAACGGCGGGAGGTGGAACCGGTAGCGGTCCGGCGGGAGCCCTTGGACCGTCGGCGCCTCCTCCACCAACCAGCGCTCCAGTTCCGGGTGACGTTCGATGAAACCGGCATCCGCGGGGTAGATCTCCAGCGCGCGGCGGCGCTCCGGGTTCACCGGCCGCTTGTTCTCGATCCACGGCAGCGTGCCGATGCCGACGGCCTTGATCTCACGCCAGTCGACGCCGACGACCTCGCCGCTGGTGCGCGCGTAGAAGCCGCTGCGGTCGATGAGGAACCCGCGGCCGCGCAGCATTCCGCGTGACCCCATCAGGAACCACAGGAACGCCACGCCGAAGACCAGCTGCCAGACCCACATGCCCGGGGTGCTGCCGCTGTTGGCCAGCGTCGCGGCGATCAGCACGGTGCCCAGGCCGCTGATCCCACCGCCGATCAGCAGCGTGCGGAAGCCCGCCGCGCTCACGTCCACGTCGCGAGCGTCGGAGCCCAGCAGTGCGGACGTGGGCGCGGCTGCCGGCGGGTGGGGTCCCGCCGCCGGTCGCCCCTCGGCGTAGCGAGCGGTCCCGCGCGGAATCGTGCGCGTCGGTTCGCCCCAGTCAGCTCGTTGCCATCCCCCTGGAAGCCACTTCATGCCATCCAGGGTAGCCACGAACCAGACAGTTGATCATGAAGGTGGGCAAATCCCCGGGTACCTCTCAGGGATTTCTCCGGGATGCCGAGGTCAGGCTGAGGGGACCCTGAGCAGCAGGGCGTCGCCCTGACCACCGCCGCCGCACAACGCTGCGGCACCGGTCCCGCCGCCGCGGCGCTTGAGCTCGAGCGCGAGGTGCAGTGCGAGGCGGGCGCCGGACATCCCGATCGGGTGTCCCAGCGCGATCGCGCCGCCGTTGACGTTGACCTTCTCCTCGTCGATTCCCAGCTGGCGGGTCGAGACGATGCCGACCGCGGCGAAAGCCTCGTTGATCTCGACCAGGTCCAGGCCGGTCGCGTCGACACCGGCCTTCTCGCAGGCCTTCTTGATCGCGTTCGACGGCTGCTCGTGCAGGCTCGCGTCCGGGCCGGCCACCACGCCGTGCGCGCCGATCTCGGCCAGGTAGTCCAAGCCCAGCTCTTCGGCCTTGGCCTTGCTCATCACCACGACCGCTGCGGCGCCGTCGGAGATCTGCGAGGCCGAGCCCGCGGTGATCGTGCCGTCGGCGGAGAAGGCCGGGCGCAACTTGCCCAGCGTTTCGGTGGTGGTCGCACCGCGCACGCCCTCGTCGGTGTCGAACACGACCGGGTCGCCCTTGCGCTGCGGGATCTCCACCGACGCGATCTCCTCGGCGAACGCACCGGACTCGATAGCGGCTGCGGCGCGCTGGTGAGACCGCGCGGAGAAGGCGTCCTGCTCCTCGCGGGTCAGCTCGTAGCGAGCGTTGTGCTTCTCGGTCGACACACCCATCGCGACCTGGTCGAACGCGCAGAACAGCCCGTCGTGCGCCATGTGGTCGAGCATGGTGGTGTCGCCGTACTTGAAGCCCTCGCGCGAACCGGTCAGCAGGTGAGGCGCCTGGGTCATGGACTCCTGGCCACCGGCCACCACGATGTCGAACTCACCGGCCCGGACGAGCTGGTCGGCCAGCGCGATCGCGTCGAGCCCGGACAAGCAGACCTTGTTGATCGTCAGCGCCGGAACGTCCATCGGAATCCCGGCGGCGACAGCGGCCTGGCGGGCGGGGATCTGCCCGGCTCCGGCGGTCAGCACCTGACCCATGATCGTGTACTGCACCTGCTCGGGTGCGACACCGGCGCGCTCCAGCGCGGCCTTGATGGCGACTCCACCGAGCTGCGCACCGGAGAAGTCCTTGAGCGAACCGAGCAGTCGCCCCATCGGGGTGCGCGCGCCCGCAACGATCACAGAACCACTCACGATTGCCTCCCGGTCATCGTCGACACACCAGCTCTTCGGCGTCGCGCACCATCATCTCCCGCGAACGCCATCGGGACCATACCCGCGAACCTCGTGAGCACCGCTTGTGACGACTGCCATAAACGTGCTCGCGGAGTGAGCGGAAGGTTCCCTTGCAGCGGTTTTCCGGGGCCGGAGTGACAGGAAGGTTCCCATGCTCACACCGGCCCCGGAACCGAGCGGCGTCAGCAGTTGCCGGTGCCGGTGGTGGTGTCGCAGAGGGTCGATTCCTCGTCCCACGACAGCTTGCTGCGGGCGTCCACGCCCAACTCCCTGGAGGCGGACACGTCGGTCGACGCACCCGAGTCGCCCTTGAGCCAGTACCTGACCTCGTAGTCGACGCCGCTCTTCTCGTAGGTGAAGACGTAGAACGGGGACGGGAGAGGTGCGGGGCCGTAGTCGTCGGCGGTCCAGGCGTCCTCGCCCTGCGCGGCGCTGGGGTCGACGTACAGGCAGTCGTACTCGGCGCCTTCGAAGGTGCACTTGCGCGCCTCGGCGCCACCGTAGCGCCCGACGTTCTCGTCCTTGGTGACGCCGTCGGAGCCCAGTCGCTGGTAGACGTCCTCGCAGGCACCGGAATCACACGCGTGCCAGTCACCCCACGCCGAGGCGCGGGCGGAGGCTTCGCTGGAACCACCGTTGATCGACGAGCAGTACTTGTCGACCATGTAGGGAACCATCTTCGCGGCCGCGGACGAGCTGTCGATGGCGGTCGCGGCGGTCTCCTTGGAGCCCAGGCCGGCCGAGTCGAGCTGCCACATGCCGACGCCGGGGTTGAAGAACAGTCCCTCCGCCCGCTGCTCGGGATCGGCCAGCGAGGTCTGGTCGTCGTAGCGGGACAGCGTCATCGGGGACGGGGATTCCCCGGAGGGAGAGACCTCCGGCCATGTCGTGGACAGCGCCAGGTTCGTCGCGGCGGCGGCGCTGATGCTGCAGCCGGCTTCGTCGGCTGCGGTGGCGGCCGCGGATTGCACCTGCGCGTACGGTTCCGCACCGAAGTGCAGCGGCGCGAGGGGAACCACCCAGCCGCGGTCTCGGCTCATCCGCTCGGCGTTCGGGTTGGGACCGCCTCCGCCGCTGATGGTCCCGTCATCACCTGCGGCGAGCGCGACGGGAGTGGCCGTCGCGGCGGCGATGCCGAACGAGACGAGGAGGACGGCGAGTCTGCGGGTTCGTTGCGTCTTGACCATTTCTACCCCTTCCGCGTGAATTAGCCACATGCTCGCCTCCGGGACAGAGCACCCGACTCCACCTGTTGGGGCAATTCGATCTTCGGATTTCGCCGCTTTTCCCAGGCTTTCCGCGGCGACTACGCTGCGACCATGCGAGCGGAACTGAACGACCTGGTCACGGCAATCGATCACGTGGGCATCGCGGTCCCCGACCTCGACGAGGCCATCGCCTTCCAACGCGACACCTTCGGCCTCGAGGTCGCCCACTCCGAGGAGAACGAGGAGCAGGGCGTCCGCGAAGCGATGCTGCGCGCTCCCGGCGACACCACCACCACCGGAGCCACCCAGATCCAACTCATCGCACCGCTGCGCGACGACTCCACCATCGCCAAGTTCCTCGACAAGAACGGCCCTGGCCTGCAGCAGCTCGCCTACCGGGTCACCGATGTCGAGGCCGCGATGGCCGCCCTCCACGCCAAGGGCCTGCGCCTGCTCTACGACAAGCCCCGTCGCGGTACCGCCGACAGCCGCATCAACTTCGTCCACCCCAAGGACGCCGGCGGTGTCCTGGTCGAACTGGTCGAGCCGGCGGCCCAGGCCCACTGACCCGCTTGGCCTGCGGCGGGTCCCGCGCGGACCCGCCGTTTGTCGGCTCCGCGACCGGTGCCAGGGAACCTTTCTCCCACCAACCGAGCCTCGCGATCGGGCGCGATCAGGCCGGCACCAGCAGGATCCTGCGTTCTGCGATCTCCTCGACGGCTTCACGGCTGTAGCGGAGCGGGAAGTAGGTTCCCTCCTGCCAGCTCTCGGCGAGGTCGCGGTAGTGCGGATCCCACGGGTTCCCCGACTGGCCCGGCGTGTTCACCGCCACCGAGTAATCCCAGTCGCCGACGTCGAGCACCATCCGGAAGGACGGGCCGTTGGTCTGGCGGAAGTCGCTGACGCGGTAGGTCGATTGGTTCACCGTCGCCGACGATCCGCCCCGCGGCAGCGGTCCCACGTCGAACCGCGCCCGCTGAGCCTCGTCGAAAGCATCCGAGGCCGGGTGCTCGAAGAGGCTGTGGTGCAGCCGTCCCCACTTCCACGACGCTTCACCGCGGCCGAGCAGTTCCTTCACCTCCGCGCAGGCCGTGCGCAGCGTGTCCAGCAGGAGTCGGTCGCGCGCGGCCGCATCGGGCAGCCATCGCCCCGGCCTCTCCAGCTCCTCGAGCATGACCAGGTTGTCCACGCTGTCGATGAGCTTCGCCGCCCTCGGCACCACTGCCCGCGCGAACCCCGGGCCGAGGTGCTTGGACAACCACACCTCGAACAGGGCCGCGGCGTGAGAATCCGCCCCCAGGACCGCATCCCAGTCGCGCAGCATCCTCAGGGCACGACGCAACTCGGCTTCGCCGCTGTCCACACGCGACAGCAGCGGCTGGATCCGCCTCGCCGGGATCGACAACTGGTCGTTCTGCAGCAGTTCGGAGTCGCGGACGGTGTGCTTGTGCTGACGGGAGAGAACTTCCACGATCCGCTGGTGGCGGAAGGGGTTGGTCCACTCGTAACCCAGCCCCAGGTCCTGGTGCTCGGGCGGCAGGTTGAACTGGTTCGCCGTCGCGATGAAGCCCTCCGCCGGGTTGAACGACCTGGGGAGGTCGTCGCCCGAGTGGAAACCGTCCCACTCGTAGCGCCCGTCGCCCGGGACGGGGAGCAACCCGTCGTAGCCAACCCGCTTGGGAGCCATCCCGGCCGGAACCCACCCGATGTTTCCCTCCACATCGGCGTAGACCTGGTTCTCGGTCGGGGCACCCCAATTGCGCAGCGCATCGGTGAACTCGGTGAAGTTCTGCGCGCGCATGTAGGCGATGCTGCCGAAGTACGGGGACATTCCCGGCTGCAGCCACGCGGTGCGCACCGCGCAGGCCAGGTTGCGTTTCCGGTCGACGTGGATCACCGGGCCGTGCCGGGTGAAGGCCAGCTCCACCTCGCGGTCCGCCTCACCGCGCACCGGGACCGCTTCGGGCAGCACGGTCATCTCCTCCCAGCCCTCGCCGTAGCGGTAGCGGTGCGGATCGGCCGGGTCGAGTTGGTAGACGTAGAGGTCTTCCTGGTCCATCGGGAAGATCGTCAAGCCGAAGGCGACGGTCCCGTTGTGACCGATCGAAATCCCCGGAAGCGCGGGCTCACCCGCTCCGATCACGTCCAAGCCGGGCGCCGACAGGTGCGCGATGTAGCGCAGCGACGGCGCCGAGTAGGCCCGGTGCGGGTCGTTGGCCAGGATCGGGCGTCCGGTCGCCGTGCGCTTCCCGCCGACCACCCAGTTGTTGCTGCCCTCGGTCGTCGCGTCGCGCGGGATGCGACGAAGGGAACCTTCCTTGAACTCCACGTCCTGGGTCGCCAGGTCGAAGACGTCCAGCACGTCGGCGGGAAGCGCGCAGGGGTCGAATCCTCGCGGCACGACCGTCCGGTGACCCGGTTGCAGCCCTTGGCGCACCAGGTCGGCTTCCACTCCCTCGGCGCAGACGACCCGGGCGCGCTCGACCTCGCTCTCCAGGTTGCGGGTCAGCCCGTGGCTGCGGATTCGCACCACATCGGCCGGTTCCCAACGGGCGGGCCGGTATTCGAGGAGCCGGAACTCCTCCGGCAGCCGCTCCGGGTGCGCTTCCAGCCAGTCGATGTAGGCGTTGATGCCCTGCACGAACAGCGTGGCGATGTGCTGCGCGTCCTCGGAGTAGCGCGCCCACTCGGCGTCCATGTCGCCGCGGTAGAGGAACAGGCGCGTCGCACGATCCTGCGCGGCGTGGTCGGGCCCGAAGACCTCCGCGAGCAAGCCCAGGCCGCGACGCCGCCACAGGTCGATCTGGAAGAGACGTTCCCTCGCCGCGTTGAAGCCCTGCGCGAGGAAGACGTCGTCCTCGCTGTCGGCGTAGAGGTGCGGGACGCCGTAGCGGTCCTCGATCAGCTCCACCTCGTCGTTGAGGCCGGCGACCGGGTAGGTCACGGGATCCGGCGACGCGTCGACGAACGACGTCGTGGTCATGGCACCTGCCCCGGCGATGCCGAAACCGGTGGCGACGAGCCCTTGCCTCCGGGATAACCGAACGCGCCCAATGCCCACCCCAACCTCCCGCGGTGATCGCCTGCGGGAGTTTCTAGCGCGAGGAACACCCCGTCACAAGGCCGGAGCCGCCTCAGGCCGGTTCCACCGCGCGGGTGGCGGCGCCCAGCTCGAGGGCTTTGGCGATGAACCCGATCTCGCGGTCCAGCTCGTCGTCCTCGGTGCGGTGGCGCGCGACCGAGTGCCGGTGGTTGACCACGCGCGCCAGCAGCATCGCGGCCGCCTCGATGTCACACCCCGCCAGGCCGGGCGGCAAGGCCAGTTCGATGACGCGGCGGATCTGCTCGACGACCACGCCGAACCTCTGCTGCATGGCTCGCCGCACCGCGTCGTGGGTATCGGCCTCCCGCCACAGCAGGTGGCTGAGCAGCATCGAGGACTCCAGCCGGGCGTCGAGCTCGCTCACCAAGCGCCGCAGACTGCCGGCCACGTCACCGCTCACGACGAGGTGCTCGGATTCCAGCTCCTCCTCCGGGAGTCGCTCGATCAGCGCGGCCAGCAGGTCCTGCTTGCGACGGAAGTAGTAGTGGATGAGGCCTTTCGGGACCTCGGCGCGCTCGGCGATCCGGGAGGTCGGCGTGGCGTTGAAGCCGTGCTCGGCGAACAGCTCACCGGCCGCGGTCAGAATGCGCTCCCGGGTGCCGCCGCTGTGCTCGCCGCGGTTCGAGTCCGAAGTGGACGGGCGTTGACGGGTCCCCTCGCCCAGCTCGTTGGGCATCGGCCGGACCTCCTCATGGCGGGATGAACACTAAGAGCGCGGCCCGGACGTTACCGCCGGACCGCGCGATTGTCGCAACCGTTCACCACCTGGTCGTCACCGCTTCGCAACCCAGCGGACCTGCGCGACAGGCGGTGTCGAGCGACGTGCCCGCTGGGAATCAGTGCTGCCCGGCGATGCCGCGATGCGCCGCGTTGGCCTCGGGCAGCGCCGCCGCACCGACGATCACCGCCAGCACCCCGACGATCCACGAGGTCCAGGAGGCCCCCGCCATCTCGGTGTATCCGAGGACCCACGGGGAGAGGAACAGCAGCACGCCCAGCAGCATGTGGCTGTACTCGCTGGTCATCGAATCCGGCATCGACAGCGACCACACGCTGGCGATCAGCAGCAGAGCGCCGAGCACGATCATCGCCGACATCGCGGCACCGTCCGTCGACGTCCACATCGTGCCGAGGATGAGGTAGGCGCCGAGCACGACACCCACCCAGTCCTGCCAGCGAACCCACGGCTTCGAGGTCGAAGCGCTCGACTGTCCGGCCACGTCGATCACCTCCGTTATGTCCGACTTGACCAGCCCATGTTCGCCCTTGGTTGGCCAGCCGGTCAAGACTCGGGTTCGCGGTGTCACCCGACAGGCCTCCACGAGGTGAGGAAAATCCTCTCGAGACCCAGGCGCACCTCCCACAACAACGTCCGCTTCCAGGTAGCTTTGTTCTCATGGGCCTTGCCGACGACCGCGATTTGCTGCCACTGGGATCGGGATTCGATCTTGCTCGAAAGAACGGCTACGACCGCGCCCAGGTCGACGAGCACCTAGAGCGCCTCGATGCCGACATCCGCATCCTCACCTCGGACCGGGACGCCGCGGTGTCGCAGGCCGCCGACCTGTCCAAGCAGCTCGAGTCGACCCGATCCGAGATCGAGAGCCTGCGCGGTCAGGTCGATCGTCTGGCGAAGCCCCCGACAACGCTCGAAGGCCTCAGCGAGCGCCTGCAGCGCATGCTCCGCCTGGCCCAGGACGAAGCCTCCGACATCCGCTCCCGGGCAGAGGGCGACGCGGCCCAGATCCGCTCACGCTCCGAGTCCGAGGCCGTCAACCTGCGCACCCGCTACGAGCGGTTGATCAGCGAGGTCGACAACCGCCGCAGCGAGATGGAGACCGAGCACCGGTCGCTGATGGACGGCGCCAAGACCGAGGCCGAACGCATCACCCGCGAGGCCGAGGAGAGCCGCAAGCGCGCCGACGAGGAGTCCGAAGCCCACCGCACTCAGGTGGAGGAGGACTTCGAGATCGCGATGTCGGCCCGCCGCACGGAGTCGATGCGCACGCTCGCCGAGCAGGAGGCCACCAGCAAGTCCGAGGCCGAACGCCGGGTCCGCGAAGCCACCGAGGAAGCGAACCGCCGCCTTCGCGAAGGCACCAACGAGGCTCACCGCCGCGTCCAGGAAGCCACCGAGCAGTCCAACACCCTGGTCAGCGACGCCACGACCAAGGCGGAGACGCTCGAGCGGGAGTCCACCGCCGCGGCCGAGAAGCTCGAACGCGAGTCCACCGAGACCGCCAACGCCCGCGAAGCCTCCAGCAAGGAAGCCGCCCAGCGGCGCCTGCACGAGGCCAAGCAGGAGGCCGAGCGCATCGTCCACGAGGCCAACGAGAAGTCCGAGCGGATGGTCCGCGAGTGCACCGAAGAGGCCACTCGCCGCATCGACGTCGCCACCCGTGAAGCGAAGCGCCTGGTCACCGCCACACGCACCGATGCCCAGCGCCGTCTCGGGGCGACCACCGAAGAGGTGCAGCGCAGGCTCACGCAGGCCGACGAGCACGTGCACTCGCTCACCGAGCTGCGCGACACGGTCGCCAAGAAGCTGCGGGACGCGGCCGAGATGCTCGGTCAGACCACGCCGCTGCTGGAGCGCCTCGACCTCGAGGACGCCGAAGAGGAGAAGCTGCGCAAGTCCGCCATCGAAGCCCGCGAGCAGGCGCGCAAGGACGCGGAAGAAGCCATCGCCCGCGACGGCCGCGAAACCGGCGAGATCCACAAGAAGCCGCAATCCGCTGAGCGGCCCGCGAGCCAGGCCGTCACCAGTTCGGGACTGCCCAAGCGCACGCCCCGCCAGGGCGGTTCGGCGCGGGATGCCCAGTCCGGTGACGAGCCCACGGACAAGATCCAGCGCAAGCAGGCCTCGACGGACGAGCCGACGCACCGGATCCAGCTCCCGGTGCCCGGGGAGCAGCCGGCGGGGCAGTACTCCCAAGACGGCGCTCGGGTGGACGCCAACCAGCAGCACTGATCGCGTTCACGCTGGTCAGGGGAACGCGCGTCATCGGTTCCCGCGATCGGTGTCTCTCAAGGCGAAGTCGGCCACGTGCCGACGCCCCAGGAGAGGACCAACGCAATGGCGGACAGCGACCCCGGCAGTGACCACACCCGCGCGCGCGGTCAGCGCGACTCCGGGCGGTACTTCATGCTGCCCAGCGAAACCGCGGAGCGGTTCCGGCGAGACGACAACGAGCCGGACACCACGAAGCCGACCTCAGAGCAGAACGCGGACGAGGAGCAGTAGACCTCACACGTCCAGGGAAGCCAGCCACGGCAGCACCGCATCGGCCAGGGCATCGGGAACCTCCAACGAAGGCAGGTGCCCTGAACCGGCCAGTTCGACCAGTTCACCGCGCGGCAGGACCTCAGACATCTCCCTGGCCGCCGACGGCGGGGTGATGGTGTCCTCCGCGCCGACGACGACCATCGACGGCCCGCTGAAGGCGCGGAGAGTGTCGAGGCTGTCGGGGCGTGCGGCCATGGCTCGCTGCGCCCACGCCACCCCATCGGCAGGCTGCGCTTCGATCAGCGCCCGGAGCTCCTCGACGACCTCCGGGCGCTGCCGGCGAGTGCTCTCCCCCAGCAAGTTCGGCAACATGGAGTCGGCGAGCCAGCCGGAAGTGCCCTCCTGCTCAGCGCGGGTCGCGACGCCGAGCCGGTTGTCGCGCTGCTCATCGGTGTCGGCCGGAGCCTTGGTGTCCACCATCAAGAGCCCGGCGATCCGCTGCGGAGCCGCCCGCAGCACAGCCGTGGCGACGTAGCCGCCCATCGAGCAGCCGCCCAGCACCACCCGAGGCAGCTCCAGCTGATCGAGCAGCTCCAGGATGTCGGCAGCAGCGACGTCGACGCTCGGGCGGTCGGCGGTCAGCGGCGCGGTCTTCGGATCGAGCATGCCCCGCGCCGTGGACCCGTCGAGCGAGCTCTCCCCCAACCCCCGCTGGTCGGGCGCGATGATCCGAGCTTGCTCCTCCAACCGGCCACGAAGCGGATTCCACATGCGCGCGTCCACCGGGAAGGCGTGCAGCAGCACGAGAGGCGTACCGGCTCCGGATTCGATGTAGTGCACGGGAACCATCCTGCCGGACCCGCCCCTACCCGAGCACGCAACAGGCCGGGAGCGAGCATGGGAACATTCCTGTCACCAGCCCGCGCGGCAACCTGGAAAATCGGCTGCCGGACTGCTGCGGCTCCCGATACCGTGCGTCACGTGTCCGATCCTTCGGAGATACGAACCCGGCGACTGCTCCTCCGGCGGCCGCTGCCGACCGACACCGAGAAGTTCGTCGAAGTGCACACGAGCGAGCAGACGCACGCGTTCTCCGGATTCGGCAGAAGAGACCGGTCCGAGTCGCTGCGACTGCTGGAGCACTTCCAACTCGACTGGGACACCCACGGCGTCGGGTACTGGACGGTGCAGGCCACCAGCACCGGCGAGGTGCTGGGGTTCGGCGGTGTCAGGAACGCCCTCGACGAGGGTCAGAAGGTCCTCAACCTGTACTTCCGCTTCCTGCCGATCGCGTGGGGGCACGGCTACGCCCCGGAGTTGGGGCACGCCGCAGTGCGGTGGGCACACCGCAACCGCCCGGAGCTGCCCGTCGTCATCGCCACCGCAGTGCGCAACGCTCCGGCGATCCGGGTCGCCGAGAAGCTCGGCTTCGAACGAGTGCTGGAACGGACCCACCACGGTATCCCCGAGGTGCTGTACCGGTCCTCAGCGTCCGGCCTGCTGACGTGAGGATGGGAACCTTCCTGTCACTCGCGGGCCGCGATCACGAGTTGACGATCGTGACCTGCCGGTTCTCCGACGGGCCGTCCCAGGTGCGAGGCAGCGGGGTGGTGACCGACGGGTCGACGGTGTCCACGATGGCGTCCAAGGCCGCCTCGGCCTTGCCCACCCACAGGTGCTTGGTGTCGGCGAACCCGGTGACCTTCGCTTGGGGGATGAGCGCGAAGCGCTCGCGCGCCTCTTCCGGACGCAGGTAATCGTCGAACTCGGGAATCAGCGCGTGCACGGGCTTCCCGGACTCACCCCAGGCGCGCAGGTGGTCCTCGGTGCTCCACCGCAGCGGCGGGGAGATCAACACCGCGCCCTCCACCAGAGGGTCCAGGCCGTGCACCAACGTCAGGTCGGTGCCGAAGGACCAGCCGATCAGCCACACGTGGGGCAGGTCGTTGAACTCCGCGTACTCGAGCGCCGCGGCGACGTCGAACCGCTCGGAGTCGCCGTTGTCGAAGCTGCCCTGGCTGCGCCCGGCTTCGCTCGCTGTACCGCGGGTGTTGAAGCGCAGCACCGCCATGTCGGCGAGTGCCGGCAGCCGGAAAGCGGCCTTGCGGTAGAGGTGGGAATCCATCATCCCGCCGTGCGTGGGCAGCGGGTGCAAGCAGATCAGCGTGGCCCGCGGCTGCCCCGACTCGGGCAGCGCGAGCTCCCCGAGCAGTTCCAGCCCGTCAGCGGTGTGCAGGGTGATCTGCTCCCGGCGGGCGGGCAGCATCGTGTTGGCGCGGATCTCGGTGCTCATCGAACCCGATCCTGCCACGTTGGGGTGGTCGGCTCGTGGTGACCTGCGCAGCAGTGACGCGGGCTACGACCAGCGGCGAGTGGGACCGCGACGTGCGCGGGCCTTCCAACAACCGGTGTGCCAGTGCCTGCGCTCGTCGACCCCGCCCAGTTCCGCCTCCGGCCATGCCACGACGTGCGCGATACCGGTCTGGATCTCGTGGTCGCAGCCCGGACATCGGTAGGTCTTGGTGGCCTGAGCAGCAGGAACGGTGCGCACCATCCAGTCGCCATCGGGCCCCTGCTCAACGCGGGACGCCCCGTACGCCGCGCCGGCTCCGCGGTGACTGGTGTCCGCGCGAAGACCCTTCTGGCGCTGCTGTCGGTTGCGTCGAGGCACGTTGACAACGGTAACCGGTTCGGTCGTCAGGGATTCGCAGGCGGCAGGTTCGGCCATGCCAGGCGGGCCAGCCCGCGCGCGTAATCGCACGCATCAGTACCGGTCATGCCGGGCAAGGCGACGACGAGCTGAGCGACCTCCACCTGTCCCGCGACGTGGCCGAAGGAGATGTGGGCGGTTTCCGCCGAGCACAGGGGAACCTGCGGGTCACCGCCGACGACGCTGAGGACGGTGCGCCGCCCGTCGACCTGCTCCTCCACGGCGGCACCGTGCAAGAGCCTCGGTGGTTCGCCCGCCGTGTGCTGCAACTGCACGCGCGGGGAATCCGCGGACTGCTCTCCCCAGGAGCACACGTGGTTGGCCAGACCGGGGCGTGGTGTCGCCTCCTCCAAACCCGGGACCTGGTTCACCCACTCGGTGTCCAGCACCGCGCAGGGATCCAGCAGGGCCAATGAGTGGGACGGGTAGGCGCGGTGACCCGCGCGTCCCTGCTGCACCGCGTCGGCGACGAGCTTCGCGCCCGAATCCGCGATGCCGCACAACCCGGATGCCGGGTCACCACCCAGAAGATCCGCGCTGACCTGCAAGGAAATCCCATCACCGAACTGCACTCGGCGACTGCAATGCCCGGGAACCGGTGCGCTCTGGGCGATGCGCAGTGCGCCGTGCTGCACGACCGGGTCCCCTTCTCCGCCTTCTCCGGGGCCCATGAGCTCGCCGACGGCGAGCTGGATGAGGGTCTGGTCATCCGGTTTGAGGTGCAGCAGGCAGTAGTCCAGCGACACCGTTCCCGCCTCGGACACCGCACCGAGGTGCTGCAGCGCGGCAGGATCGGTCAACGTGCACGGGTCGAGGGTGCGAAGCTCGCCGAGCATCGCACGTGCGCTCGTATCGACCGGCTTGGATTCGCCGGTCGGGGTCGAGGTGTCCGCTGTGCACCCGGCGAGCAGAACCCAGCACAGCAACAGCAGCAGCATGCCTCGGTGGCGACGCGGCGACATCAACTCAGCCTAGCCCCCGACGACCTTGAAACGCAGTCACCGACACCGCCGACGACGTGCGCGAGGGAACCTTCCTCTCAACATCGGTGACAGGAAGGTTCCCTTGCGCAGGTCCCCGGGCTATTCGCCGAAGTCGCGCTGGACGAGATCGATGATGCGATCGACGGCCTGCACGGCGTCGGGCCCGTTGGCGTGCAGGGTGATCCGATCGCCCTTGCGGGCGCCCAAGCCCATCAGGCCGAGGACGCTGAACGCGTCGGCCTGCTTGTCGTCCAAAGCGACCTTGACCGTGGCTTGCAAGCCGGTGAGGCTGCGCGCGAGCAACGCGGCGGGGCGGGCGTGCAGGCCGACGTCGTTGGTCAGCTCGAGTTCCCTGGTGACCTGGTCGGTGGAGTCCGACTCGGCACGGGCGGGCTGCGCTCCGGCGGCTTCCGAGCTGCCGCGCGCGCTTTCGGCCGCCTGCGCCACGGTCTTCATGTCGTTGCCGCCTTGCGCAGAAACGGCGGCGGCAACGGCACCCTCGACCAGCGGGGCGTCGACGACCTGCGCGGTCTCGGGATCGCCGAGGGTTTCCACTGCGAGATCGGCGACCATCTGGGCACTTCCGAGGTCGTAGAGCACGACCGCACCCGAGCCGGTGTCGGCGTCGGAGAGCGCGGCCGAGACCTTCTGGAAGTCGGTGCCGACCCCTCCGTCCGGCAGACCGCCGGCCGCGACGATGCGCACCTCGGGCGCCATTTGCGCGGCCAGCTCGACAACGCCCTCGGCGAGGCCTGCGCTGTGCGAGACGATGACCAGTCCCACGCTCATGAACGGGCTCCTGCGGCTTCGGCGAACGCGGACAGCAACAGCGCGGTGGAACGAGCACCTGGGTCGACGTGCCCGGCGCTGCGCTCACCCAAGTACGACGCGCGCCCCTTGCGGGCCACGAGGGGCTCGGTGGCCTGCACTCCCTGGTGCGCGGCTTCGGCGGCGGCGGCCAGCACCTTCGCGCCGTCGGCACCGGATTCGGCGGCGCTCTTGGCCGCTTCGACCGCAGGCGACAGCGCGTCGATCATGGTCTTGTCCCCGACCTCGGCGCGTCCGCGCGCGACAACGCCTTCCATGCCCGCCTGCAGGGCTTTCGCCACAGCAGCGGCGTCGAGCTCGGTTTCGTCCCCGACCGCTGCCGCCGCGCGCAGGAACGCCGTGCCGTAGAGGGGGCCGGACGCTCCTCCGACGGTGGAGATCAGCACCGTTGCGGCGAGTTTCAGCGCGGCACCCGGGGTTTCGGGATCAGTGGTGTCCATCTTGGCTGCGACCGCCCGGAAACCGCGGTCCATGTTCTCGCCGTGGTCGGCATCGCCGATCTCGCGGTCCAGCTGGATCAGCTCGTCGCGGTGCTCGGCGACCACCGCGGCTCCCGCCCTCAGCACGGCGATGATGTCCTGTGCTGTGCAACCCATCCTGGGACTCCTCCTCACCAGTGCAGCGCCGTGGTGCGCACGGGCGCGTCCCAGAGCTCGGTGAGCTCGTCGTCCAATTTCAGCAGTGTGAGGCTCATTCCCTGCATCTCGAGGCTCGTCACGTACGGGCCGACGAGGCGGCGGCGGACGCGGATGCCGCGTTCGGCCAGCTTCCGCTCTGCGATGCCGTGCGCCAGGTACAGCTCCAGCTGCGGGGTGCCGCCCATCGAGTTGGTGAACAGCAGGACGTCGTCACCGTCGGAGAAGGGCAGGTCCTCCAGGATCGGGTCGAGCAGCTGCGTCACGACCTCATCAGCGCTGCCCAGCGGCACGCGAGCGCGCCCCGGTTCACCATGGATGCCGATGCCGAGCTCCATCTCGTCGGGGGCGAGTTCGAAGCTGGGCTGTCCTGCGTGCGGAACGGTGGGGGCGGTCAAGGCCATGCCCATCGACCGGACCTGGGAAACGACCTTGCGGGCCAGTTCCTCGCACTCGTCGAGACTCGCTCCTCGTTCGGCGGCCGCGCCGACGATCTTCTCGACCATCACGGTGCCACCCACACCGCGACGACCCGCTGTGTGCGTGGAGTCCTTGACCGCGACGTCGTCGTCGACGATCACGCTGCGCACATCGACGTCCTCGATGCCGGCGAGCTCGGCGGCCGTTTCGAAGTTGAGCACGTCTCCGGTGTAGTTCTTGACCACCAGCAGCGCCCCGGCGCCGCCGTGAACTGCGGTGATGGCGGCCTGCACGGCATCGGGCGTGGGCGAGGTGAACACCGGGCCGGGCACGGCCGCGGCGAGCATCCCCGATCCCACGAACCCGCCGTGCAGCGGCTCGTGCCCGGAGCCGCCACCGGAGATGACCGCGACCTTGCCCGCGACCGGCGCGTCAGCGCGGAGGATCACCGCCGGATCGGTCTGCACCCGAAGCAGCTCGGGGTGGGCTGCGGCCACCCCTTGCAACGCTTCGGCGACCACGTCCGCCGGCTCGTTGATGATCTTCTTCACCGCTGGCCTCCTTGCTTGCGCTCCCCGCCGGGACTTGGCGCGATCAACCGCGCGCGGTCAACTCTGCCCGGGACGTGCGCCCGCGCACATCCCCCTGCCGAACTCCGGGGGATGCGAGCAAGGGAACCTTCCTGTCACCGCAGGCGCAAGCCAAGGCACCGACCGGGGTGCGCTGGAGTCACTCAGCGGCCTCGCGCCAGCTTGATGATCTTGACGACCGTGCGGACCGTTCCCTTCGGGCGGGCGAAGCTCATCGGGTTGAGCGGGATCTTGAACTTGGTGCGGGTCACCGACTGCGGGCGAGCGAACTCGCGCAGGCCGTCGGCACCGTGGATCCGGCCGAAGCCGGAGTCTCCGACACCACCGAAGGGCAGCGCGGGCACACCGGCGAAGGCGATCACCGAGTTGACGGCGACCATGCCGCTGCGCAGCCGACGCGCCAACTCCTGGCCGCGGGCGCGGGAGAAGACTGTCGCGCCGAGCCCGTACTTGGTGGCGTTGGCCAGGGTGACGGCCTCGTCCACGTCGCGGACCCGCTGCACGACCAGCGTCGGACCGAAGGTCTCCTCGGTGATGGCCGACGAGTCCTCCGGGACGTCGGCGATCACCACGGGCTCCACGAACGGCGGGCGCACCGAGTCGCGGCCGCCCACCACTGCCCGACCGCCGCGTTCGATCGCGTCGTCGATGTGGTCGCGGATGATGTTGACCTGCGAAGCCATCGTGATGGGACCGAAGTCGGCACCCGGTTCGCCACCCGGACGCAGCTTGGCCGCGCGGTCGCTGACCATCTTCAGGAAGCGGTCGGCCACCGCGTCGTGGACGTAGACGCGCTCCACGCCGATGCAGGTCTGGCCGGCGTTGGACATCGCTCCCCACACGGCGGCGTCGGCGGCCGCTGCGAGGTCGGCGTCGGCGTCGACGATCAAGGCGTCCTTGCCACCGCACTCCACGAGCACCGGGACGAGGCTCTCCGCGCACGAGGCCATCACGCGCTTGCCGGTGGCGGTGGAACCGGTGAAGGCCACCTTGTTCACACCGGACTGGCACAACGCGGCGCCGGTCTGTCCGTAGCCGGTCACCAGGCGGAACACCGGGTGCTCCGGCACGGCCTCGGCGAAGCTCTTGACCAGCCATTCCCCGACGCCGGGGGTGAGCTCACTGGGCTTGAACACCACGGCGTTGCCCGCCGCGAGCGCGTAGGCGATCGATCCCATGGGGGTGAAGGCCGGGTAGTTCCAGGGGCCGATGACACCGACCACGCCGTACGGGAGGTACTCGACCGTGGCGGTCTGGTTGGACATCAGAACGCCGGGCGAGACCTTGCGGCGCTTGAGGACCTTCTCCGCGTTGGAGGTGGCCCAGGCCAGGTGGTCAATGACGAGCACGAGTTCGAGCTTGGCGTCCTCGAGCGGCTTGCCGGTCTCGGCGCACACCACGGCCGCGAGTTCGTCGAGGCGTTTGACCAGCAGCTTGCGCCATTGGTCGAGATGCGCCTTCCGGCCGGAGAATCCGAGCTCGTCCCACGCGGTCTGCGCCTCGCGCGCCGCTGCGACCCTGCCTTCAACCGCCTCGGCGTCGTGGATCGGATGCTCGCCCACCACCTCACCGGTGCGCGGGTCGATCGACTGGAACGTCTCGAACCGCGCGCTGGCGATCTCCTCGACGTTCCCCCGGGCGGTCTGGGTCATTGCCGGCCTCCCACCATTGCGACGTTCGTTGTCAATGCGCAGCCTACGAAATGACCGGGCGGGAAAGAACCGTCATGTACCGCCCGACTCATGTGCTGGACAAGTGCTGTTGACACTGGTGCACTTGTCAGCTGCGCGCTGGCGGACACGCTAGCCAGACGATCTTGAATTCGGAACCGAAACGGCCGAATCGGTGCCGAAAAGCGAAACGGCGCCCGCACGTTGAAGTGCGGACGCCGTCCCGGTCGGTTCACGTCATTCGGCGGCGGTGCCGCCCTCGACGTCATCGGGAACCGCGATCGGACGCAGGCGCGCCCACGCGATGAACACCGCGGCGAACACGACCATGCCCACGCCTGCCCACAGGTTGATGTTGAGCCCGGCGGACTTGTCGATCTCAGCTTGCGGCTGGATGAAACCGAGCACCACGAGCACGACTCCGTAGATCGCGAACAGCAGCGCGATCACCGTGCGAATGTCGAAGGCACCTGCGCTGTGCCCCGAACCTCCACTAGCCATGAGATTTCCTCCCGGTCCAGGCTCAGCCGAAGATGATGTTGAGGGCGATGATCAGGATCAGCGCGATGCCAGCCAGCAGACCCGGACGCCGGTACCAGCCCGAGTCCTCGCCCGAGGTCGACGCCTGCAGGTTCTCCTTCGGCGTCAGGCCCCAGACCAGCCCGACCAGCTGCTCCTCGGTCTTGGGCTTGGTAGCCAGGGAGACGACGACGCTGACCACGATGTCGACGACGAACGCCACACCGGCACCGACGAAGCTCGCGCCCTGACCGGGCAGGTCCAGCACCCCGGTCTCGGACAGAGCGTAGACCGTGATGGCCGAGGCCGTACCCAGCACGAGACCGGACCAACCGGCGTGCGCGGTCATCCGCTTCCAGAACATGCCGAGGATGAAGGTCGCGAACAGCGGCGCGTTGAAGAACGAGAACAACTGCTGCAGGTAGTCCATCAGGTTCTCGTAGCCGGAGGCGATGAACGCGGTGCCCACGGCGGCGAGGGTGGCGCCGACGGTGACCCAGCGCCCCATCTGCAGGTAGTAGTTGTCCGGCTTGTCCTTGACGACGTACGCCTGCCAGATGTCGTAGGTGAACACCGTGTTGAACGACGACAGGTTCGCGGCCATGCCTGCCATGAAGGACGCGAGCAGACCAGCCAGCGCGATGCCGAGGATGCCGTTGGGCAGCAGGTCCCGCATCATCAGCAGGATCGCGTCGTTGTAGTCGTACGGACCCTGCTCGGTGAGCTTGTAGTTGGTCATCTCCGGGATGATCACCGCGGCGATCATGCCGGGGATGATCACGATGAAGGGGATGAACATCTTCGGGAAGGCACCGATGATGGGGGTCCGCTGCGCGGCCGACATCGACTTGGAGGCCATCGCGCGCTGGACCTCGACGAAGTTGGTGGTCCAGTAACCGAAGGACAGCACGAAGCCCAGGCCGAAGATCATGCCGACGACGCTGAGGATCGGGTTGCTGAAGCCGGTGAGCTCAGCACCCGGCCAGGCGGTCAGCTGCTCGGCGCCGCCCTTGCTCGCGGACACCTTGTCGACCAGGCCCTGCACGCCGCCGACCTTGACCAGGCCGACGATGGTCAGCGGCAGCAGCGCCGCGACGATCACGAAGAACTGAAGGACCTCGTTGTAGATGGCCGCGGACAGGCCACCCAGCGCGGTGTAGGAGAGCACGATCAGCGCCGCGACGAGCACCGAGACCCACAGCGGCCAGCCCAGCAGCGCGTTGACGATGCTGGCCAGCAGGTACAGGTTCACACCGGCGATGAGCACCTGGGCCAGGGCGAAGGAAATGCCGTTGACCAGGTGCGCGGCCTTGCCGAAGCGCCGGAGCATGAATTCGGGAACGCTTCGGACCTTCGAGCCGTAGTAGAACGGCATCATGACCACGCCGAGGAACAGCATGGCCGGGACTGCACCGATCCAGAAGTAATGCATCGTCGGCATTCCGTATTCGGCACCGTTGGCCGACATGCCGATGATCTCGATGGCGCCGAGGTTCGCCGAGATGAACGCCAGACCTGTCACCCATGCGGGCAGCGCGCGCCCGGAGAGGAAGAAGTCCAGGCTGGTCGAAACGGCGCGCCGCGCCAACCAGCCGATCCCCAGCACGAACGCGAAATACAGCGCCAACAACACGTAGTCGACGCCGTTCGCGTCGAGTAGCTGACCTTGGGCTAGCAGCACTGCCGCCCCACCTCCCACAGACCCAACAAAGTCAAACGAGAACCACCACATTCGCGATAGCGGTCGGACAGTACCGCACAGATGAGGCATCGACCGTGAGTCGATATCAATTCGTTGGGGAAGACACTAAATCGATCACGGAACTTGCGCCGAGTGGCGTCACCCAGGGGACTTTCCGGTCGTACGCGTGTGCACCCCGTCATCACCCGGGGCCATGCGAGTGATATACGCGAGCGGCCACCGAATTCGACGCACCGTGACGGTATGGTCACGTTATGCATTCGCGACGCTGCGGGGAGGAACCGTGAACGCCCGTATCGACTTGGCGATCAGCGCCGGACTCGCGGAAGAACCGCGCGAACGATCTCGCCCCGACACCACCGCCGAACGATCAAGCCGCCCCGAGACCCTGCTGCGCCAGCTGGCCACCGCCCTCGCGCCGCTGTCCACACTCCGCCTGCAACCCAGCGACTGCCCTGGTCAAGCGGACCGCTAAGCGTCACACCGCCGGTCGGCCGGTGCGAGCAAGGGAACCTTTCGATCATTCCGCGCCGCGAGCGCTCACCGGCCTGTGCCCCTCTCCGGGCTCAAGAATGGGAACGGACGAGAATTTCTCCTGCGTTGCCGTTTCCGCACCAATTCCGATCGAGATTCGGACTTCGATCGCGACGTTCCACAAGCGGCCGAATGCGCGCGGCGAAGAACTCCGATCGGGCATCGCAGCAGTTCACCAACACCCGCAGCGGAATTGTTGACCGCCCGCTGCCGCACAACGCGGATCAGAACAGGCGGTACTCGTCGGGCTCGATGCCGCGCAGCTTGTCGTAGTCCAGCACCACGCAGCGGATCCCGCGATCTTCGGCCAGCGTCCGCGCCTGCGGCTTGATCTGCTGCGCCGCGAACACACCCGCGACCGGAGCGAGCAGCGGATCCCGGTTGAGCAACTCCAGGTAGCGGGTCAGCTGCTCAACGCCATCGATCTCGCCGCGCCGCTTGATCTCGACCGCGACGCTCTTGCCCGCGTCATCCCGGCACATGAGGTCGACCGGCCCGATCGCCGTGGGGAACTCGCGGCGAACCAGCGACCACCCGTCGCCCAGGGTTGTGACGTGCTCGGCCAGCAGCTCCTGCAGGTGCGACTCGACGCCGTCCTTCACCAGGCCCGGCTCGGCGCCCAACTCGTGCTTGGAGTCGTGCAGCACCTCGTCGACGGTGATCACCAGCTTCTCGCCGGCCTTGTTCTGCACCGTCCACACGTCGGGGTCCTCGATGAGCCAGCAAGGCGGGCTCATCCAGTTCAACGGTTTGTAGGCGCGGTCATCGGAATGCACCGACACGGAACCATCGGACTTCACCAGCAGCAGTCGCTGCGCCATCGGCAGGTGCGCGGTGAGACGACCGACGTAGTCCACCTGGCAGCGGGCAATCACAAGTCGCACCCGGCACAGAGTACGGGCGCAGCGATCGATGTCGAGCACCCCCACGGGTGATCAACACGAATCAGCCGTCAGGACCCGCGCCGCACGCCCTCCCACCACCGGCGTTACCGTTACCGCTCGTGTCTTTCGCCCGAAGCCTGGTCCGCGTCAAACCTGCCGAACGGCTCTCCAGCGAGGGCTCGCACAGCGAGCTGAACCGCACGCTCGGCCTCGTCCCGCTGGTGGCCCTGTCCGTGGGTGCGACTCTGGGTACCGGAATCTTCGTGGTGCTCGCCGAGGCCGCGCCGGCCGCAGGCCCAGCCGTGGTGGTCTCGTTCGTCCTCGCCGGACTCGCAGCGCTCTGCTCAGCCCTGTCCTACGCGGAACTCGCGGGCAGCGTGCCGGTCTCCGGATCCGCCTACTCCTACACGTACGCCACGCTCGGCGAGATCATCGCCTGGATCTGCGGCTGGTGCCTGCTGCTGGAGTACGGGGTGTCGGTCGCCGCCGTCGCGGTCGGCTGGGGCGGCTACCTCAACGAATTCCTCCAGGGCACCATCGGCGTGACCATCCCCGAGGCGCTCGCCGCGCCGCCGGGCGAGGGCGGTGTCGTCAACGTTCCCGCCGCGGTCGTCGTACTGCTGGCCACCGGCGTGCTGCTGCTGGGCGTGCGGGAGAGCGCGTGGGCCACCACCGTCACCACCGTGCTCAAGATCGCGGTCCTGGTGTTCTTCGTCGCCGTGGCACTCACGGCCTTCAACTCCGGGAACATGGTTCCCTTCGCACCGACCGGGATCGCCGGAATCTCGGTGGGAGCATCCGCTGTGTTCTTCTCCTTCATCGGCTTCGACGCCGCCTCCACAGCAGGCGAGGAGGCGCGCAATCCACAGCGCGACCTGCCGAGAGCGATCATCCTGTCGCTGATCATCGTCACCGCCATGTACGTGCTGGTGGCCTTCGCCGCGGTGGGCGCGGTCGGTGCAGGCGTGCTGGGCGAGTCCGACGCGTCGCTGGCCACCGCCCTGCGCGTGGTCACCGGGCAGGGCTGGCCCGCCGTCGTGCTCGCGCTGGGCGCCGTGATCGCCATCGCTTCGGTCGTGCTCACCGTGCTCTACGGGCAGACGCGCATCCTGGTGGCCATGTCGCGCGACGGCCTGGTCCCACCCGCGCTGTCGCGGGTCAACCGCCGGTCCGTTCCCGCCCGCAACACCGCGCTGGTGGGAATCCTGGTGGCACTGCTGGCCGCCGTCGTGCCGCTCAACCAGCTCGCCGAAGCCACCAGCATCGGCACGCTCGTCGCCTTCGGCCTGGTCAACATCGGTGTTGTGGTGCTGCGCCGGACACGCCCCGAACTCCCGCGGAGCTTCCGCACCCCGCTGATGCCGTTCATCCCGCTGCTCGGCCTCGCGCTGTGCGCCTACCTGATCACCGGACTCGACGCCGTCACCTGGCTGACCTTCGCGATCTGGACCGTGATCGGACTGGCCGTCTACTTCGCCTACGGCCGCCGGAAGTCGCAGCTCAACCACGCGACCGAGTAAGGGAACCTCTCTCCCGACAAGCCGCCCACCTGGAGATTCTCGTGCCCAGGATGACAGGAAGGTTCCCATGCGCACCTCCGGCGCCGGTGAGCGGCAGGATGAGTCGCATGGAGCAGACCAGCAGCCGCGAGGTGTACGCGAATCCGTGGATGTCCGTGCGGGAGGACGGTGTCCGGCGGGACGACGGTTCCCCCGGCGTGTACGGGGTCATCGACAAACCGAACTACGCGTTGGTCATCCCGTTCGACGGCGGGTGCCTGCACCTCGTCGAGCAGTTCCGCTACCCCCTGGGCATGCGCCGCTGGGAGTTCCCGCAAGGCACCGCACCTGACCGGGCGGACGTCGAAGCCGGCGAGCTCGCAGCGCGCGAGTTGCGCGAGGAGACCGGGCTGCGCGCGGCGACCATGCTCGACCTGGGGCTCCTCGACGTCGCTCCGGGCATGTCCAGTCAGCGCGGCCGGGTTTTCCTGGCCACCGGGCTCACCGAAGGGGCGCACGAACGCGAGCACGAGGAGCAGGACATGCGCACTGCCTGGTTCAGCCGGGACGAGTTCGAGAAGATGATCGCCGCCGGCGACATCACCGATGCCCAGTCGGTCGCCGCCTACACCCTGCTCCTGCTGCACGAGCGCAGGCGAACCGCCTGATTCACAGGCCCACGCCGCCGAGCGCGTCCAGGTCGACCTGCCCCGGTGGCTCGGCGAGAATTCCCAGCACGTCGTTGAGGTCGATGTCGGCGTGCGTGGCCACCGTCGTGGCCAGCGCAGCGTCGGCACTGGCGAAATCCGTCCACGCTTCGATCACCCGAACCGTGTCGGACGATTCCGCATCGCGGCTGACCAGGTACAGCTCGCAGCCCCACGATCCGCGCAGGCCCTCCGCCACTTGCATCATGATCTTGGCGAGTTCGTCGCCCCTACCGGGTTTCGCGGTGAAGGTCATGATGCGGCCGACCCGCGTGGTGGTGCTCATCGGTTCCCTTTCCGGATGCTCGCTCGTGCGCAGAGGACCTTAGCCACCCGAACCGCCGCAGTTGATCATCGGGATCGCGCCGAACACACCTGTGGCCGGTGATCCCCGCCTTGAGCGGGATCACCGGCCACAGGAAGTCGAAAGATCAGTCCGCGACGCGCGCGATGTCGGCGCCCAGGCTGCGGAGGTTCTCTACGAAGTTCGGGTACCCGCGGTCGATGTGGAAGACGTCCCACACCTCGGTGTCACCGTCGGCGCACAAGCCCGCCAGCACCAGACCCACACCCGCTCGGATGTCCGTGGCCCACACCGGAGCGCTCGACAACCGGTCCAGCCCGCGCACCACCGCGTGGTGGCCGTCGGTGCGCGCGTCCGCGCCCATCCGAACCAGCTCCTCGATGAACCGGAACCGCGATTCGAAGAGGTTCTCGGTGATCATCGAGGTGCCGTCGGCGACGGCGGACAGCGCCAGGGCCATCGGCTGCAAGTCGGTCGGGAACCCCGGGAAGGGCAAGGTCACGTAGTCGACGGCCTTCGGGCGCTCCGGCATGACCACCCGGAAGCTCTCCTCCTCGGTGGTGACCTCCGCGCCCGCGCTGCGCAACTTCTCCAACATCAGGTTGGTGTGCTGCGGATCGACCCCGTTGACCGTGATGTCACCGCGGGTCGCGGCGGCCGCGAAAGCCCAGGTCGCACCCACGATCCGGTCACCGATGACGCGGTGCTCCACCGCGCGCATCGAGGAGACGCCGTGCACGGTCAGCGTTGAGGTGCCCGCGCCCTCGATCTTGGCGCCCATCTGCTGGAGCATTACGCAGAGATCGACGATCTCCGGCTCGCGGGCGGCGTTGTCGATGACCGTGGTGCCTTCGGCCAGCACAGCGGCCATCAGGATGTTCTCGGTCGCGCCCACGCTCGGGAAGTCCAGCCAAATCTGCGCGCCCTGCAGGTTCTCGGCCTCGGCCACCACCGCACCGTGCTCGATGTGGCTGGCCGCCCCCAACTTTCGCAGGCCGTTCTGGTGCATGTCCAGGGGACGCGAACCGATCGCGTCACCACCGGGCAGCGTCACCACTGCGCGGCGGCAGCGCGCCACGAGCGGACCCAGCACGCACACCGAGGCGCGCAGCTTGCCCATGGAAGGCGAAATCGCTTCGTGACTGACGCTGGAGGGCGTGGTGATGCGCACCGTGCCGCCATCGATCGTCACCTCGCAGCCGAGGCTGCGCAGGACGTCGGCCATCAGCGGAACGTCCAGGATCTCGGGACAGTTCACGATCGTCGTCGTGCCTTCGGCAAGCAGCGCAGCGGCCATCAGCTTCAGGACGCTGTTCTTCGCACCGACCACGTCCACCGCGCCGACGAGGCGCGCTCCGCCGCGTACTCGGAAGTGCTCACTCACGAGCATCGAGGTTACGGCCCTCGTCCAGTCCGCATCGGGGCGGGTCACGAGCGGGTGAGGGAACCTTCCTCCCACCGGGTGGCGGGCCGGGGAGCCTTCCTGTCACCGGTGGTGCCGCAGCGGCAGGTGTGGTGCATGGGAACCTTCCTGTCACTTCACAGCCACGCGGGCACGCCTAGGCTGTGGGCATGGCAGTCCACCTGACGAAGATCTACACGCGGGCCGGGGACGCGGGCACCACGCGTTTGTCGGACAACTCGAAGGTGCACAAGACCGATCCGCGCCTCGTCGCCTACGCCGACGTGGACGAGACGAACTCCGTGCTGGGCGTGGCCCTGGCGACGGCGCAGCTTCCCGACGACGTCGCGACTGCGCTGCGCGCCGTGCAGAACGACCTGTTCGACGTGGGCGCGGACCTGTCGACACCCGTGGTGGACAACCCCGAGTTCCCCCCGCTGCGGGTCACCCAGAACTACATCGACCGCCTCGAGGGCTGGTGCGACGAGTTCAACTCGCGACTCGGCAAGCTCGACTCGTTCATCCTGCCCGGCGGCACGCCCGGGGCAGCCCTGCTGCACCAGGCACGCTGCGTGGCACGCCGGGCGGAACGTGCCGCCTGGGCATTGCAGGAAGCCGATCCGGAGCGCACCTCTGCGCTGCCCGCGAAGTACCTCAACCGGCTCTCCGACCTGCTGTTCATCCTGGCCAGGGTCGCCAACCCGGACGGTGACGTGTTGTGGAAACCGGGCGGCAACGCCTAGAGCTCCTTGCCGAAGCAGCGGCTCTCGGGATCGCAGCGGTAGACGCCGAAGTTCGCGATCGCCTCGTAGCCCGAGGAGAGGTAGAGCGCGATCGCCTCGGGCTGCTTGGTGCCGGTCTCCAGCACCAGTCGTTTGCGCCCGGCCAGCGCGGCGGCGGACTCCAGTTCGGCGAGCATCCGCCTGGACCAACCGTTGCCGCGCTGCCCGGGGACGATGTACATGCGTTTGAGCTCGGCGTCGCCGTCCTCGAACCCCTCCTCGTCGGCGTCGTGCACGCGCCAGCCACCTGATGCGACCGGCTCATCGCCCAGGTACCCGAGCATGAACAGGCCCTTCGGCGCGCAGAACTCCGCCGGATCGACCGGAGTCAGGTCAGCCTCGCCGTAGCGCACGACGTACTCCTGCTGCAAATCCTCGATCAACCGCGCGGAATCGGGGTGGTCGTAGGCGACGATCTCGAAGCGCACACCCGCAGCCTAATCGGCTCCGGGCCTGGTCAGCGAAGCCTTTTTTCGAACCAGTGCGCGGCGTAGGGGTTGTCGTTGTAGGCGGGGATCTCGGTGTACCCGGCCTTGGCGTACATGGCCTGCGCCTCGCCGAGTTCGGCGGCGGTGTCCAGCCGCACCCGCGCACACCCCAGGCGTCGCGCCTCATCTTCCAGGCTGCCCAGCAGCGCGCGGCCGGCTCCCCTGCCGCGCAGCGCAGGCGAGATCCACATCCGCTTGATCTCGGCGGTGCCCTCAGCCGTGGTCCGGACGCCACCGCACCCCAGCACCGATCCGGCGACCCGCACCAGCAGGAACGCGCCCTTCGGGGGCGTGAAATCGTCGTCAGCTGGCGCAGCGCCCTTACCCGGATCGAATCCCTCCGGAAAGCGTTCCACGAGCTCAGCGACGTACTGAGCCAACGCCTGCTGAGCCTCGGGGCTGTCGAAGGGCTCCGGCCGGATGGTGAATTGCTCGCTCACGCCGACCAGTCTCCGCACTCCCGCCGCCGAGGTCGCGCTGGGGACCGTTGTGCGCATGGGAACCTTCCTGCCACTCCCGGCCCCGGGGAATGACAGGAAGGTTCCCATGCTCGCGCCCCAGGGCACGAAAAAGCGGGGCCCGTGGTCGGACCCCGCTGTTGTTCGTCGGCGTTCTAAGACGCCCACGGCACCGAACGTCCCGGTGGTGCCGATTCGAGCCAGGACAGGAAGCCGGTCAGCGCGTCGCTGTTCATCGCCAGCTCCAGGTCCGGACCGGTGAGGTCCAGGACCGTGGAGCCGCCCGGCATCGCGTACGCCTCGGCGACCGAGGGTTCACGTCGTTGGGCGATGTCCACCGTGCGCCGGTTGATCACCCAGTTCGGGCCGGAGCGAAGGCTCAGGATGCGGTACCAGGCGAATTCCTCGCCGCGGTAGTGCGCCACACCCAGCTGCCACCCGCGTCCTTTGCCATCGGTGGCGCGCAGCGCCACGTCGATGCCTCCGACCCGCAGTTCGCGCACTCGTCTCCACGCCAGCAGGCCCACCACCAGGGCGGCGGCGAGCACCAGCAGCACGAAGGCTACGACGAGCAACACGACCGGCGACCCCATGCTGGCCCGATCAGTCCGTCTGGCCCGCTGCTCGCAATCGGGCGGACGCCTGCGTTCTGGCCAGCTCGTCCTCGCTCGTGACGTCCTTGCGGGCCTGCGCCACATCGATCTCGTGGGCCAGCTCCGCGGACTCGGCGAGCACGCTCACGCCGTCGCCGGACACCGAGAGGAAACCACCGTGCACCGCAGCGGTCACGGTCTCCTTGTCGGTGGTGGTGATGCGCACGACGCCACCATCGACCAGCTGTCCCAGCAGCGGCTCGTGGCCCGGCAGGATGCCGATCACTCCTTCGGCGGTCTGCGCGACGACCGTGGTCGCCTCCCCGGACCACAGCAGGCGCTCGACGGCGACCAGTTGGACGGACATGTTGGCCACGCGCGTCTCCTTTGTCGGGTGTGTGCCCGCAGTCTAGCCAACCCCACCGGGGCGATCTTGACTGGCGGGGCCGGAAATGCCTAGTGGCAAAGGGGGTCGGGACCCGTCGGGCCCCGACCCCGCTCGCCGGTCTTCACCACTGCCCGCCCGGCTCGCGGGCGGGGTGGCAGCTCACTGCTCGGTGAGCTTCTTGTACGCCTGCTCGAGGTCGTCGAGACCACCGATGGACAGGAAGGCCTGCTCCGGGTAGTGGTCGAAGTCGCCCTTGCAGAGCTTGTCGAAGGCCTCGATGGTCTCCTTCACCGAGACGAAGGAGCCGTCCTGGCCGGTGAACTGCTTCGCGACGAAGAAGTTCTGCGACAGGTAGCGCTGGATGCGACGTGCCCGCTGCACCGTCACCTTGTCCTCTTCGGACAGCTCGTCCATGCCGAGGATGGCGATGATGTCCTGCAGCTCCTTGTACTTCTGCAGGATCCGCTTGACCTCCTGGGCCACGCGGTAGTGCTCGTCACCCACGACCGACGGGTCGAGAATGGTGGAGCTCGAGGTCAGCGGGTCGACCGCCGGGTAGATGCCCATCTGCGAAATCGGACGGGACAGCTCCGTGGTGGCGTCGAGGTGCGCGAAGGTCGTCGCCGGCGCCGGGTCGGTGTAGTCGTCCGCGGGCACGTAGATCGCCTGCATCGAGGTGATCGAACGACCACGCGTGGAGGTGATCCGCTCCTGCAGCTCACCCATCTCATCGGCCAGCGTCGGCTGGTAACCCACGGCCGAAGGCATGCGGCCCAGCAGGGTCGACACCTCCTGGCCGGCCTGGGTGAACCGGAAGATGTTGTCGATGAACAGCAGCACGTCCTGGTTCTGGACGTCGCGGAAGTACTCCGCCATCGTCAGAGCGGACAGCGCCACGCGCATGCGGGTGCCCGGCGGCTCGTCCATCTGACCGAACACCAGAGCGGTGTCGGCCAGAACGCCGGACTCGTCCATCTCCACCCAGAGGTCGTTGCCCTCACGGGTGCGCTCGCCGACACCGGCGAACACGGAGGTACCACCGAAGTTCTTGGCGACTCGGCGGATCATCTCCTGGATCAGAACGGTCTTGCCGACACCGGCACCACCGAACAGACCGATCTTGCCACCCTGCACGTACGGGGTGAGCAGGTCGATCACCTTGATGCCGGTCTCGAGCACCTCGGTCTTGCCCTCGAGCTGGTCGAAGGCCGGGGCCTTGCGGTGGATCTCCCAGCGCTCGGCGTCCGAGCCGTAGCCCGGCTCGTCGAGGCAGTGACCCAGCGCGTTCCACACGTGGCCCTTGACCTTGTCGCCGACCGGGACGGAAATGGCCGAACCGCTGTCCACGACGTTGACGCCGCGGACGAGGCCCTGGGTGGGCTGCATCGAGACGGTGCGCACCACGCTGTCGCCCAGGTGCTGGGCGACCTCGAGGGTCAGCGTCTTGGCCATGTCCTCAGCCGTGATCTCGGCTGTGAGGGCGTTGTTGAGGTCCGGCACCTGGTCACGCGGGAACTCGACGTCCACGACGGGGCCGAGCACCCGAACGACGCGGCCCGTGCCAGTGCTGGTGGCAGTAGCAGCAGTCATGTCACTCACTTCCTGCGGACGAGAGCGCCTCGACACCGCCGACGATCTCGCTGATTTCCTGGGTGATCTGGGCCTGGCGGGCCTGGTTGGCCTCGCGGCTGAGGTTGCGGATCAACTCGTCCGCATTGTCCGTCGCCGACTTCATCGCCGTCCGGCGAGCCGCGTGCTCCGAGGCCGCCGCGTCCAGCAGACCCGCGAACAGGCGGGTCTTGATGTACTTCGGCAGCAGGGCGGAGAACAGCGTCTCGGCGTCCGGCTCGAACTCGTAGACGGGCTTGAGCTTGCGCTCGTCGGTGTACTCGACCTCCAACGGAGCGATCCGCCGAACGGTCGGCTTCTGCGTCAGCATCGACACGAAGTCGGTGCTGACCAGGTGGAGCTCGTCCACTCCCAGCTTACCGTCCGGACCACCGTCGTCGAGGTAGTCATCAGCACCCGCCAGGAACGCCTTGACCAGGGTCTCGCCGACCTCGGAGGCGTTGGCGTACTCGGGGCGGTCGCTGAACCCGGACCAGCTCGCTTCGATCTCGCGCTGGCGGAACCGGTAGTACGACTCGCCCTTGCGGCCGACGACGTAGAGCACCGGCTGCTTGCCCTGCTCGCGGAGCAGGGACTGCAGCTCCTCGGCGGCCTTGATGACGTTGGCGTTGTAGCCGCCGCAGAAACCCCGGTCACTGGTCACGACCAGCACACCGGCCCGCTTGGGGTTGGTGCGCTCGGTCAGCAGCGGGTGGTCCAACGTGCTCACGTCAGCCAGCGCGGACAGGACGTTGGTGATCTCGTCGGCGTACGGCCGCGAGGCCTCGACCCTGGCCTGCGCCTTGGTGATGCGCGAGGTAGCGATGAGCTCCTGCGCCTTGGTGATCTTCCGGGTCGACTTCACCGACCGGATGCGATCCCGGAGTTCCCGAAGGTTGGCCATGGCTTATCCGGTCACTCCTTCGGCGCGGGCTTGGCGACCTTCACGGTCTCCTGCCCGACCTCATCGGCGGCCAGAGCCTCGGCGTCGGGACCGCTCGGCGCGGAGGAGCCGGCCGAACCGGTGAAGCTCTTCTTGAACTCCTCGACCGCGTCGACGATGGCCTTCTCGCCATCGGCCGACAGCTTGCCGGTCTCGACGATGTCCTTGAGCGTGGTCTCGTGCGAGCGGCGCATGTGCGAGATGAACTCGCTCTCGAAGCGGCGCACGTCCGGGATCGCCACCGAGTCGAGGTGACCCTTGGTGGCGATGAACAGGGACACGACCTCGTCCTCGACCGGGAGCGGCTCGCCCTGACCCTGCTTGAGGATCTCCATCAGGCGGGCACCGCGGTCCAGCTGGGCCTTGGAAGCGGCGTCCAGGTCGGAGGCGAAGGCCGAGAAGGCCTCCAGCTCGCGGTACTGCGCCAGGTCCAGACGCAGCGAACCGGTGACGCCCTTCATCGCCTTGATCTGCGCGGAACCACCGACACGCGACACCGAGATGCCGACGTCGATGGCCGGGCGCTGACCGGCGTTGAACATGTCCGACTGCAGGAAGCACTGCCCGTCGGTGATCGAGATGACGTTGGTCGGAATGTAGGCCGACACGTCGTTGGCCTTGGTCTCGATGATCGGCAGACCCGTCATCGAGCCGGCGCCCAGCTCGTCCGACAGCTTCGCGCAGCGCTCCAGCAGACGCGAGTGCAGGTAGAAGACGTCACCCGGGTAGGCCTCGCGGCCCGGCGGACGACGCAGCAGCAGCGACAGCGCGCGGTAGGCCTCGGCCTGCTTGGTGAGGTCGTCGAAGATGATCAGGACGTGCTTGCCCTGGTACATCCAGTGCTGACCGATGGCCGAACCGGTGTAGGGGGCCAGCCACTTCAGACCCGGGGAGTCGGAGGCCGGAGCCGCGACGATGGTGGTGTAGTCCATCGCGCCGGCTTCCTCGAGCGACCGCTTCACACCGGCGATCGTGGAGCCCTTCTGGCCGATCGCGACGTAGATGCAGCGGACCTGCTTGGTCGGGTCGCCCGACTCCCAGTTCTGCTTCTGGTTGATGATCGTGTCGACCGCGACCGTGGTCTTGCCGGTCTTGCGGTCACCGATGATCAGCTGGCGCTGGCCGCGGCCGACCGGGGTCATCGAGTCGATGGCCTTGATGCCGGTCTGCATCGGCTCGCCGACGCCCTGCCGCTGCACGACCGTGGCGGCCTGCAGCTCGAGCGGGCGCTGCTGCTCGGCAGCGATCTCGCCGAGACCGTCGATGGCCTCACCCAGCGGGTTCACCACGCGACCGAGGAAGGCGTCGCCGACCGGGGTCGACATGACCTTGCCGGTCCGCTTGACCTCCTGGCCTTCTTCGATCTTCTCGGAGTCACCCAGGATGACCGCACCGATCTCCTGAGCCTCAAGGTTCATCGCGACACCGTAGATGCCGCCGGGGAACTCCAGCAGTTCCTCGGTCATCACCGAAGGCAGGCCCTCGACATGGGCGATGCCGTCACCAGTATCGGTGACGACCCCGACCTCCTCGCGGCTGACCTCCGGGGAGTAGCTGGAGACGTAATTCTCGATCGCACTGCGGATCTCGTCCGACGAGATCGTCAGCTCCGCCATGTCTCGTTCCTGCCCTCGGTTAGTTCTTGGAAGGGAGTTGGTGTTGCGCGCCGCGCGCCCGGCCCGGTGTTGCGACCGGGGCGCGGCGTCGGCATCAGTCGGCCAGGTCGCGCCGCAGCGTCTGCAGGCGTCCCGTCACGCTGCCGTCGATGACCTCGTCACCGACCTTGATCAGCAGCCCGCCCTCGACACCGGGATCGACTTCCAGGTGCAGAGCGATCGGACGGGCGTAGATCCGCTGCAGGGTGCGCGACAACCGCTCCTGCTGTTCCTCGCTGAGCGGGAAAGCGGATCGGATGTGCGCCACCGAGCGTTCCCGGCGCTTCGCCGACAGCTCGGCCAGCTCTTCCAGCCCCTCGCTGACCCGCCGGCCACGCGGCCGGGCCACGAGCTGCCGGACCAGTTCGAGGGTCACCGGTTCGACCTTGCCCTCGATGAGCCGATCCAGCACAGCGGTCTTGCCGGCGGGTTCCCCGGAGGGATCCGACAGCAAGCGCTCCAGGTCGACCTCCGAGCCGATGATGCGGCCCAGCCGGAACAGCTCGTCCTCGACGGCGTCGAGGCGACCTGCCCGTTCGGCCTGCACCAGCAGCGCGGTGCGGGCGAGCTGCTCGAGCCCGCCCACCAGGTCACCCGGGGTCGACCAGCGTGCGCGGACGGCTTCGACGATCACCGGCAGCGCCCGGGCGCCGACCTTGGGCTCCAGCAACCCGCGGGCCAGGTTCTCCCTGGACTGCGCGTCGGTGGAGGCGTCGGCGAGCGCCCGCCGGAGCGTGGACTCGCGGCCCAGCAGAGCGGCCACGCCGAACAGCTCATCGGCGAGCCCGGTGATCTCCGCAGCCTGAGCCCCGTCAGTGGCCTGCAGCAACTGCAGCTGACTCGCTGCCATTGCTTCGCGGCTCGCGGCGTTCACGAGGGTGCTCAACTCTCAGCGCCTTTCACTAGGTTCAGGGCTTGGCCGACTCGGCCGGGGCCGAGGTCGCGTCCAGCTCGTCGAGGAACCGGTCAACGGTGCCGCGACGACGCGATTCGTCCTCGAGGGACTCGCCGACCACTCGGCTGGCCAAGTCGACGGCCTGACGTCCCAGATCAGCGCGCAGTTCTGCGACGATCTGGGCCCGCTGGTGCGCCAACTGGGACTGGCCCTGGCTGACGATGCGCTCGGACTCGGTCTGAGCCTGGGTGCGCATCTCCTCGAGGATTTGCTGTCCCTCGGCACGGGCGTCGTCGCGAATGCGCGCAGCCTCGGCACGAGCCTCGGCCAGCTGCGACTTGTACTGCTCCAGGGTCCGCTGTGCCTCGGCCTGCGCGGCCTCCGCCTTCGCGATCCCGCCCTCGATCCGCTCGCTGCGCTCCGCGTAGATCTTCTCGAAGCGCGGGACAGCGAACTTCCAGAGCACGAACAGCAGCAGCCCGAACGCGACGAGACCGACCACGATCTCCGCGGGCTCCGGGACGATCGGGTTGTGCTCGCCCTCAGCGGCGAGCAGCATCTGGGTCTTCACCACAACGTCTCCCAACGCGTTGAGCCGTCAGATGATCAGGCAGCCGACGCGATGAAGTAGACGACCAGACCGATCAGCGCCAGCACCTCGACCAGAACGAAGGAGATCCAGGCGATGCCCTGCAGCTGACCCTGGGCCTCCGGCTGACGGGCGGTGCCGTTGATGACGGCGGCCCAGATCAGACCCACGCCGATGCCCGGGCCGACGGCGCCGAGGCCGTAGCCGATCGCGGCGAGACCGGGGTTGATGCTGCCCGCAGCCTCAGCGGCCTGCGCGAGAACGATGTTGCTCACTTTCACTACCTTTCACTCGGTCCGCTTTACATGGGCGGATCGACAGGTCCTTTTTCGGATCGGAAAGTCTTTGTCGTCGCCCGGTTCTTAATTTGTGTCAGGCCCTCAGTGGCCTTCGGCCAGCGCAGCACCGATGAAGTTCGCGGTGAGCAGGGCGAAGATGTAGGCCTGAAGCACCTGGATCAGGGCTTCGACAAAGGTCAGGGCAATAGCGAAGGCGAAAGCCACCACGGAGATGGGCTTGAACGCCACGCTCGCCTCGAGGAGCAGGTACTCACCGCCGAGCGTGAACACCAGCAGGATGAGGTGTCCTGCGAACATCGCGGCGAACACTCGGACCGCGAGAGCGGCCGGCTGCGCTACGAACTTCTGCAGGAACTCGATCGGTGCCAGCAGGACGTAGATCGGCTTCGGAACCCCGGGCGGGAACATGATGTGCTTGAAGTAGCCCAGGAAGCCGTGGCGGGCGAAGCCGACGCCGTGGAACACCAGGTAGACCACGGCGGCCAGCGCGATCGGGAACCCGATCTTGGACATCGTGGGGAACTGGATGATCGGGATGATCCCGAAGAGGTTGTTCACCAGCACGAACGTGAACAGCGCGAAGATCAGCGGCACGAAAGGACGGAAGTCCTTGGCGCCGATCTGCTCCCGGGCGATCTTGTTCCGGCTGAACTCGTAGGCGAACTCGGCCACGAACTGACCCTTGCCCGGAACCAGCTTCAGGTTTCGGGTGGCGATCAGGAAGTAGGCGCCCACGATGATCGCCGAAGCCACGACGAGAACCATCGGCTTGGTGACTCCGCCGGCGATCGGCGGGAGGAAAAAGCTATCGGCGCCCGGCGGCTGGAATGTTCCGCCTTCGGCCAGCATCAGCGCGCCCAACTGGGCTCCTTCCGGTTCTCCCGGCCGAACTTCACTCTTCCGGGGGAATCGTCACGTTTTGCACTTAACGTACCTGATACGCGATCCGGCACGCGGAGGGGCCCTCCCCACCTAGTGGTGCCTGAAGGCCGACCTTGTGGTGCCCTTCAACCCGCTGCGCAGGGAAGGCATTCGGGACGAACCCTACCAGCGGGTAAGTAGCCGTCCGACATGCTGGGTGGCTACTCCTGCGAATGCACCCATCCGCAGGACTGGATTACGCCGTGAGAACGGTTCAGTTGCTCGGAATGATGGTCGGAATCTTGGCGCGCTTGAACGCCACGACCTCCGCACCCGCCCAGACCATGACCGTGGCCAGCATCGTGAACGCGAGCGACTCCCGGTGAATGGCGTCGATGCCTCCCAGCAACGTCATCACCACCAGCAGCACGAACATCTTGCCCACATATCCACCAAGTGCGATAACCATCACAAATTGCGGGTTCATGCCGCCGGAGAAGCGCATCAACCAAATGGTCAGCAATGAGGATCCGAAAGCCACGACCCCACCGATCACCGCACCGACGAGACCGGTGACACCGACCAGGACGGTGGCCACGATGGCCCCGATCACCACGGTCGCCAGACCCGGCCACACGGCCGTGCGCAGCATCTCCGTGGCCAACCTGCGCACGACCTCGCCGTGCGGGTTCACCGGCTCGGACTGCTCACCGGTGCTGGCGTGCTCGGACGCTTCGCTCATCAGGACTCTCGATCGGCTCGGGTTCGCATGCGCGGAATCACCGAAATGATAGCGGCCAGCAGCACGGTCAAGGCCACGACCCAGCCGACCACCCACGTGTTGAACAGTGTCAACGACACCGCGCCGAAGGCGATCACCGCCGCCCACAGGTACATCAGCAGCACCGCTCGACGCTGCGAATGGCCGATTTCGAGCAACCGGTGGTGCAAGTGCATCTTGTCGGCGTGGAACGGGCTCTTGCCCGCCTTCGTCCGCCGCACCACCGCCATGATCAGGTCCAGCAGCGGCACGAACAGGACGGCCGCCACGACCAGCAGCGGGGACAGCAAGGCGATCGTGTCACCGGGCCCCGAACCCGTGTAGATGATCCGGCCCGAGGCCGAGGTGCTCGCCGTCGCCAGCATCAGGCCGATCAGCATCGACCCGGAATCGCCCATGAAGATCTTCGCGGGCTGGAAGTTGTGCGGCAGGAATCCCAGGCAAGCCCCGGCGATCGCCGCCGCGATCATCGCCGGCGGGTAGGCGTTGACGTCGCCGTTCTGGCGGTCGAGCACGCTCAGGCAGAACACGAAGGTCGCCGCGGCCGAGATCAGCCCGATTCCCGAGGCCAGCCCGTCCAGGCCGTCCACGAAGTTCATCGCGTTGATCATGGCCACGACCAGCAGCACCGTCAGCAGCTGCCCCTGGTTGCTGCCCAGCACCAGCAGCTGCCCCACGTGCCCGTCGGTGCCGCCCCACGGCACCCAGAAGACGAACCACTGCACACCGGAGAGCACCAGGATCCCCGCCGCGGTGACCTGACCGGCCAGCTTCGTCAGCGAGTCCAGCTCGAAGCGGTCGTCGAGAGCCCCCACCAGCACGATCAGCCCACCGGCGATGAGCACCGCCAGCGAATCCTTGGAGTAGGCGAAGCCCCGCGACAACGCTGGCAGGTTGGTGGCCAGGAACGTCGCGGCCAGCACACCGCCGTACATCGCCACGCCGCCCATCCGCGGCATCGGCTTGACGTGCACGTCGCGAACCCGCGGGTAGGCCACGGCGCCGACCCGAATGGCCAGCAACCGGACCAGCCCGGTCAGCAGGAAGGTCGTGACCGCCGCCGTGAGCAGGACCAGCAGGTACTCACGGGCAGGGAGTCCGACCGGGGCGAAGGGTGCGTAGTCCATACCGGTGGCTCACCCGCGCAGCGGCGCGAGGTCGAAGTTCGGCCCCCAGGACGGAGTAATCAAACCCGGCGCTCCTCGTCGCTTGAGAATCACGGCCCTTCACCGGCGTCGCCGCGGCGCGCAGCGCCTCGAGCGGCGAGACCGCCGCCCGCCCCGACAGGGACGGCTGGCCCGCACAGTGTCCGCTCTAACGCTATCGATCCCGGCGGCGGGACCTCTCACCGGTCCGGTTCGATCTCCACACCCAGCACGTCCGACAGCTCCGCCCTGCTCACAGCGCCCTCGCGGAGCACCCGGGGAGTGCCCTGGGTGAGATCGACGATCGTCGAGGCCACCGGCTCCCCCGAAGGCCCGCCGTCGAGGTACACCTGCACGCGGTCGCCCAGCTGCGCCTCGGCCTCACCGGCGCTGGCCGCGGGCGGCTGGCCGGTGTGGTTGGCGCTGGAAACGGCCATCGGACCGACCTCGCGCAGCAGGTCCAGCGCGACCGGGTGCAGCGGCATCCGCAGGTTCACGGTTCCCCGGGTCTCGCCCAGGTTCCAGTTCAACGACGGCGCCTGCGGCAGCACCACCGACAGGCCACCCGGCCAGAAGGCCTCGATGAGTGCGCGCGCCTGCTCCGGGACCGACATGACCAGCCCATCCACAGTGGACCACGAGCCGACCAGGACCGGAACGGGCATGTCGGGCCCGCGCCCCTTCGCCGCCAGGAGGGAACGCACCGCCTCCGCGTCGAAGGCGTCCGCGCCGATGCCGTAGACCGTGTCGGTCGGCATCACCACGAGACCGCCGGCGCGAACCGTGTTCGCCGCGGCGGCGAGGCCCGCCTTGCGCTTGTCCGGACTGCTGCAGTCAAAAACAGTGCTCACTCCACGCATCCTGACACGCCGCGCTGAGACCCATTCGAGTGGTGCAGCAGATCACGTTCTAGGAGCATCCTGGCAAGTAACACCGGGGCATCGGCCTGAGATCAATTCGGGTGTGGCCGCGGACACGAACGCGAAACGAACCCGGCCTCCCACGCGTCTGCCGGACACGGGCACCGATGGATCAGAGAAACGAGGAGAACGCAGATGACCGCCCCACCGCAGGGTGTCGAGGTCGACGAGATCGAATTCCCCGCCGGCAAGGTCCGCTACTACACGGCGGGCTCGGACGGGCCGCCGATCGTCCTGCTGCACGGCGGCGGGCCGGACAACGCCCTGCTGAGCTGGCGCAACACCATCGGTGTCCTGGCCGCCGACCACCGCGTGTACGCGCCCGACCTGCCCGGCCAAGGAGGCAGCACCCAGTGGCGCGGGCGCGGCAACCAGCGCACCTTCGAAGAGGTCCTGCGCTGGCTGCTCGACGCCTGGCGGATCCCGCAGGCGACCCTGGTCGGCCTGTCCATGGGCGGCAGCATCGCCACCGGCTTCACGCTGCGTCACCCGCAGCGGGTGCGCGCCCTCGCGCTGGCCGACAGCACGGGGATGCAGCACCGCATGCCGCACCACCTGCTCACCTACCTGCTGATGCGCACCGACCTCAGTGGCCGGACAGCGGCGAAACTGCTTCGCAGCAACCGCGGCCTGGTGCGCTTCGCGCTGAACAAGGTGTTCTTCGCCGACGCTTCCTCGGTCCGGGACCTCGAGTCCATCGTCGACGAAGTGCGCGCCGAAGCGGGTGTCCGGCGATCCGTCTTCGCCGATTGGCACGCCGACGCCATCAACCACCGGTCGATGAGCATCAACCACCTGCCCCAGCTCGAGCGGATCAGCTGCCCCGTCACCGTGATCCACGGCGAGAAGGACGCCCTCGTCCCGGTCTCCTCCGCCCAGGCGGTGGCCAACGCCATCCCCGGTGCGCAGCTGCGGATCATGCCGCAGGCAGGGCACTGGCCCAACCGCGAGCGCCCCACCGAGTTCAACGCCCTGCTCCGGGAGTTCGTCAACGCCGTCAACGCGCCCGCGCCCGCGACGGCAACCCACAGCACGCCCCAGCGCGACAAGACCGCCGAAGCGCCCACCCAGCGGCTCAACACCCGCGCAGCGGCCGAGTCCCCGAAGCCGGTCGCGGCTGCCGAGGACGCGGACCAGCCCGCCACCGAGGGTGGAAGCGTGGACGGCCCGACCAAGATGCTCAAGGTAGGCACCAGCAGCGCCGCAACCGAGACCGGCGGGCAGAGCGCGGAATCCGCGGAACCGGAGGAGCCGGCGGAGAGCACCGAGTCGGAGACGAGGGCCGAGACGGCAGAAGCCGAGGCCGCCAAGTCGGCGGCGACCGCCGAGCCTGAGGAGGGCTCCGAGGCTGAGGCGACCGCTGCCCCTGAGGAAGGCTCCGAGGCAGCAGGGGACTCCGAGTCGACGGAGAGCGAGAAGTCCCCGAAGTCCGAGGAGTCCGAGGAGTCCGAGGAGTCCGAGGAGTCCGAGGAGTCCGAGGACACAGCCGATCCCGAAGGTTCCGCGGTGGCGAGCTCAGACGACGCCGACACCGCCGAGGACAACCCCGAGTCGAAGCCCGCTGACGCGAAGAAGGCCTCCACCGACGAACCGACCCGCTTCCTCAAGGTCGGCTCGAAGACGGAGACCACCACCGACACCGCGGAAGACGAGAAGCCCGCGACCAAGTCCGAGGACACCCCGGACACGACCGCGGAAAGCCCCTCCGACTCCGACGAGAAGCCGGCGAAGGACTCCCCCGAGACCACCAGCGACAAGCCCTCGACCTGAGCAAGGGAACCTTTCGCGCACCACCGGGCCCTGCCCCCAGCCGGACATCACGTCACCGGCGGGCAGGGCCCGTTCTCGTCGCGAGGATGGGAACCAACCTGTCACTCCGGGTGCGTGCGCCGCGCGGTGGCGAAACGCGGGCGCCCGGCGAGGTCCGGGTGCTCCTGGACCTCGGTCAGCACCCTGCGGGCGCGCAGGAGCGCCGGAACCGACCCGCCGTGGGTGTCGTCGTGCTCGATCGCGACGCCACCGCCGGGCTTGAGGAGACGGGCCGCGCAGGCCACCACGTGGCGCACGACGTCGAGTCCGTCGCGGCCGCCGAAGACCGCTTCGTGGGGGTCGTGGTTGCGGACCTCGGGCGGGACCGGCGTGCCGTCGGGCACGTAAGGCGGATTGCAGACGACCAGGTCGACCAGGCCCTCCAGCTCCATGAACAGCATCGGGTCGGTCACGTCACCGGAGTAGAGACCGATCGGGGTGTCCCCGGCCTCCGACCGCGAGCCGGCGTTGCGCCGAGCCCAGGACAGAGCGATCGGGTCCTTCTCGACGGCGTACACGCAGGCGTCCGGGCGGACGTGCGCGAGGGCCAGGGCGAGCGCGCCCGAACCCGAGCACAGGTCGACGATCGTGGGTCGCTCGACACCGTCCACGATGTCCGCACCCCACTCGACCAGCAGCTCGGTCTCGGGACGGGGCACGAACACACCGGGCCCCACCTCGAGATCCACCCCGCCCAGGAAGGCGCGACCGGTCAAGTGCTGCAGCGGCACCCGCGCGGCGCGCTGGCCCACGAGGTCCTGCAGCGCCTGCACGACCGGTGGGTCGACGAGGGGCACCATCATGAGCTTGGTGCGCTCGACGCCGAGGAGATGCGCGGCAAGCAGCTCGGCGTCGGTGCGCGGACTTCCCACGCCCGCCGCCGCAAGAGTGCGCTCGGCATCCAGGATGGCCAAGCGCAGTGGCTGTCGGGTCACGTCGCTCAGCTTAGAGCGCGAGGCGCTCGGCGCGATCGGCAGCGAGCAGCGCGTCGAGCACCCCGGCCAGATCACCGTCGAGAACGTGATCCAGGTTGTACGCCTTGTAGTTGACGCGGTGGTCCGAGATCCGGTTCTCCGGGAAGTTGTAGGTGCGGATGCGCTCCGAGCGGTCGACCGTGCGGACCTGGCTGCGACGGGTCTCCGACGCCTCCCGCTCCGCCTCCTCCTCCGCAGCGGCCTGCAGCCGCGCCCTGAGCACCTGGATCGCCCGCAGCTTGTTCTGCAACTGCGACTTCTCGTTCTGGCAGGACACGACGATGCCGGTCGGCAAGTGGGTGATGCGCACCGCGGAGTCGGTGGTGTTGACGCTCTGCCCACCGGGCCCGGAGGACCGGTACACATCGATGCGCAGGTCCTTCTCGTCCACCTCGACCTCGACCTCTTCGGGCTCGGGATAGACGAGAACACCGGCCGCGGAGGTGTGCACGCGGCCCTGGGACTCGGTGATCGGCACCCGCTGCACGCGATGCACGCCACCTTCGAACTTCATCTTCGACCACACGCCGTCCGGGCTGTTGTCGCCGGCCTTGGCCTTGAGGGCGACCGTGGCGTCCTTGAAACCACCGAGATCGGAATCCGTGGAGTCCAGCACCTCGGCCCGCCAGCCCTGGCGCTCGGCGAAGCGCAGGTACATGCGCAGCAGGTCACCCGCGAACAGCGCGGATTCCTCGCCGCCCTCTCCGGACTTGACCTCCAGCACCACGTCGGACCCGTCGTGCGGGTCGCGCGGCAGCAGCAGCTCGGTGAGCTTCTCCTCCAGCTCGGGGAGGCGCTCGGAGAGCCGCTCAGCCTCTTCGGCGAAGCTCGCGTCCTCCGCCCCGAGCTCGCGGGCGGTCTCCAGGTCGGAACGGGTCTCCTCCAGCTCGCGCGAGGTGCGCACGATCGGCGTGAGCTCGGCGTAGCGGCGGCCGAGCTTGCGGGCGTTGGCCTGATCGACGTGCACGCTCGGGTCGGCCAGCCGCTGCTCCAGATCGACGTACTCGGCCAGCAGACCTTCGAGCTTCGATGTCTCCACGGGGGACCCTTTTCCTCACACGGCTTGCACTCCGACGATGCCGTCCCAGGTCGAGACGACCCTCACGCAAAGACGGCGCCCGCCCTCACGCGTCAACGCGGAGAGCGGGCGCCGTGGGCGCAGCTACTTCTTGCGCTTGCCGTAACGGGCCTCGAAGCGAGCCACTCGGCCACCGGTGTCCAGGATCTTCTGCTTGCCCGTGTAGAACGGGTGGCAGTTCGAGCAGACCTCAACGGTGATCTGGCCGCTCTTGCGGGTGCTGTGGGTTGTGAAGCTGTTGCCGCAACCGCAGTTGACCTGCGTCTCCACGTACTCGGGGTGAATGCCACTCTTCAACGGCTTTTCCTCTCAACTTGGCCGCCGGGTCCACGCGCCCATCGCGCGTGGTGAACCGGGACCGGAACCAGCCTTCAATTGTGCCAGACCACGGCACGCGACCTGCAACGCAGGTATTCGGGGCAGTATTCCCGGAGCCGTTCGTCGCACCAGCGCGACCGCCCGGCGCAGGAGAGCAACCGCCTGCCGAGGCCACCGCCGCACCAGATGCGCGACCCCGTGAACACCGTTCATCATTTGCCCGTGCTGTTCTGCGCTGTGCTGGGAAAACTCACGGTCAAGTCGTGGGTCTCCCTCCCCCTGCTCTTCTTGGGCAGCGCCACCGGAGTCGCAGCGCTGATCGACCTCGTGCTGTCGCAGCGCGACCTGACGCTGCAGAGCGAGCTGTCGCTGTCGGCGCCGCTGCTGTTCGGCTTCGCTGCCGGCCTCGCGCTGTTCAGCGCCGATCAGGTGCAGTGGCGCTTCCGCTGGCAGCGCCGGAGCCTGCGGTTCGCCTACCCGCTGGCGATGGTCGTCTGCGCCATCGCCCTCGACGCCCTCACGCTGCCGACGAGCGCCGCCCTGATCATCGGCCCGGTCGCAGCCGTCCTCCTCGCAGCGCTGCTGATGCGCAACAACGCCGAACAAGACGAAGCCGACTGCCTCACGCCGTGATCGGCTCCGCGTCCGCGAGCATGGGAACCTTCCTGCCACGGCCCGGCTGAGCAGTGCATGGGAACCTTCCTGTCACCCGCAGACAAAAAGCAGGGCCCGCACCTCTCGGGTGCGGGCCCTGCTTCGCCGGGAACGACGATCAGTCGTCGTCCTTGCCCGGGGTGTTCTTGGCGACCTGCATCAGGAACTCGATGTTGGTGCGCGACTTGCGCAACCGGTCCTGCAGGAGTTCCAGAGCCTGCTGCGCGTCGAGCGCGGCGAGCACCCGGCGCAGCTTGTGGGTCACGGCCAGCTCGTCGGGCGAGAGCAGGATCTCGTCCTTGCGGGTGCTGGAGGAGTCCACGTCGACCGCGGGGAACAGCCGCTTGTCGGCGAGCTTGCGGTCCAGCTTGAGCTCCGCGTTACCGGTGCCCTTGAACTCCTCGAAGATGACCGTGTCCATGGTCGAACCGGTCTCCACCAGCGCCGTGGCGAAGATGGTCAGCGAGCCGCCGTTCTCGATGTTCCGCGCCGCGCCCAGGAACCGCTTCGGCGGATACAGGGCGGTGGAGTCGACACCACCGGACAGGATTCGCCCGGATGCCGGGGCCGCCAGGTTGTAGGCGCGGCCCAGGCGGGTGATCGAGTCCAGCAGCACGACGACGTCGTGGCCCATCTCCACCAGGCGCTTGGCGCGCTCGATGGACAGCTCGGCGACCGTGGTGTGGTCCGACGGCGGGCGGTCGAAGGTGGAGGCGATGACCTCACCCTTGACCGAGCGCTGCATGTCGGTGACCTCTTCCGGACGCTCGTCCGCCAGGACGACCATCAGGTGGCACTCGGGGTTGTTCGTGGTGATCGCGTTGGCGATCGCCTGCAGCACCATCGTCTTACCGGCCTTGGGCGGCGAGACGATCAGGGCGCGCTGCCCCTTGCCGACGGGCATCACCAGGTCGATGATCCGGCCGGTCAGGTTCTGCGGCTCGGTCTCCAGGCGCAGGCGCTCGTTCGGGTACAGCGGCGTCAGCTTGTGGAACTCGGAGCGGCTCTTGGACGCCTCCGGCTCCAGGCCGTTGATGGAGTCCACCCGCACCAGCGGGTTGAACTTCTGCCGCTGCTGATCGCCCTCACGAGGCTGCTTGATGACGCCCTTGATCGCGTCGCCCCGGCGCAGCCCGTACTTGCGCACCAGGGACAGCGAGACGTAGACGTCGTTCGGGCCGGCGAGGTAACCGGAGGTGCGCACGAAGGCGTAGTTCTCCAGCACGTCGAGGATGCCGGCGACGGGCAGCAGCACGTCGTCCTCGCGGACCTCCGGCTCTCCGCCTTCGCCGCGACCGCGGTTGCGGCGACGGTCGCGGAAGCGACGTCCCCGACCCCGGCGACCGCCCTCGTCGTCATCGTCCTGCCGGTTGTCCCGGTCCTGCCGGTCCTGCCGGTTGTTGTCCCGGTCCTGCCGGTTGTCGCGGTCCTGCCGGTTGTTGTCGGACTTGCGCTCGGCGTTGCCGCCACCGCGCTGGTCGTCGGAACCGCCCGACTCGGATCCCGCGTTGTTGCGCCCGTTGGAGCGGCGCCGGCGGTTGTTGTTGCCGCGGCGGTTGTCATCGTCGCCGCCGCTCTCGCCGGACTGCCGCCGGGTGCGGGTACGCGTGGGGGCGGAGCCGTTGTTGTTCGACTCGGCCGTGGTGTCGCGCGAGGCGTCCCCGCCCTCGTTGCTGGTGCTCTCGAGGGTCGGCTGCTTGGCCTTGGCGGGGGATTCTTCGCTGCGCACCTGCGCCTTCTTCGCGGTCGAGCGGGCGCGCGGCGCCGTGGTGCCGCTTCCCTGCTTCTCCTTGATCGCGGCGATCAGGTCGCCCTTGCGGAGGCCCCCGGTCTCGATCCCCAGTTCCCCCGCGAGTTGGCGCAGCTCGGCAAGAACCATGCCGGAAAGTCCGCCGCGTCGCCGCGGCGCGCCGTTGGCCTCGGCGTCCTGCTGGCCAGCAGATGAGGTGCCTTCGGCGGCCTCGCTGCTCAACAGTTCGGTGTTGCTCACGAATGTCCTTCCTGACCGGACCGCGCCTCCTACGCGACCCAGCGGATTGCCCGCCCGCTCGTTTGAGTGCGGACGGCCGGTATGTGCTACCAGCCCTTTCGCCGGTCGGATTCGCCCCTTGGACGCAGCATTACCGACTTCGACGTTGGCTCGGGGAACCAGCAGCACCGGGCAGTGGGAGGCACCCGGCTCGCGTGGTCCATGTGCGACGCATCCACTCCGATCCACACGTGCCGATGCACGTCCTGCCGCCTCATTCCAGGAATCCCCGACTCTCGGATTGCCCCGATGGTGAACCGGGAAACTTCAGGATCCGGGTCGGCGTCATGGTCACCTTGGGAGGCCACACCGTGGAACTTAAGGCCCCCGCCCCGATATCGGCAACGGATTGGCGCCGATCGTCCCGAAGCGAACTCACTTTGAGTTGACAACTCCTGCCTCGGTCACCGCGTTCGCCAGACCCGCCTAAGTTGATCTTCGCCCTTGGCGGGGCGGAGCCAATTCACAGCGGGAGATGCGCCCCGGAAAACGATGTTCCGGACACGGCACCGGCCCTAGGCGCGGTGACTGATTGACCTTGAGGGTAGACGCCCAGTAGTTCGGGTGCAACAACCCCCTGGGCGTGTGGCGCCCTGCAGATCGAGCCGTCGACTTTCCGCGAAACGAGAACTCCGGAAAGCGGTCGCGATCTCCTCACTCGAAGATCGGGTCCGCCACACTTCCACCAGCGACTCGCACTGCCGGACCGTCGGCGACACTTCCTTTCTACCACTCCTCGCCGGACCGCCGCGCTCGGGGCCGCTGAACAGCGCTTTCCTCAGCGCGTCCAGGAGGAGACCCCGACGCGAACGGCGGCCGACATTAACCCGCGACGCGCGTTCGGACCCCTTCTCGATCGACCGGGAACTCCAGGACGGCGAACCCGCTCGGAGCGAGGGCGCGAACGTCCACGTTCTTGACCGGCAGAGCAAGCACGGTCGGCCCCGCTCCCGACACCGCGGCGGCGATCCCCTCGGCCCGAAGCGCCCGGACCAACGCGACGGTCTCCGGCCAAGCCGGCTCCCGGTAGTCCTGGTGCAGCCGGTCGTCGGTGGCGGCCAGCAGCAGCGACGGATCCCTGGTCAGCGCGTGCACGGCCAGCGCCGAACGGCCTGCGGCGAACGCCGCGTCGGCGTGCGGGACCTGGTCCGGCAACAACCCGCGCGTCAGGTGCGTCGCCGATTCCGCTTGTGGCACAAAGGCGACCGGCGCGACGTCCGGGTGCGCGGGAACGCTGACCGCGCGGAAGCGGTCGGATTCCCGCCAGGCGAGGACGAAATCGCCCAGCAAGCTCGCCGCCACGTTGTCGGCGTGGCCTTCGCGAACCGCCGCCAGGTGCAGCGCCCGCTCGGCGTTCTCCGTTGCGCGCACATCGATTCCCGCCAAGCCGTGGGCGAGCGCGATCCCCGCGACGATGGCCGCTGCCGAAGAACCCAGCCCGCGGGAATGCGGAATGTTGTTCTCGCAGCGCAGGTCCAGCGCAGGCGGTTCCGGAAAACCGAGTTCCGACAAGGTGTCGTGCACGACGCGGACGACGAGGTGGCGCTCATCGGCCGGGAGCGCACCCGCGCCCTGCCCGGTGACCGACACGGTCGCCGAACCGGCCGGGCCGTCGGTCACGCGCGCGTGCACCTTGTCGTGCAAGGACAAGGCCATGCCCAGCGCGTCGAAGCCGGAGCCGAGGTTCGCCGTCGATGCGGGAACCTCGACCCCGACCTCGCGCGCCGGGAACGAACTCAACGCAGCTCCAGCGCATCGGCGACGGCGCTCGGGTCGACCGGCAGCGGCTCGACCTCCACCATGCCCGCGAGCGCGGTGTCGGGGTCCTTCAACCCGTGCCCGGTGACCGTGCACACCACAACGGAGTCCTTCGGCAGGCGCCCGTCGGCGGAGCTCGCCAGCAGACCGGCGACGCTCGATGCGGAGGCGGGCTCGACGAACACGCCTTCCCGCGCGGCCAGCACCCGGTAGGCGTTGAGGATCTCCTCGTCGGTCACCGCCGAGAACAAGCCCTCGGAGGCTTCCTTGGCCTTGACCGCGCCCTCCCAGGACGCCGGGCTGCCGACCCGGATCGCGGTCGCGATGGTCTCGGGTTCGGACACCGGCTGGCCGTGCACCAGCGGAGCGGCACCGGCGGCCTGGAAGCCGAACATCCGCGGCAGCGAGTCGATGAGGCCGTCGCGGTGGTACTCGGCGTAGCCCTTCCAGTAGGCCGTGATGTTGCCGGCGTTGCCGACCGGCAGGCAGTGGATGTCGGGAGCGCGGTCCAGGACGTCGCAGATCTCGAACGACGCGGTCTTCTGGCCTTCCAGGCGAACCGGGTTGACCGAGTTGACCAGCGTGACCGGGTGCTCCGCGGAGGTCTTGCGAGCCAGTTCCAGGCAGTCGTCGAAGTTGCCCTGAACCTGCAGGATCTTCGCTCCGTGCACGACGGCCTGCGCGAGCTTGCCGAGCGCGATCTTGCCCCTGGGAACCAGAACCGCGGAGGTCAGCCCGGCACGAGCCGCGTAGGCGGCGGCCGATGCCGAGGTGTTGCCGGTCGAAGCGCAGATGACCGCCTTGCTCCCCTCGGCGAGCGCGTGCGTCATGGCCACCGTCATGCCGCGGTCCTTGAACGAACCGGTCGGGTTGGCACCCTCCACCTTCAGGTAGACGGTGCACCCGGTCTGCTCGGACAGGTACGGCGCGGGCACCAGTGGGGTGTTGCCCTCCTGCAGGGTCACGATGCGCGCCCCGTCCGGAACCTCCACCCGGTCGCGGTAGGCCTCGATCAGGCCCGGCCATCCGGCTCCGGACCGGGTCGGAGCACTCTGGATGTTCGTCACGTCGGTTCACCTTCCACGCGCATCACGCTGACCACTTCGCGCACAATCGGGAGCTGCGCAATTTTGTCCACTGTGGACGACAGTGCCGCGTCGTCGGCTGTGTGCGTGACCACCACAAGACTGGCCTCCGCGCCTCTGCCCTGCTGACGCACCACCGAAATGCTCACATCGTGCTCGTTGAACGTCGCCGCGACCTGCGAGAGCACGCCCGGTTTGTCGGCCACGTCGAGACTGATGTGGTAGCGGGTCGGGGTCTTGCCCATGGGCTGCACCGGCAGCTGGGCGTGCGCGGATTCGCGCGGTCCCTTGCCCTTCACCACCAGGTTCCGGGCGACCGCGACGAGATCTCCCAGCACCGCGCTCGCCGTCGGCGCACCCCCGGCGCCCTGCCCGTAGAACATGAGCTGACCGGCCGCTTCGGCCTCCACGAACACCGCGTTGAACGCCCCGCCCACACCGGCCAGCGGGTGGCTGCGGGGAATCATCGCCGGGTGCACGCGCGCCGAAACCGACTCCACGCCGTTGTCGTCGACCACGCGCTCGCAGATCGCCAGCAACTTCACCGTGCGGTCGAGGGTGGCCGCGGCCGCGATGTCGCCCGGCGTGACCGCCGAGATCCCCTCGCGATGCACCTCGCTGGCCGTGACACGAGTGTGGAACGCCAGCGACGCGAGAATGGCGGCCTTCGCCGCAGCGTCGAAACCGTCCACGTCCGCCGTCGGGTCCGCCTCCGCGTAGCCCAGTCGCCCGGCCTCGTCGAGAGTCTCCGAATAGCCGGCTCCGCTGGAGTCCATCGCCGACAGGATGTAGTTGGTCGTGCCGTTGACGATGCCCATGACCCGGTTGATCCGGTCCCCGGCCAACGACTCGCGCAGCGGGCGCAGCAGCGGGATCGCCCCCGCCACGGCGGCCTCGAAGTAGATGTCGGTGCCCGCCTCGTCCGCGGCCGCGTAGAGCTCCGAACCGTGCTCGGCCAGCAGCGCCTTGTTCGCCGTCACCACCGACTTGCCCGAGCGCAGCGCCGTCAGCAGCAGCGACCGGGCCGGTTCGATGCCGCCGATGAGCTCGACGACGACATCCACATCGCCCTCCACCAACGCCTGGGCGTCGGTGGTCAACAGGTTCTCGGGCACCTCGGGATGCTTGTGCGGGCGCCGCACGGCGACGCCGGTGACCAGCATCGGGGCACCGGTGCGCGCCGCGAATTCCTCCGGTTGGTCCTGCAGCAGCCGCAGCACCTCTGTGCCCACGGTGCCGCAGCCCAACAGCGCGACCCTGATCGGTTCACGGTCCCGGATCACTCACACCTCCAGCCGGAGCAGGTCGTCCTCGGTCTCCCTGCGCAGCAACAGTCGTGCCTGACCAGCGCTCACCGCAACAACCGGCGGCTTGGGCAGGCGGTTGTAGTTGCTGGCCATCACGTAGCAGTACGCCCCGGTGGCAGCCACCGCGAGCAGGTCTCCCGGAGCAATGTCCTCTGGAAGCCAGCAATCGCGCACCACTACGTCACCGGATTCACAGTGCTTGCCCACGATGCGGGACAAAACCGGCTCCGCCTCGGCCGAACGGGACACCAATCGGCTGTCGTAGACCGCGTCGTAGAGGGAGGTGCGGATGTTGTCGCTCATGCCGCCGTCGACGCTGACGTAACGCCGCTCGACATCAGCGCCGATCGCGACGTCCTTGATCGTGCCCACCTCGTAGACCGTCATCATGCTCGGGCCGACGATGGCGCGGCCCGGCTCCACTGCGATCTTGGGCGTCGGCAGGCCGGCGTTGTCGGCTTCCTTGCCGACGATCTCGAACAGCCGGGTCGCCAGCTGCGAGGGAGGCATGGGGTCGTCCTCGGAGGTGTAGGCGATGCCCAACCCACCACCGAGGTCCACGGTGTCGGCCGCCGCCAGCGCCGCCTCGCCGTGCTCCTCGCGCAGCTCGGCCAGCAGCCGGACCACGCGGTGAGCGGCCAGCTCGAAACCGTCCACCTCGAAGATCTGCGAACCGATGTGGCTGTGCAGGCCCGCCAGCTTCAGCGAATCGGCCTTGAGCACCCGGCGCACCGCTTCAGCGGCCTGCCCCGCGGCCAGCGAGAACCCGAACTTCTGGTCCTCGTGCGCGGTGGCGATGAACTCGTGGGTGTGCGCCTCGACGCCGACGGTGACCCGCACCAGCACGCGCTGCGCGGTGCCTCGCTGCGCGGCGATGTGGTCGAGCCGGGCGATCTCGTGGAACGAGTCGAGCACGACGGAACCGACGCCCGCCTCCACGGCCGCTGTCAGCTCCGCGACGGACTTGTTGTTGCCGTGGAACGTGATGCGCTCTGCTGGGAACCCCGCGCGCAGCGCGACGGCCAGTTCGCCGCCGCTGCACACGTCCAGGCTCAGGCCCTCCTCGGCGACCCAGCGCGCCACCTCGGTGCACAAGAACGCCTTGGACGCGTAGTGCACGGCGGACGGATCGCCGAAGGCCTCGGCGTAGTCGCGGCAGCGGGACCGGAAGTCGTCCTCGTCGAGCACGAACAGCGGTGTGCCGTACTGCTCGGCGAGCTCCCGGACGTCCAGACCCGCGACGCGGACGACGCCGTCCGGGCCGCGCTCGCTGTTGCGCGGCCACACGTGCGGGTGCAGCAGATCGATCTCCCCGGTCGTCGCCGGGGACGGTCCTGCGGTGTTGCCGGGCGGCACGACGTCGGCGTGCCGCGGCCCGGCGGGATGGGCGCGCATGTTGACAAAGCTCCTTCGCGCAGCCTGCCGCTGGACAGGCGGTGACATGGGCAGCACGGTCCCTCGCCGTTGAGGGAACCCGCCTGCCTGCGATTACATCTGTTCCGGCGCGCTCACGCCGAGCAGACCCAGGCCGTTGGCCAGGGTCTGGCGGGCGGCCTCGCACAGCTGGAGCCGCGCGATGGTCAGCGGATTGGACTGGTCGTCACCGGGCTGCAGAACGCGGCACGCGTCGTAGAACTTGTGGTACGCGCTGGCCACGTCCTCCAGGTAACGAGCCACCCGGTGCGGTTCGCGCAGTTGGGCGGCCGAGCTCACCACTCGCGGGAACTCACCCAGGGTGCGGATCAGGTCGCCCTCACGTTCGTGGGTGAGCAGCGACAGATCGGCATTCTCCACGGCTCCCCGCTCGATGCCCAGGGACGTGGCGTTGCGCTGCAACGACGAGAGCCGGGCGTGCGCGTACTGCACGTAGAAGACGGGGTTCTCGTTGGTGCGCTTGCTGATCAGGTCCAGGTCGATGTCGACGGCGGAATCGACCGACGAGCGGATCAACGAGTAGCGCGCGGCGTCGACACCGACGGCCTCGACCAGGTCCTCGAGGGTGACCACGGTGCCGGCGCGCTTGCTCATCCGGACCGGTTTGCCGTCGCGCACCAGGTTCACCATCTGCCCGATGAGGACCTCGACCACGGCCGGGTCGTCACCGAGCGCCGCCGCGGCGGCCTTGAGCCGGGCGATGTAGCCGTGGTGGTCGGCGCCGAGCATGTAGAGGCACAGGTCGAAGCCGCGGGAGCGCTTGTCCCGCAGGTAGGCGATGTCACCGGCGATGTAGGCCGGATCCCCGTCGCTCTTGATGACCACGCGGTCCTTGTCGTCGCCGTACTCGGTGGAGCGCAGCCACCAGGCGCCGTCCGCGGCGTAGAGGTGGTCGGAGGCCTTGAGCTGCTCGACGCAGGACTCGACCTGGCCGGAGCTGTGCAGCGAGTCCTCGTGGAAGTAGACGTCGAAGACGGTGCCGAAGTCGTTCAGGCTCTGCTTGATCTCCTCGAACATCGTCCCGACGCCGACGCGGCGGAAGACCTCGTGCCGCTCGTCCTCGGGCAGGTCGAGCGCCCCCGGCTCCGCCTTGAGGACCTGCTGGGCGATCTCGGCGATGTAGCCGCCGCCGTAACCGTCCTCGGGAGCGGGCTCGCCGGTGGCCCCGGCGATCAGGGAGCGGACGAACCGATCGATCTGAGCGCCCGCGTCGTTGAAGTAGTACTCGCGGGTCACCTCGGCGCCCTGAGCGGAAAGTACCCGTCCCAGCGCATCGCCCGCGGCCGCCCAGCGGGTGCCGCCGAGGTGGATGGGGCCGGTCGGGTTGGCCGAGACGAACTCGAGGTTCACCTTCAGGCCGGTGTAGAGGTCGCCGGCGCCGTAAGCGGCACCGCTGTTGAGCGCCTCGCGCACGATCTGGCCCTGGGCGTCGGCGGCGAGCCGCAGGTTCAGGAAACCGGGACCGGCGACGTCAACCACGTCGATGCCGTCCTGACTGGTCAGCGCCTCAGCGAGCCAGGTGGCGAGGTCGCGCGGGGCGACGCCCGCCTTCTTGGCGACCTGCATCGCGAGGTTGGTCGCGTAATCGCCGTGCTCCGGGTTTCGCGGACGCTCGACCGTGACCGTCTCGGGCAGCACCGACGTGTCCAGCCCACGGGCGGAGAGCACGTCGACGGCGGTGGTGCGGACCAGTTCAGCGAGCGCGGCAGGAGTCACCCTGTGAAGTCTAGGGATCCTTCGACCCAGTTCAGACGCCGGGTAGCCGCCCACTCCGTGGACTCGGTCAGGCCATTCGGCCCAGACCGGTACGTGCGCACGACCGAGGCGACCACAGGGCGTGATCGCACCGTTGTCTGTGTGTGAGAACGTGTCGTGGCGAGCATTTGCCTATCGGCACACCGCCATATGGGCAATCTCTACACTGGCGGGCGCTGTCCCCAGGTTCTGGCGAGACGAGGTTTGCGAGCAGCATGGCTAAGAACAAGGCGGTGCGCAGCGCCGCGGTGGTGAACCAACGGTCGATCCCGTGGGTGCTGGTCGCCGGGGTGACCGTGGTCGCGGTGTTCGCGTCGGTCATCTTCGGCTACGCCTACAGCCGGTGGTCGGATCAAGCGGCGACGCGCGACGCGCAGGCCGCAGCGGAGAAGGCCACCGAGGCGTTCAAACCGTCGCCGCAGAACCCCGACCCCTCGAAGGGGATCCAGGGCGTCGTCACCGGTGACTACAAGGCGCAGCAGCACGTCACACCCACGCAGCGCGTCGCCTACGACAAGAACCCGCCCTTCGGCGGCCCGCACGACGGCGTTTGGGCCGACTGCACCGGCGTGGTCTACCCGCAGCCTGTTCGCACGGAGAACATGGTCCACTCGCTGGAGCACGGCGCGGTCTGGATCGCCTACAACCCGGACAAGGTCGACGAGGCCTCTCTCGACCGCCTCAAGGTCCGCGCGCAGGGCAAGCCGTACACGATGCTGTCGCCGTACCCGGGCCTGGACAAGCCGGTGTCCCTGCAGTCCTGGGGTCACCAGCTCAAGGTCGACAGCGCCGACGACCCGCGGATCGACCAGTTCATCACCGCGCTGCGGCTGAACAACAACGGCGTGTACCCCGAGATCGGCGGCTCCTGCCAGGCCTACCCGGGCGCGTTCGACACCAACAACCCGCCGAAGTTCGACGCGAGCCCGCCCGGGCCCGACGCCGTCACCATGGACGGCAAGGGCTCGAACACGACCGCGGGCCAAATGGGGCAGTGAGCCCGTTGCCCCAGGCACGACGCGTTTCACAGGTCATCGTCGCCGTCGTCGCGGCGATCTCCCTGCTCCTGTTGGGGGCGGCACTCGGACTGCTGATCCGGGTGCCGTCCTTCGACAACTCAGAACCCGAGGTCACGCCTGTCGACGTCGGGTTCTCGCAGGACATGAGCGTTCACCACCAGCAGGCGGTCACCATGGCGACACTGGCGCGGGAACGCGCCGACGACGTCTCCGTCCGGCAACTGGCCTTCGACATCGAGACCAACCAGCGCGACCAGATCGGCCGCATGCAGGGCTGGCTGGGCATCTGGCACCAGCCGGCGCAGACGACCGGTCCGGTCATGCAGTGGATGACCGAGACCGGAAGCCACCAGCACGGCGCCGCTCCGATGCCGATGTCCGGTGGCGCGCTGATGCCCGGCATGGCCACCAGCGAGGAACTCTCCCGCCTCGGTTCACTGCGCGGGCCCGAGTTCGACGTCTACTTCCTCCAGCTGATGCTGCGCCACCACCAGGGCGGAGCGCCGATGGCCGAGTACGGCGCGACCCACGGCTCCGTGCCCGCGGTCCGCGCCCTGGCCAAGAACATGCTCGGTTCCCAGGGCAGCGAGATGGAACTGATGAAGTCCATGCTCGGACAGCGCGGTGCTCAGCCGCTGAGCTGAGCATGGGAACCTTCCGCTCACTCCGAGCGGGGAGCCACCTCGTTCACCAGGTCAGTTCCCGGCAGCGCGCGGCGCAGTCGGCCGGCTCGACCTGAAGGGTCGCGTGCTCGATCCGATAGCGCTCGGACAGCAGGCGCTGCGCTGCGGTGAGCACGCCCCCGTGATCGACGTCCGTCTCGGTCGTCAGGTGAGCGGAGGCGACTTCCATGCCTGAGGTCAGCGTCCACACGTGGAGGTCGTGGACCTCGGTGACCGACGGCAGGGCGGCCAAATCGCTGCGCATCTCCCGCACGTCGAGCCCCTCCGGCGCCTGCTGCACCAGGATCCGCAGCGCCTGGCGAGCCAGCTTGAACGTGCGGGGCAGGACGAACAACCCTACGCACACGGCGATGATCGGGTCGGCCAAGTACCAGCCGAACGCCCAGGTCACGAAGCCGCCCACCAGCACACCGGCCGAGCCGATGGTGTCGGCGAGGACTTCCAGGTAGGCACCGCGCACGTTGAGGCTTTCATCGGCCCCCTTGCGCAGCAGCGCGAACACGACGAGGTTGGCCACCAGACCGGCTGCGGCGGTGACCATCATCGGCAGACCCGCGACTTCCAGGGGATGACGGAAGCGCTCCACCGACTCGAACAAGATGTAGCCGGCGACGCCGAAGAGCAGCAGGGCGTTGGCCAGCGCGGCGAGAACTTCGACGCGGTAGAGGCCGAAGGTGCGCTTGTTGCCCGCCGAGCGCCTGGCCGCCGTGATCGCGGCCAGCGCCATGCCGACCCCGAGCACGTCGGTGAGCATGTGACCAGCGTCGGACAGCAGGGCAAGCGACGAGGTCAGCCATCCGACGACCGCTTCGAGCACGAAGAAGGCGAGCAGCACACAGAACGCGATGGAAAGCCTGGTCAGATAGCGACCGGACGCGTGGGCCGCGTCAGCGGCGGATCCGTGCCCGTGGCCGTGCCCCATCTCTTTCGCCTCCTCACATCCACAGCGGATACATAGCAAAGTATGCATGATTTCGTCGGCGGGGCGAAAGCGGCCTGAAACGTAGATCACCACCCCTCGCGCTCGTCCGCGGCAGTGACAGAAAGGTTCCCTGGCACCCTCCGGACGACGACGCCGCGATGAACACCACCGAGGCGCGCAAGCCGACCCCGCCCCGGACCCACGCCGAGCGTGCGTTAAGCTATCGATCGTCCGCAGCGACGAGCCCTCGTAGCTCAGTGGATAGAGCACTGCCCTCCGGAGGCAGGTGTCGCAGGTTCGAATCCTGCCGAGGGCACAGCAGATGGACATCCAAAACCGCCCCTGGCCAGCAAGAAGTAGGCCAGGGGCGGTTTTGCGCGTCAGCCACTGTCGGCCGGTCTCGGCCACTGCTGGCGTGCAATGAGCGTGCGGCCCTACTGCGCCGGCCAACCGAGATAGCCCTGGCAGACCATGTTCCCGCTCAACCTTTCCCGCTAGGCAGGGGAGGTGGTGGGAAGGCCGGAAGCTCTTCCCGCGCATGGCCTTCCGAGGATTACCTCGGGACGTCAGTTCACGATCAGATCTTCCGGGACCGGGTCGTCGGATTCCATCGCCGCGAAGAGCCGCAGCGCCTTCTCCTTGTCCCACCGGCTGGCCGTGGCATCGGTGACCGGAACGGTCGTCGTCACCACGCCGCCCGAGGACATTCCGCGCATCGCCCACCCCAGCGACAGCATGTCGCTCGGACCGTCCGAGTCGAGCATCGTCAACGCATCCGCACCCTCGTCCGCCAGCGCATACGCCCGGAACGGGTTGATCAACGTGGTGATGCTCGATGCCTCGGAGACCAGGGCACCGATGAACTCGCGTTGGTTGGCGACCCGGTCCAGGTCCGATCGCGGGGTCGCGTCGCTGTAGCGCATCCGCACGAACGTCAGGGCGTCCGGGCCGTTCAGCGTCTGACAGCCGGCCTGGAGGGTTTGGCCCGTCTTGGTGTCGTGCATCTCCCCGTCCAGGCACATCTCGACGCCGCCGACCGCTGCGACGAGGCCCGCGAAGCCGCCGAACCCGACTTCCGCGTAGTGCTCGATGCGCAGCCCGGTCGCCTGCTCCACCGTCTGCGCCAGCAGGCGGGGGCCGCCGACGGCGAAGGCTTCATTGATCATCGTCCGGCCCCGTCCCGGGACCGGCACTCGCGAGTCGCGCGGGATGCTGATCAGCGTGGGATCCGTCGAGTTGTCCGGCAGGTGGGCGACCATGATCGTGTCCGTGCGCTGACCGGACGCATCCCCCACGTGCAGGCCGGCCGCAGTCTCCGGGTCGAGCCCTTCCCGACTGTCCGATCCCACTACCAGCCAGTTCGCGCCCGCAGCCGCTTCCGGCCGACCCGGGTAGTCCGGAAAGGCATCGATCCGGTGGACCGACGAGTCGACGTGGAACCAGAGCCAGCCGGCGAACACCGCCGGCAGCACCAGCACGACTACCAGCAGCGCAGCTACCCGCCCCTTGCGGCTCCGCCTCGGCACCCGCCCCGCCCTACCTACCACCGGTTGCGGCTGCGCAGTCCAGTCGCGCCGGATCCTATTGGCGTTCATATCAATGAAGACGCCCCAGCTGACCGGAGGTTGTCCGCTCCGCACAACAAGCCCTCGCTGCTCAGTGCAGTGAGCACCGCTCTCCGGAAGGTGCGTCGCAGGTTCGAATCTTCCGAGGACACCGCGGGTGGGCTTCCAAAACCACCCGTGCCAGTAAGGACTAGTCGTGATGCCCGGGGAGGTTGTTCCGGTGGGTTGTCCGTGGACAGGTGAAGGCCTCTGGTTGTGAAGTGGAGCTGTCTAGGAACCGCTTCATCAACCGGAGGCCTTCGTGTCCCACCCTAACGCGACCTTGACCCCGCGGACCCGGCTGCGGCTGGCTCGTTTGATCGTCGAGGGATCCTGTTCGACAAGGGAGCCTGCTACCGCCCCCACAGCTGGCGACCGGCTGGTTCCCATGATCGAGCCAACCGACGCAGCCAGAGCCAACTTGCGTCACGGCCTCCCACCAGTGATCAGCGCAGACCGAGTCGCTCGACGATCTCAGCGACCGCGGCCCGGTCGTCGACTGCCAGGCCGTTCAGAGGCAGCGGCAAGTTGGGGTGAGCGACCAGGTCGAGCAGTTCGGCGATCGCGGAAACCACGCGAAGGCTCCCGTGACGGGTGAACAGTTCCCACAAGGGCTGCAACCGCTCGGATTCCGCGACGGCAGCCGCCGGCTCCCCTGCCAGAGCTGCTCGTGTGATCGCCAGAGCGGGTTCGGGCAGGGTTCCGCCCACCACCGAGTACCAGGCGTCGCACCCGGCGTTGAGGCCCGCGGCGGCCAGCGGATCACCGCTGACCCCGATGGTCATCGTGGCGGGCAGCATCGACCGAAGACGAGCTACCCGGGCTTCGGCCTCGCCGGTGGCACGCGGAACCCCTGGGATCTTGACCGAAGCGACCTGCGGGAGCTCCGCGATGCGGGCGTAGAGCTCGTCGGTGAAGGTGAAGTGCGTGGTGCCGGGGTTGTCGTAGACCACCAGCGGAACCGAGAGCTCCGCGGTGACGTCGGCGTAGAGACCGAACACCTCGTCGGACGTCAGCTGCTGGTAGGTCATCGGCGCCAGCAGCACTCCCGAAGCGCCCGCCTCCTGCGCGTCTTCGGCGAGCTCGAGGACGTCGCGGGTGCGCAGCGCACCGATGCCCACGATCACCGGGGTACCACCGGCGTGCTCGACGGCCAGCCGCGCGGTCCGGGCACGCTCGGCGCGGTCGAGATACGCGTAGGAACCGGTCGAACCCAGCGCGGTGATCGAGTCGACCTGCGCGGCCGCGAGCCGCTCGATCAGGCCTGTGAAGGCCTTCTCATCGATACCGCGGTCGGTGACGGGCGTCAGCGGGAAAGCGCTGAGTCCGGTGAGCATGTGTCCTCCCCACGAGGTCAGGCCGGACGAACGACGTGAACGCCCCCGCCACGCGAGTTGCGCAACGCTCCTGAAATCTAACGAAGCCTGCCGCCCTCAGCCTGATCCCCTTCATCGCGTTCCGTCGAAGACGAGCGGCGTGGTGAAAAGAGCCGTCTCGGAGCAGACCGGACCTTGTGCGGGCGTGGACCTGCTCAGGAGTCGTAATCGACCGTGAGGGCATCGCTGACCGGGATCGATTGGCAGGTCAGGACGAACCCTTCGGCCACTTCCGCCTCTTCCAGAGCGAAATTGCGGCGCATGTCGACCTCCCCCTCGGTGACCTTCGCCCGACAGGTGCCGCACACACCTCCCTTGCACGCGAAAGGCAGGTCGGGACGGGCCTTCTGGGCGCCGTCGAGGACCGATGTCTCCCGCGAGAGCGCCGTGGTAGTGCGCCGACCGTCGAGCACGATGGTGGTCTCGGTCGTCTCACCCGACGGCGGTGCGTCGACGTGCTTCACGGGTTCCGGCGGAACGTCGTCCACGTAGAACAGCTCGCGGTGAATCCGCTCGTCCACCACCCCGAGTTCGCCGAGCAGCTGCTGAGCCCCGGTGACCATGCCGAACGGCCCGCACAACCACCACTCGTCAACATCGCCGACCTCGGGCACGAGCGCCATCAGGGCGCGCAGCTTCTCCTCGTCGAGACGCCCGGTGAACAGGTCGGCCTCGCGCGGTTCGCGCGAGAGAACGTGCACCAGCTCCAGCCGCTCGGAATAGCGGTCCTTCAAATCGGCCAGCTCGTCGGCGAACATCACCGTGTCGGTGCGGCGGTTCCCGTAGATGACGGTCGCGGTGGTGGTGGGGTCCTTCAACATGGTTGCCGCGATCGACAACAGCGGTGTGATCCCCGAACCGGCTCCGATCAGAACGTGATGCCCGGAACCGGACTTCGGGCAGAACACCCCGGTAGGGGTTCCCACCTCGATCTCGTCGCCGGGACGCACCTCGTTGACCAGCCACGTGGAGAACAAGCCGTCCGGAACTTCGCGGACGCCGATGCGCGGAAGGTTCCCTTCAGCCGAGCAGATCGAGTACGACCGCCGCTCCTCCCGCCCGTCGATCATCCGACGCAACGTCAGCGACTGACCTGCCCTGAAGGCGTAGGTGCCGTCGAGCTCCGGAGGCACCGCGAAGGTGACCGCGACCGCGTCGTCGCACAAGCGGCTGATCTCGGCCACCGTCAACGTGTGGAACTCGCCCCGGACCCGGGACTGGGTAGACGCGGTCACCTCAGATCTCCTTGACATGTTCGAACGGTTCAGCGCACGCGAGGCAGCGGCGCATCGCCTTGCACGCCGTGGCACCGAATTCCGACAGCAGTTGGGTGTCCGCCGCGCCGCAGTGCGGGCAGGTGACCTGCCGCTCAGGCGGGTTCAGGGTCAACGGGACCGGCCCGGGGTCGCGTGCGGGGGCTCCCCCCGGCGGCGCGATGCCGGCCTCGGCGAGCTTGCGGCGGCCCCGCTCGCTGATCCAGTCCGAACTCCACGGCGGCTGCAGCACAGTGCTCACCTCGACGCTGGCGTAGCCGGCTCCCTGCAGCGCGTGGACGAGGTCGTCGCGCATCGTGTCCATGGCGGGGCAGCCGGTGTAGGTGGGCGTGATGGACACCTTCACCGCACCGTCCCGTTCGGACACCTCGCGGAGCACCCCGAGGTCGGCGAGCGTCAGCATCGGCAGCTCGGGGTCGCACACGGTCTCGGCGACGGCCCTGGCGGTCACCACGTCGCCTCCGGGTGTGCGCGCGCGACGCTCTGCAGCTCCGCGACGAGGTATCCCATGGCCTCCGTGTGGCGCCCGTGCCGCCCGGTGCCGCCGGCCACTCCTGCCTTGCCGGCGACCCCCGGGAATTCCAAGGTCGCGGCTTGCAGGACGTGCGCCAGCACCGCGTCGAATTCCTCCCGCACGGCGGCCGGGTCGACTGCGATGCCGGGCTCCGCCAGGCGGGCCTCGATGTCGTGGGCGACGAACATCTCGTCCACGTACGGCCAGACCGCGGTCAAGGCCGCCTGCATGCGCTCGCGGGAGAAGGCGGTGCCGTCACCGAGCCGAACCGCCCACTGAGCGGCGTAGTCGCGGTGGTAGGTCAGTTCCTTCACGCCCTTGTTCGCGATGGCTGCGAGAACCGGGTCGCCAGAGCTGGTCAGGCGCTGCAGCAGAGCGAGCCGCCAAGTGGACATCAGCAGCAGGACCGCGATGAGGTGTGCGAAGTCGCCGCGTTCCACCTCGGCGAGCCGGACGTTGCGGAATTGGTTCTCATCGCGGAAGAACGCGAAGTCGTCCTCGCCGCGACCGCTGCCGTCGGCCTTCCCCGCCCGCGCCAGCAGCAACCTGGCCTGGCCGAGCAGATCCAAGCCGATGTTGGCGATCGCGACCTCGTCTTCGAGCTCAGGGGCGAAGGTGCACCACTGCTGCAGCCGGTGGGAGAGGACCAGCGCGTCGTCGCCCAGCATCAGGCAGTACTCAGCCAGGTCCGCACCATCCACACCGGACGGAACTGAGGTGTCGACACCGGCAAGCGGATCTTTGAACCCGGTCCCGAAAGCCCAGCGCGAATCGTCGTGCGCATCGATGAGCGCCTCGTAGGCGTTGTCAAAGGACATCGTCGGCTCACATGTGGGGAACGTTGTCGGGAATGTCGTAGAAGGTCGGGTGCCGGTACACCTTGTCCCCGGCGGGCGCGAAGAAGGGATCCTTCTCATCAGGGCTGGACGCCGTGATCGCGGAGGCCTTCACCACCCAGATGCTCACGCCTTCGTTGCGCCGCGTGTAGAGGTCACGCGCGTGGTGGACGGCCATCTCGTCGTCGGCGGCCCGAAGGGAACCGACGTGCACGTGGTTCAAGCCTCGCTTGCCCCGCACGAAAACCTCGTAGAGCGGCAGTTCGGTGCGGCTCATGCCTTCGCCTCCGTCATCTTGCGGGCGTGCGCAGCGGCAGCCTCGCGGACCCAGGCACCGTCCTCGTGCGCCTGACGCCGCCGGGCGACTCGTTCGGTGTTGCAGGGGCCGTTCCCCTTGATAACCTGCTTGAGCTCATCCCAGTCGACCGGGCCGAAGTCGTAGTGCTCGCGCTCGGCGTTCCACTTCAGCTCGGGGTCGGGCAGAGTCACACCGAGTGCCTCGGCCTGCGGCACGGTCATGTCGACGAAGCGCTGCCGCAGCTCATCGTTGGTGTGCCGCTTGATCTTCCAGAGCATCGACTGCTCGGTGTGCGACGACTCGGCATCCGGCGGACCGAACATCATCAGCGACGGCCACCAGAAGCGGTTCACCGCGTCCTGGACCATGTCCCGCTGCGCTTGGGTTCCCTTCATCATCGTCATCAGCAGCTCGTAGCCTTGCCTCTGGTGGAAGGACTCCTCCTTGCAGATCCGGATCATCGCCCGCGCGTAAGGGCCGTAGCTGGAACGGCACAGAGGCACCTGGTTGCAGATCGCGGCGCCGTCGACGAGCCAGCCGATCACGCCGACGTCGGCGAACGACAGCGTCGGGTAGTTGAAGATCGACGAGTACTTCTGCCGACCGCTGACCAGCTTCTCGGTGAGCTCCTGACGATCACCACCGAGCGTTTCGGCCGCCGAGTACAGGTAGAGCCCGTGCCCAGCCTCGTCCTGCACCTTGGCCAGCAAGATCGCCTTGCGCCGCAGCGAAGGCGCCCTCGTGATCCAGTTGCCTTCCGGCTGCATGCCGATGACCTCGGAATGCGCGTGCTGGGCGATCTGACGGACCATCGTCTTGCGATAGCCCTCGGGCAGCCAGTCCCGGGGCTCGATCCGCTGGTCCTTGTCGATGGTGCGCTCGAAGTGCTGCTCGAGCTCCTCGTCGGACAACGTCGTGGTCATCACTTCTCCTTGGCCACCAGGGTGAGCACGTCGTACTTGGCGACGGAATCGTGGTCCTGGTTGGTGACGTCGGCGTCCCAGCGGACCTCGCCGTAGTCGGCGTTCTCGCGGGGCGTGATCTGCTTGCACGTCAAGGTCACGGTCAGTTCGTCACCGGGCTTGACGGGCGTGAGGAACCGCAGGTTCTCGAGTCCGTAGTTGGCGAGCACGGGGCCCGGTTCCGGTGACACGAACAGGCCCGCCGCGAAGGACACGACCAGGTACCCGTGCGCGACGATTCCGCCGAACAGCGGGTTCTCGCGGGCAGCGCCCTCGTCGGTGTGCGCATAGAAGGTGTCGCCGGTGAACTCGGCGAAGTGGGCGACGTCGGCATCGGTGACCGCGCGAGGGCCCGCCACCACAGCATCACCGACCTTCAGCTCGGCCAAGGACTTGCGGAAGGGGTGGACGTCACCTTCTGAACGAGGGGCACCTTCCACCCATCGCCCGGTGACCTGGGACAGCACTTCGGGGCTGGCCTGGACCGCGGTGCGCTGCATGTGGTGGAGCACGCCGCGGATTCCACCCATCTCCTCGCCACCACCGGCGCGGCCGGGTCCACCGTGAACGAGGGCCGGCATCGGCGAACCGTGGCCGGTGGACTCCTTCGCATCATCGGCGTTGAGCACCAGCAGACGGCCGTGCCAAGGTGCGGCACCGAGCACCACGTCGCGGGCGAACTGCGCATCACCGCTGACCACCGAACCCGCGAGGCTGCCGTTCCCGCGCGCCGCGTAGTCGACGACCTGCTCCACCGAGTTGTAGGGCATCAGAGTCGACACCGGCCCGAACGCCTCGACCTCGTGCGGCTCCGCCCGATCGGCATCCGCCTTGAGCAGAACCGGTGAGATGAAGGCGCCCTTCTCCGCATCGGCGTCGACGACATCGACCTGGCCGGGATCACCGAAGACGATGTTCCCGGCTCCTTGCAGGGCTTTCAGCGAGCGCCGGACCTCTTCGCGCTGCTCGATGCTCGCCAGCGCTCCCATTCGCACGTCGCTGTTGGCGGGGTTGCCGACCTTGATCTTCGCCAACCGCTCGGCGGCCGCTTCGGCGACGTCATCGATCAACTCGGCGGGCACGAAGGCGCGCCGGATCGCGGTGCACTTCTGCCCGGCCTTAACTGTCATCTCGGTGACCAGCTGCTTGACGTAGAGGTCGAACTCCGCGGTGCCTGGTGTGGCGTCCGGGCCGAGGATCGAGCAGTTGAGCGAGTCCGCCTCGGCGTTGAAGCGCACGGAGTTGCGCACGATGGCCGGGTGGGCGCGCAGCTTCTGCGCCGTGGAGGCCGAACCGGTGAACGACACCAGGTCCTGACCGGTGACGTGGTCGAGGAGATCGCCCGCGCTCCCGCTGATGAGCTGGAGCGTCCCCTCGGGGATGAGCCCCGAGCCGACGATCAGCTCAACGAGCTTCTCGGTGAGGTAGGCGGTCTGGCTGGCTGGTTTGACCAAGCTCGGCACACCAGCGAGGAAGGCGGGGGCGAACTTCTCCAGCGGACCCCAGGCCGGGAAGTTGAAGGCGTTGATCTGGACCGCGACCCCTCGCAGCGGCGTCGCGATGTGCTGACCGAGGAACGTGCCACCCTTGCTGAGGGGCTCCACGCTCCCGTCGACGTAGACGGTGTCGTTGGGAAGCTCACGCCTGCCCTTGCTGGAGTAGGCGAAGAGAACCCCGATCCCCCCGTCGATGTCGAACTGGGAGTCCCCAGCGGTGGCGCCGGTCTTGGCCGAGAGCTCGTAGAGCTCTTCGCGGTGCTCGCGGAGATGCGAGGCCAGCGCCTTGAGCAGGGCCGCGCGCTGGTGGAAGGTCAGTCCCCGCAGCGCCGGGCCACCGACTTGGCGGCCGTGGTCGAGCGCGGCGGCCATGTCGATGCCTGCGGAGGAGATGCGCGCGACTTCGGCTCCTGTGACGGCGTCGTGCAGTGGCGCGCCTTCGCCCTCGCCCACCTGCCAGCCGCCGCTGGCGTAGCTTCGCAGAACCTTGCTCGCTTCCTGAGCCATCGCGCCTCGCCTCTCCGAATAACTAACCGAACGGTCGGGAAATAATGCTAGCGCGACCGGCCGGAGAACGAAAGCGTCAAAGGTTCCCTTCCCCCGCTCAGCGGCACTCCACCCGCCGACGCGACCAGGGCTTCACGGCCGCCAGGGGTTCCGCCTACGCCTACGCTGGCCATCTAGGGCGCAAGCGGAATCGACGACCTCACGCCGCACTGCCGGGGGGAATTCATCCACATCCGCGACCCTTGACATCCGCGTGCGCGCTGCTTTTACTTGGGCGGATTTATTTACCGTCCATTCGGTCAGTAAGCAAGGCGGTGGGACCCGGTGTCATCCTCGACGAACCGACTCAGCGACTCCGCGCGGTCGATGCTCCAATCCGATGCCGCTTCGGCGTCGCTGGGCATCGACGTGACCGCCGCTCACGACGGCAACGCGGTAGCCCGGATGAAGGTGACCGAACAGATGGTCAACGGGCACGACATCACCCACGGCGGCTACGTCTTCCTGCTCGCCGACACGACCTTCGCGGCCGCGTGCAACAGCCACGGCCCAGTCACGGTCGCCGCAGGAGCCGAGATCTCGTTCGTCACGAGCGCACACCTCGGCGACGAACTGGTGGCGACCGCGCAAGAACGAACTCGATATGGCCGCAACGGCATCTACGACGTCACGGTGCACAGGTCCACCCCCACCGGACCTGAGGTCGTCGCGGAGTTCCGCGGCCGGAGCCGGACCATCGGCCAGATCAAGCGTTGAGGAGTCCCCCCATGACGACCACGCACAACGAGGTGCCGAGCGCGCGAAGGCTGGGCGCCGCTCCCCCGGCGGACGACCTCTCGTCGGCCGAACGGCTGAGCACTGACGAGCTCCGCGCCCGGCAGCTGGAGCGCTTGCAGTGGACGCTGCACCACGCGTACGCGAACGTTCCCTTCTACCGCAGGAAGTTCGACGAGGCCGGTGTCCACCCGGATGACTGCCGGGAACTGAGCGATCTCGAGAAGTTCCCCTTCACCACCAAACAAGACCTGCGCGACAACTACCCGTTCGGGATGTTCGCGGTCCCGCAGGACCAGGTGCGCCGGGTGCACGCCTCCAGCGGCACGACCGGGAAACCTACCGTGGTCGGCTACACCGAGTCCGATCTCGACGCATGGGCGACTGTGGTCGCGAGGTCGATCTTCGCCGCAGGCGGACGTCCCGGCCACAAGGTGCACATCTCCTACGGGTACGGCTTGTTCACCGGCGGTCTCGGCGCCCATTACGGCGCCGAGAAGCTGGGAGCGACCGTCATCCCAGCCTCAGGTGGCATGACCGCGCGACAAGCGCAGATCATCAACGACTTCCGTCCCGAGATCATCATGGTGACGCCGTCCTACATGCTCACGCTCCTCGACGAGTTCGAGCGTCAGGGGATCGATCCCCGCAGCACCTCGCTCAAGGTCGGGATCTTCGGAGCCGAACCGTGGACCGAGCAGATGCGCCGAGAGATCGAGGAGCGCGCCGACATCGACGCGGTCGACATCTACGGTCTGTCCGAGGTGATGGGACCCGGCGTGGCGCAGGAAGCGGTCGAGACCAAGGACGGCCTGCACATCTGGGAAGACCACTTCTACCCCGAGGTCATCGATCCGATCGATGATGTGCCCCTGCCCGGCGGGACGACCGGAGAGCTGCTGTTCACGTCGCTGACCAAGCAGGCTCTTCCGATCATCCGGTACCGGACCCGCGACCTCACAGCGTTGCGCCCCGGCACTGCACGGCCGGCCTTCCGGCGCATGGACAAGGTCACCGGCCGCAGCGACGACATGATCATCCTGCGCGGGGTCAACATCTTCCCCACTCAGATCGAGGAGATCGTGCTCGACACCGCCGACCTGTCCCCGCACTTCCAGCTCAGGCTCACCCGCCAGGACCGGATGGACCGCCTGACCGTGCTGGTCGAGGCGCTTCCTGAAACGGCGCCGGAACGGCGCGGGCAGGCTTCGGCGGAGATCGCCGATCGGGTCAAGGACGGCGTGGGCGTGAGCGTGGGGGTGGAGATCGTCGATCCCGGTTCCCTCGAACGCTCGGTCGGCAAGCTTCGCCGCGTCATCGACCAACGCCCTCGCGACTGAGACGACTTGCGATAATGCGCTCATGACGGAACCGCCCAGCACCCGTGTCACCAAGCGTGGTCGCCCCGGCTACGACCTGGAGTCCTTGCTCGCGGTGGCGGTCAAGCTGTTCAACGAGCGCGGGTACGACGGCACCAGCATGGAGGATCTGTCGCGCAAGCTGCAGATCACCAAGTCGGCGATCTACCACCACGTGCGCAGCAAGGACGAACTGCTGCGGCTGGCCGTCAACCGCGGGCTGGACGGCCTGTTCGCGGAAGCGGACAAGTTGGAGAGCATCGATGGCCGCGCCATCGACAAGCTCGAATACCTGGTGCGAGCCAGCGTCGGCGTGCTCGTCGACCAGTTGCCCTTCGTGACCCTGCTGCTGCGGATTCGCGGCAACACCAAGGTCGAGAAGGCCGCACTCGCCCGCCGGAGGGAGTTCGACCAGATCGTCGCCGACCTGGTGAGCAAGGCCGCCGCCGACGGCGACCTGCGCCCGGACGTCGAGCCCGCGACGGCAGCCCGCCTGCTGTTCGGCATGGTCAACTCACTGGTGGAGTGGTATCGCCCCCGTCAGGGAGCCGACGCGGAGTCGCTCGCCGACACGGTGGCGGCGGTCGCCTTCGACGGCCTCCGGGTCCGCAAGCAGGACTGACCGGCAGCACCGAAGATCGATCGGTTCGGACCAGATTCCCCGTTCGTTCTCACCGTTCCTCGGCACGATGCAAGGGAACCTTCCTGCCAGGGAAGTAGCAGGAAGGTTCCCTTGTGCGACGAAACGGCTCAAGAAGCTCCGATGCTCGTGAGCGAGCGGACCTCCATCTCGTCGGCGCGGTTCTCCTCGTCGCTCTCGCCAAGCAACGTGCCGATGTAGCCGAACAGGAAGGACGCCGGGATCGACACCAAACCGGGGTTGTTGAGCGGGAACCACGCGAAGTCGACGCCGGGCACGATCGATGTCGACGCACCGGACACGACCGGGGAGAAGATCACCAGCAGCAGGCAGGTTCCCAGTCCGCCGTAGATGCCCCACAGGGTGCCGCGCGTGTTGAACCGCCGCCAGTACAGCGAGTACAGCAAGGTCGACAGGTTCGCGGAGGCGGCGAACGCGAAGGCCAACGACACCAGGAAGGCGAGGTTCTGCCCGTTGACCAGGATGCCGCCGACGATCGAGGTGGCGCCGATGATCAGCGCGGTCAGCCTCGCCACCCGGATCTCGGAGTCCGGATCGGCCTGACCACCCTTGAAGACGTTCGCGTACACGTCGTGGGCGAACGAAGCGGACGCCGTCAACGTCAGACCGGCCACCACGGCGAGGATCGTGGCGAACGCGACGGCCGCGACCACTCCCAGCAACACGGTTCCACCGATCTTGTAGGCCAGCAGGGGCGCCGCGGAGTTCTCGCCGCCGGGAGCGGCCAGGATCAAATCCGTGCCGCTGACCGCACCCGAGCCGAAACCGATGACCAGCGTGCACAGGTAGAAGACCGACATCGTGACGGTCGCCCACACCACGGAACGCCTGGCCTGCAAAGCGTTGGGGACGGTGTAGAAGCGCATCAACACGTGCGGAAGGCCGGCAACGCCGAGGACCAGGGCCAACGACAACGAGACGAAGTCGAGCTTGGTGGTCGCATCCTTCCCGTACTGGGCTCCGGGAGAGAAAATTCGCTCTCCCAGCGGGTTCTTCTCCGCCGCGTGCTGCAGCAACGAGGTGATGCTGTAGCCGAACTTGCCCATCAGGAACAGCGTCATGAGCGCCACGCACAGCATCAGGGCAACCGCCTTGATGATCTGCACCCACGTGGTCCCCTTCATGCCACCGACGAGCACGTAGACGATCATCAGCACACCAACGGCTGTGATCACCAACGCCTGACCTCCGGCGCTGTGCACGTCGAGCAGGAGAGCGACCAGACTTCCGGCACCTGCGATCTGGGCGATCATGTAGATGAAGGAGATGACCATGGTCGATACCGCGGCGGCTGCGCGCACCGGGCGCTGCTTCATCCGGTAGCTGAGCACATCTCCCATGGTGAATCTGCCCGTGTTGCGCAGGAGTTCGGCGACGAGCAGCAGGTTCACCAGCCAACCGACCAGGAACCCGATCGAGTAGAGGAAGCCGTCGTAGCCGTGCACGGCGATAGCACCGGCGATGCCGAGGAACGACGCAGCCGAGAGGAAGTCGCCCGAGAGCGCGATGCCGTTCTGCGCGCCGGTGAACTGCGAGCCGGCCGCGAAGTAGTCGGTGGTGGATCCCGCGCTGCTGACCCGGTAGACGATGTACAGCGTGATCAGCACGAACGCAGCGAAGATGCTGATGTTGAGCATCGGGTTGGTGTCCATCACGGCCGCTCCTCTCCGGTGACGTTGCGGTAGAGCTCAGCTGCTCGCGGGTCGATCTCGTTCGCCGCGTATCGCAGGTAGAGAGCGGTGATGAGCAGTGTGCTGGCGAACTGGCCGACGCCGAGAACGAGCCCGATGTTGACCGCGCCGAAGAGCCGGATGCCCATGAAGTCCGGGAAGTACGCGGCGAGAACGACATAACCGACGTACCAGAGCAGGAACACCAGGGTCATCGGGAACGTGAACCTGCGGAGCTTCCCGCGCAATTCGCGAAACTCATTGCTCTGGGCGATGCGGTGGAAGTCGGGGCCCGCGTCGCCTGGGAGCGCGATGTCGGTGCGCCTGGCGGATTTGTCGATTTCACCGAAGGTCGCTTCGGTTTGTCGAGGGGGCGGCGGGGGCTGGGTGGCGTTGCGCATGCATCCTTCCAAGAAATCGGACAAACATCGACGCGTTCTCCGCCGATGCGCAAAGTCCCCCAACTTCGTCCGAACCCTTGGTGTTCTCGATCGTCATTGATCTCGAATTCCACAGGTTCGGTGACCGCACGACTTGCGATGCCAACCAGGGCGGAAGTCTAACGATCAATTCGAGCCACCTGGACCATGGCAGCGACACACCACACCTATTGATGAATCAAGCAGTCACTACGCGTAATTGCAGCAAGAGTGAACTCGTACCTTATCGAACGCCGGGCGGGAGCGAGACCGAACGGAGAGAGCCCCCACCGAAGCCGGTATTCGCTGCTCAGAGGCGAGATTAGGGGAGGATAACACGGTTCGAGCATGGGAACCTTCCTGTCATTTCCGGCCCGGAGGTCATCCGATCGGCCAGGTTCTCCCTATCGGGTGACTCAAGCTCTTCCGGTCTCTAGGGCAATGAACACGATCAGTGTCCAAAGTGCCCACCGATGCGGGCCCCACCCACGAAGATGATCTCCAATCTGGCGAATTCGCAGGTCAGGGCACTGGATTCAATCCAGGTAGTAGATCATTCCGGTGAGGTAGTGTTCTGCACGCCGACGACCGGTGCGAACAAATTTCGATGCCGCCGCGATCACCCCCGACATCGCAGGCCTTCGAATACCGCCGTCGAAGACCGCACGGCCACCCGCGAAAACCCCGAAACGCAGGCAGCGCCGCCAACCACGAATGACCTGCCGCGCACACCGAGGCGGGCCGGCCTGCCCACCACACGAACGCGCAGTTGGCGATGAAAGCTTCGACCGCGCGGGAAAGGACTGCGTCGTGAGCAGCGGAGTAGAAGACCCGCCCGCGAACGCGACCCGGGCATCCATGTGGTCGCGCGCCACATCTCGAATCATCACGTGGCACAACTGGAAGCTCCCGGTCAAGATCGCCGCTGTTGTACTCGTCCCGGTCATCTTCGCGATCGTGCTGGGCGTCCTGCAGATTCGCGGGCAGATCACCGAAGCCAACAACTACGAGCAGATGGACCGGGTCGTCTCAGCAGGCCGCGCGGTTCGCACTGCGGTCGACAGGCTCCAGGAAGAGCGGAGCCTGTCGGCCGAATTCCTGGTCCGCGGCCAGGTGACCGAAGCCGACGTGCACAACAGGTTCAACGCCTCCAACCAGGCGCTCGCAGAAGCCCAGCGGCTCCTGCGCGCCGCACCTGACAGCGCTGCGGTGCGATACGCCTCGCAGGAGACGGAGCGCCAGTCCACGGAGCTCGACCCGATCCGCAGGCTCGTGGAGGGCGGTCGCGCCGACCCCGGCATCACCGCCAACTCCTACACCGAGCTCATCGACGTGATGCTGGCGCTGGATCGCACCCTGATCAGCCAGATCTCGTCGTCGGAGCTGGTGGCCACCGCCACCACCGTGCACGAGCTGGCCAAGATCAGCGAAGAGGTGCAGCTGCAGCAGGCCCTGGTGCTCACCGGCCTGGCCCGGGACAGCTTCACCAGCGACAACCTCGCTCGTCTCGCAGCCAGCGAATCCCGACGTACCGCCGCGGTCAAGGAGTTCCGCGCTGCCGCCGATCCTCAGCAGCGGGTCCGCTACGACCAGCTCTACGCCAACCCCGAGGTACCGGCCCGGGAAACCTCGGTCCAGCTGGCCATGGCTGAGCAGGACAACACCGGGTCCAGTCTTTCCTCGCACCTGGTTTCGACCGCCACGTGGAAGAACCAGTCACGCACCGCAGCTCAAGCGCTCAACACGCTCCAGGGCGAGCTCGACCGCCAGTTGCACCAAACCGCGTTCACACTGCAGGACTCAGCGGGCAACCTCGCCGGTCTCTCGTCGGTCATCCTGCTGACCGCACTGCTGATCGCCGGCGCGATCGTGGTCATGGTCGCCAGGCATCTGCTCGGTTCGCTCGACCTCCTGCGTCACAGCGCGCTGGACACCGCCAACCACCAGCTGCCCACCGCGGTCGCCGACATCCGAGCCGGGCACGCGCCACAAACCGTCCGCCCGGTGCCGGTCGAGACCACCGACGAGGTCGGCGAAGTGGCCAGGGCCTTCGACGACGTGCACACCCAAGCCGTCAACCTCGCCTCCGAGCAGGCTGAACTGCGCAGGAGCTACAGCGACTCGTTCATCAACGTCTCGCGCCGCAGCCAAAGCCTGCTGGAACGCCAGCTGCGCCTCTTCGAACAGCTCGAACGCGACGAAGAGGACCCCGACCAGCTCGCGACGCTGTTCCAACTGGACCACCTCGCAACCCGGATGCGCCGCAACAACGAGAACCTCATGGTGCTCTCCGGTGCGGATCTGGCCAGGCGCTTCACCCGCCCCACCACGCCCGCGGACCTGCTGCGCGCAGCGGTGTCCGAAATCGAGCACTATCCGCGGGTCAACGTTCAGCAGCTGCCCGACACCAAGCTCGTCGGCTACGTGGCCAGCGACCTGGTCCGACTTCTCGCCGAACTCCTCGACAACGCTGCGAACTTCTCCGCACCGCACACCCAGGTCGCGGTGTCCGGACAACGGGGCGACGACGGCTCGCTGCGCATCGACATCGACGACGAAGGCATCGGCATGAACCCGGGCGAGCTCGCGGAGGCGAACGAGAGGCTCACCTCGGGCGAGGAGATCAAGCGGTCCACCTCCCGCCGCATGGGTCTGTTCGTGGTGGGCCGCCTGGCCCGCAGGCACGGCATCCGGGTGGAGCTGATGCCCGGTCAGGAGGGCACGGGAGTTCGCGTGTCCATGACGCTTCAGCCGGATCTGCTGGTCGACGACGTCTCCGTTCCCACGCCGCGCACCAACGGCGTTTACCGTCCCGGACACGACGACGACACGCTGATCAGGCAGTTCGACTGGGAAGCGGCCGAGCAGGACGCAATCAGCAACCCGCCCACCCACAACGGGTTCCACCTCTTCCGGAGCACCGGAGAGGACGCCGCGGACAGCTCGCCCAACGACCTGTTCAACGCCCACGAGCTTTCGACGGAACCGCCGCCTGCGATGGAGGTTCCCGAGACCGCGGAGTCGATCCTCGACGAGCTCTCCTCGGCGTGGTTCCTGGAGCGGGAGGACGGTGACCCCGACGCGGAGCCCGAACTCCGCTGGCCGGAAGGAACCGAGGACGGCCCGAACACCGAGGTCATCGCTGTTGTGAGGACAGAAGAGGCGGCGCCGTCCTCCGATGCCGCTCCCGCCGCGAACGGTGCTGAAGCTCGCGACTGGAACTTCGCCAGCGACGACGTCAAGCAGCGCGCTGAAGAGGTCGCGGCGGCTGAGCCGACCGATTTCACCTCCGCCGGTCTGCCCCAGCGGGTTCCGCTGGCGAACCTCGTGGCCGGCAGCGCTGACCGGGTGGACGACGCCGAGGCTCGTCCCGCACGTGATCCGAACCTCGCGCGGGGCCGGCTGGCGAGCTTCCAGGCGGGCGTCCAACGCGGCCGCCACCGCTTGAACCAGGCTTCGCACGCTGCGGGCACCAACGCGGAAGAGTCCACCATCGCGCGTCCGGAGCCGATCGAGAGCGAGAGCTCCGAGGTGACCGAGTCGCCGGAGATCGGTGAAGCCGAGCAGTACACGCCCTCGGGTCTGCCGCGGCGGACCCCCAGAGCCCAGCTGGTATCGGGATTGACCACCGATTCGGCTGCCACACCACCGCGCGACGCCGATGTGATGCGCGGCAGGCTGGCCAGCTTCCAACGCGGTGTCCGCGAAGGCAAGCACAGCCTTCGCGACCCACAACCGTCAACGGATGAGTCCCGGTGAACCCCGAATCAGTTAGGAGGAAAGGAGGCGCCATGAACGCCCAAAATTCCCAGCCGAGCCAGTTCGGTTGGCTCGTCACGGACTTCACCGAGCGAGTCCCCGGTGTCGCCCACGCAGTCGTCGTCTCGGCTGATGGTCTGCTGCTGACCGCCTCGGCGAAGCTCCCGACCGACCGCGCGGATCAGCTCGCGGCAGTCGCGTCCGGGCTGCTCAGCCTCACCCAGGGTGCGGCCCGGTGCTTCGAGGCCGGCGCGGTCACGGAGACCGTCGTCGAGATGGAGCGCGGCCTGATGCTGCAGATGGCGATCAGCGATGGCTCCTGCCTGACGGTGTTGGCGGCTCCCCAGTGCGACATGGGTCTGATCGCGTACGAGATGACCCTGCTGGTCGAACGCGTCGGCCAGATCCTCACGCCGGAGTTGCGTTCTCAGTTGCAGGGAACGAACCGAGTGATGACCGGACAGTCGGTGTGAGGCGAATATGAGCGAAGGTCCGGACCCGACTGGGCAACACCGGCGCTCCACCGACTTGCCGGAAAGCGACAGCGTTGCGGAGGTCTTCAACCGGTTCACCCTGGACAGTGGTCGCCGCGGGTGGCGTCGGAAACGTGCGCAGAAGGACCCCGGACCGCAGGAGGCCAAGCCCGAGCCGACGCCGAGCGAACCTGCTTCCCCAGCAGGTCCGCCATCGTCCAACGCACCCGGGATGGAGGCGCCGTGGCCCCCCACCGATGGCCCAGGTGCCCCGGCACCGAGTCGTGAGTCCGGTTCGCCGAGTGCACGGGATGCGTCGCCGGCCGGTGAAACGATGTCCACCTCTATCCGCCCGTACGCGTGGACCGGTGGTCGGACCAGGTCCAACCACCACCTGGAGTTGGAAACGCTCGTCTCGGCGAGCGAGTTCTGCACGCCGGAACGGTTGCGGCGCACCGAGCACCACTCGATCTCCGAGATCTGCCAGCACCCGAGGTCGATCGCGGAGGTCGGGGCAATGCTGGGCGTCCCTTTCGGGGTGGCCAAGGTGTTGGTCGGTGACATGGCGGATCTGGGGCTGATCACGGTGCACGAGACCGTCAGTGACAACAGCAGCTCGTCGCACTTCCTGCTGATGGAACGGGTTCTGAGTGGACTCCGCCGGCTCTGACTCCGCGAGCGCGCCGATCCCTTTCGCAGCGCGCCGAACGCAGAAATCCAGCCTTGACTTGATGACTGAAGTGGGCAGACATGAATCCTGATACGCAAGCCCGACCTGGATCCCCCCGCAGGTCCCCGAGCACCACCTCGGCGAAGATCGTCGTCGCCGGTGGTTTCGGAGCCGGCAAGACCACTTTCGTCGGTTCAGTGTCGGAAATCGTGCCGCTGACCACCGAGGCGGTCATGACCGAAGCCAGCCACGGCATCGATGACCTGCACGCCACCCCGAACAAGCAGACCACGACCGTGGCCATGGACTTCGGCCGCCTGTCCCTCGATTCGGACCTGATCCTCTACCTGTTCGGCACTCCAGGGCAGCACCGGTTCTGGTTCATGTGGGATGACCTCGTCCGCGGCGCGATCGGCGCGGTCGTGCTCGTCGACACGCGTCGGCTCGCCGACTGCTTCTCGGCCATCGACTTCTTCGAGGACCGGAACCTCCCCTACATCATCGGACTCAACTGCTTCGACGGAAACCTCAACCACCGCGTGCAAGAGGTCCGCGAAGCCATGGCGATCCCCGAAGACGTCCCGATCGTCACCTGCGATGCCCGAAACCGGGAGTCCACCAAGCAATCTCTGATCCGGCTGGTCGAATACGCCATGAAGTGGTGGATGCAGAAGCATCCGGAGGAGCAAGGGAGCCTTTCGGCCAGCCGCTGAGCGCGATTCTCGCGGTGGGTGTGGGAGCGCTTCCAGCCTCGTCGAGTTGGCAGGAACGTTCCCATACCCGCCCGGGTCCCGGATATGCACCCGTTCAGGCGATGCCGACACACGCATCTTCCGGGCCTGCTTCACGGATTTTTCGCCCTGCATGCGGATAGTTCTGGGCATGCAGAAAACGATCGCGGCCAAAGCAGTCGCTCTGAAACTCCCTCGACGCGTGTACCGGGTCAGCGAACTCGCAAAGCTCGGGATCAGCCAGTCCAAGGCCTACCGCTGGGCTCGTGCTGACGGCCCGTGGACTCGCTTGGCGCCAGGGATCGTGCTCGTGGCTCCTGGCCCGGTGACGGTGCGGGACCGCATCGACGCCGCTCTGCTTCGAGCTGGTCCGGACGCGATGCTCACCGGGCTGCACGCCGCTCGAATGCACGGCTTGAAGTCACCGCCGGAATCGGCGGACATTCACGTGCTCATCCCGCATCGCCAGAAGATCCAGAGCTACGCCGGAACGAGGTTCGAGCGGACCATCCGCCCGCCCAAACCCATCTACATCGATGGGATCCCGGTGGCTCCGCCGGTGCGCGCGGTGATGGACGGCGCACGGACCTTCCTCTCGGCGGCCCTGACCCGGCAGGTGCTGTTCGAGGCGATCAGGGCTGAGAACCTCTGCCGCTTCGAAGAACTGGTCGCCGAGATGGAGAGCGGCAGTCGCCGGGGAACGGCCCTACCGCGCGCGATGCTGCGCTCCTACACCTTCGGCACGGCGCCACCGCATGACCTCCTGCGGGTGGCTGCCCGTTCATCTGCGGTCCATCCACCGCCCGTCTTGCGGCGGGACCGTCGTTCGTTGTTGAGCGCGGGCCGGCTGCTCGGTCGCGCCTTCCTCAGAACACTGGCGCCGAGTCCGTGATGCCGAATCTGTGATCGTCTGCCGGTCTTCCCGCGATGTCGACTGGGCGTCCCGCAGGCACGGGATCGGCGCTGGGAAGCCAATCGCGGGCGACCCGCCAGGCGGTGTCGATCAAGGCGCTCGAGTGCGCGAACGAGTAGGGCGAGAGTCCGACGATGGAAGGAGCAGGCACCACGTACAACTCACAACGCGCGGCGTTGACCTGCATGTCCAATCGGGCTGCCGACACCATCGCCGCGCCGAGAGCGGCACCGTTGACACCGCCGATCGAGCGCGGCGGCGTCTTCGGTGGTGGCCAGGTGGCGATCGAACCGATCCCGCGCCGCCGGTCTGGGTTGAACTCGAACGGCTCCGTACCGCCGCAAGGCAGCACGAACACCCGTTGCGCTCCCTGCTCGACCGCGCGGCTGATCGGCATGAAGGCCGTCGGACCGCCATCCACCAGCCAGCGTCCACCTACCTCGACAGGGGGAAACATCCCGGGAATCGAGCACGATGCCACCAGTGGCGGCAGTGCCGGGCCGTCCTCGAAGTAGACGGCTTCACCGGTGTCGAGATCGGTCGCGGTCACGGTCAGCGGGATCGCGGCCTGCTCCAACCTGCGGAAGGGCAGGGTCTCGTGCAGCCAGCGGGCGAGTCCTTGGTTGCCCATGACGTGATTGGACAGGCCTAGCTTGCCCGCGAGGATTCTGGTGGGCTGGATCGGGAACACGTCCGCCCGGCGCATCGACTTCCAGATCTCGCGCAGCTTGTCGACTCCGCTGGGGGTGGGATCACCTGCCAACCACGCCGCGTTGAGCGAGCCTGCGGAGGTTCCGACGACGAGATCGGGCTCGATGCCGGACTCGAACAGTGCTGTTGCCAAACCTGCCTGGATGGCCCCGAAGGTGGATCCGCCGGGCATGACCCATGCTGTGCGCATCAGCTCGTCCCCCTCTCCGTCTCATCTCTGCGCAAGAGTAACGAGGAACACGGTATCCGCAGCTCAGGCGTCGCCGGGGTCACCTCGTCGACGCTGGCGCTTGACCTCTGATCGTCGCTTCTTGCCGGCGAGACGTCGCCTTTGCGAGCCCTTGGTCGGCTTGGTGGGCCGACGCTTCGCCGGGGGTGGTGCGACGGCGGAGGCCAGCACTTGAGCGAGACGCTCTCGAGCTGCCTGGCGGTTGGCCAGCTGAGCACGATGCTCGGATGCGGTGATCGTGAGCACGCCGTCAACGAGGCGGTTGCCGAGCCTCTCCAGTGCGCGAGCGCGCAGGTTCTCGGGAGCGGAGGGCGACCCTGCCAGGTCGAACGACAGCTCGACTCGGGAGTCGGTGGTGTTGACGCCTTGGCCGCCTGGTCCGGAGGACCTGGAGAAGCGTTCGGAGAGTTCCGCGGGCGGAATGCTCCAGCTTCTCGTGATGGACAGGTCGTCGGGCATGCCCCCAAGCATGCCGTACGCGCTGGGCCCGGCACAGCGGTGGCCAGGACCGCCGGTGCTGGGCCCCTCCCGGCCTGCTCGTTGACAGAAAGGGGCCCAGGCTGCCCGGATCAGTCGTGAGCGGGCCGCCAGCCCGAGACACCGCCGGGCACCGGTGCGTCCGAGGCGTACGGGGTGCGGGTGAAGATGAAGGTGTTCAGGTTCAGGTGGTTGGGCGTGCCATCGGCATCTCGTCCGATGCGCAGGGTTTCACCCGCGTAGTACCCGTCCAGGCCCGTCCAGGTGCCGTCGCCGTTGGGGTGGAACCGTGAAGCCCTTCCTCGCCGTCCGTGGCCGGGCCGGAGGTCGAGCAACCCGTTGCTGAGCACGCGCAGCACGTGCGGCGAGGGACCCCAGTACCACTCGCCGGTCAGTTCCAGCAGGCCCATGTCGACATCAGGCTGGGGGCTCCACGGGTCCGGGATGCGCGGTTCGTGCTCGGACAGCGCGTCGAGCAGGTCCGTGCCGAGCGCCCCGGAGACGCCGGCTGTCGTGTTGGCCATGAAGATGACTGCTTCGCGCTCCGCGGGGTCGGCCCACACGCTCGCGAGGAAGCCCGGCATCGAACCGCTGTGACCGGCCAGACAGCGCTTGTTGTGCCGGAGCAGCTGGAGACCGAGCCCGTAGCCGGCACGCCATTCCAGGCCGTCGTCGACCGATCCGGGAACGCGCATTTCGGCCACCGTGTCCGGGTGCAGCACCTCGCCGGTGTCACCCAGGACGAATCGGGCCCACCGGGCCATGTCGTCGAAGGTCGACCACAGCTGGCCTGCGGGTGCCATCGCTCCCGCGTCTTCAGCAGGCTCGTCCAGCACCACGTCCGCCCACGGGTGCACGGCCAGGCCCTGCGCGTGGGGCGCGACGGGCATCAGCGTGGTTCGCCGCATCTCGAGGGGACGCAGGATTTCGCGGTCCATGACCTCGTGCCACGCGGCGCCGCGAATCCTGGCGACGAGTTCACCCAGGATTCCGAAACCCACGTTGGAGTAGTGGAACTGGTGACGGGGGGTGGGCCGCAGCGCGCTGTCGTCGATGGTGGCGAGGAATTCCTCGGGACTCCCACCTGGCGTGCGTTCCCACCACTGGCCTGCGGACTCGGCGGTCAGCCCGCTGCACTGGCTGAGGATCTCGCCGACGCTGCGGTTTCCCAACGCCGTGCCGGGCAGGTGGTCGTCGAGCTTGTCGGCCAGGTCGAGACGACCTTCGTCGCGCAGCCGCATGACGAGAACACCCACGAATGTCTTCGTGATCGACCCGATCCGGTACTGGGTGTCCGTCGTGGAAGGTGTTCCGTTCACCAGGCCGCGGGAATCGACCCAAGCCGTCTCCCCGTCGCGCAAGACACCGGCGATCAAGGACGGAACGCGGTTTTCATTCTGCTCCAGGGCCAGTCGTCGCAGCAGCACGCGCTGGGTGGAGGGCAGCAGACTCGTCACCATGGCCTCAATGCTTTCACGTCAAAGAGCGTGCGCACGCGAATTTGGTGTTCGGCCCGACCGATGTGGAACAACGGTTCCCCTCCACCGTTCACACCTTGCGGCTGCGCCGCTGGACTCCCTGGCTGATCCCCTGCTTGACCGCTTCGAACCGCACGGGCAGTTTCCCGATCATGATCAGCACGAGGATGAGCAGCACGAGCACGATCCAGCCGCTCCACCCCAGCAAACCAACACTGGCGTTGTCGACCGGATGACCGGCCTGGCTGAAGACGAGCGCCATGGTCCCCGCGGAGTTGAGGAATCCGTGCGCGATCGCGGCCGGCCACACGCTGTCGGAAGCCAAGCGCAACCAACTCAGCAAGACCCCGACCAGCACGCAGAAGCAGCCCATCATCAGGAACGACACCACGATCGGAACCGTCGGGTAGTTGTAGCCGAGGAGCAGGATCGGCGCGTGCCACAAGCCCCACAGGACTCCGGTGACGAGGAAGGCCCCGGGTTGCCCGAGCGGGAGCAACGCCTTGACCAGGTAGCCACGCCAGCCGAGTTCTTCACCTAGCGCGAGCAGCGTGTGAACCCAGCCGAGAAGGAACATCTGGCCGAGCTGACTCGCCGCGAGGGTTGCCGGCGCCGTCTGGTTCTGCTCGCCGACCACGGTGGTGCCTGCCTGCTCCGCGAGGCCGGAGAACCCGGTCCAGTCGGCTTCGTAGACGCCGAGCAGGTAGCCGACGAGCAGTGCGAGCAACGCGGCCAGCAGCGGTCCTGCGCAGCCCAGGATCGCGTAGGGCCACCACTTCTTGATGCCGGCGGCCGTGGTGATGCCCAGTTTTCGCCATGGCTCGCGGCTGGGGCTGATCCACTTGTTGACCACCACCGCCGCAACGGCGGGCATGAACATCATGAGGGTGAGGGCGACCGGCGCCCATTCCCACGACAGACCTTCGCCCGTCAGCCAGAGCGGCGCGCTCAACAACCAAGCGGGCAGGTAGGCGAGAACGACGAACCAGACGGCGCCGCGAACATCCACTCGATCATGTCCAGAGACCACCCTGGCATTTTGCCAACGAATTCTGAGTTATCGCTGAGCACACCCCACGAATGACGATGGGGACCTTCCTGCCAATCGAAGTGGCAGAAAGGTCCCCATGCTCACGTCAGATCAGGGCGCGGGTGGCCCTGCGGGTGTTCCCGGTAGTTGCGCGGTCGGAAGACCGCTGTGGATCTTGGTCATCGCGTCGAACCACGTTCGCGCTGGCACCTTGCCGCCGTAGATGTTGCCGTCCCCGCACAGGTAGGGCGGTGAATTGCCGCCACCATCGCAGATGCCCTGCGGACGCTTGCCGTCGGAGTAGGTCAGGACGGCACCGGCCATCTGCGGCGTAGCGGCCATGAAACCTGCGGACTTGTGCTCCTGCGTCGTGCCGGTCTTACCGATCATCGGGCGTGCCCATTGCACCTCCTGCGCCGCCGCGCGGGAGGTTCCCTCGGTGTCGTCCTTGCTCAAGCCTTGGGCGAGGGCGGTCGCGACGGCCGGCGACACGGCCTGCTCACAGGGTTGTTCGTTGAGCTGCACCGGGTTGCCGTAGCGGTCCCTGACCTCCTCGATCGGCGTCGGCGGGCAGTAGACGCCGTCGCTCATGACCGTGGCGGCGACGTTCGACAGCTCCAGCACACTGGTCGGCGTGAAGCCGAGCGTGAAGGACCCGTTGTTGCGCCGCTTGATCGAGTCTCCCAGCGAAGGCCCGTTGGATCCGTCGTCCTTCAACGTCGAACCCAGCGAGTTGACGCCGTTGATGCTCTTGCGCATGCCGAGTTTGGCGGCCATGTCGACGGCGTTGTTCAGGCCCGCGCGCTCCAGCAACGCCACGAACGCGGTGTTCGGCGAGGTCGCCAGCGCGCTCTGCAGCGTCCTCGGCCCCGGCCTGACTCCGTCGGCGTTGTGCACCGTGTAGGGCGCCAAGCCGTTCTTGTAGACGCGCGACGTGTAGCTGGCCGGAACGTCGATCGTGTCGTAGATGCTCATGCCGCGTTCGATCGCGGCAGCAGCGGTGAAGATCTTGTAGATCGACCCGGCGCCGAAGGGCTGCACTCGGCTGACGATGTCGTAAGCCGTCTGCCCCTTGCTGGGGTCATTGCCGAAGTCGCGGTTGGCGACGAGTGCGCGGACCTTGTGCTTGTCCTTGCCCGGTTCGACGACCGACATGGCGTTGGCGATGCCTTCGGTCTGGGTCGGGACCTGCTTCTGCGCGGCCTGCTTGGCAGCATCGGACGCGGTGCGGTCCAGCGTCGTGCGCACCGTGTATCCGCCGACCTTGAGCCTGTCGGTGTCGATGCCGTAGCGCTCGAGGTAGTCGCGGACGTAGGTGCAGAAGAAGCCGTCGGTCGTGCCGTCACCGATGCCGACGCAGCCGTTCGGCGGCCGCCCCAACGGCGACAGAACGCCCAAGGGCTCCTGCTTGGCGATCTCGGCGTCTTCCTTGGTGATGCGGATGTCGTTGTTGGCGTCCGCCATCAGGTCGATGACCAGGTTCCGCCGCGCCAGCGCGTCCTGCGGGTTGCTGTTGGGGTTCAGGGACCCCGGTTGGTTGACCACCGCGGCCAGCAGCGCGGACTGGGCGATCGTCAGCTTGTCGGGAGTGGTGCCGAAGTACGTCTGCGAAGCGGCACCGACCCCGAAGGTCTGGTTGCCGAAGGGCACCACGTTGAGATAGCCGGTGAGGATCTCTTCCTTCGACATGGTGCGTTCGAGCTCGACGGCGATCTTGGCTTCGCGGAGCTTCCGGGCAACCGTGGTCTCCTTGGCCTGCTCGGCCTCCAGCTCGGTGGTAGCCGCGACATGCACCAGGTAGTTCTTCACGTACTGCTGGGTGATCGTCGACGCGCCCTGCGCGGTCTCGCCGCTACCGATGTTGGTCGCGAGAGCGCGGATGGTGCCGTGCCAGTCGACGCCGCCGTGATGCCAGTAGCGCTTGTCCTCGACCGCTGTGATGGCGGCCTTCATGGTGTCGGCGACCTGATCCGGCCGGGTTTCGACCCGGTAGTCCCGGAAGAAGTAAGCGATGGGCTTGCCGTTGCGATCGGTGACGGTCGACACCTGCGGCATTTCGCGCTTGGCAAGCGAACTCGACATCTTGGACATGGCATTGGTGGTCTGGTTGACCATCGCCCCAGCCCCGGTCGCAACGGGCAGCAGCAACGCCGCCACGAGTACGCCGGCTAGGACGCACAGTCCGAACATCTTCAACAGCACGCCGCTGCGCACGCCAGCCCCTATCACCAAAGTGTTCGCAAGATCCAGCCGCCGGCCAGGACGCGGTGCGAACCGATGCTCCCGCTCACCGATCCGAGCTACGGAAAGAACCACCAGCTTCCACTGCGCGGAAGCTCTCTGCATCCATTTCGCGTCGCCGCCAACCAGTTCGTTGATATCACACCGAGCCGAACGCCCCGCGCGCTGCCGGGCAACTGAATTCAACTCGAAACCGACACGGAGACGGTTCATTTAACTACACTTCGTGACAGAACGGTTCCCCTGATCGCGGAGGACTCATGACCGACCCGTTTCTGGACTCGTTGGCCACGGCCTTGGGCGGGCAAGCCGCCACCGCTCTGGGGGCGGCCGGAACGATGGCTTTGGCGAAGGTCCGCGAACTGCTACGACGCAGGTCTCAGCAGGATCCCGAGACCCACGCCGCCTTGGAAGCGGCCGAGAGCGAGAGCGCGGGACCGGCTCAGATCACCGCGTTGGCAGAGCGCCTGGACAAGCTGTGCGCGGAGGACGAGGAATTCGCCGGCGAGCTCCGGCACGAGGGCGCGGCCGTGCACAACGACATCACGGCCTCGAACAACGTCGTCAACATCAACACCGGACAGGTCGGAAATCTGGTGCAAGCCCGCGAGATCAACGGCGGGATCACCTTCAACTAGCGCGCTGATCCGATTCGTTGAGCCCGGCCAAGTATCGGTTGTACTCGGCGAGTTCCGGATCTTCCTCGGTGTCGACCGGCGGCGCGGGAGGCGGGACCAGCGGCCTCCTCCGCCGCTGTTCCGGCTCTTCGGAGGCCTCCACTGAGCCCTCGTCCTCCGCCTCGGGTTCGACCTCGGCATTGACGTCCGGCTCGCCCTCTCCTCGCTGTTGCGCGCGATCCATTCGGATCAGCTTGATCCAGAGGAAGATCGTGAAGGCTCCGAACAGCGGCCACTGCAGCGCGTAGCCGAGGTTCTGGAAGCTCCCTCCAGCATCATGCGCACGATCCCACTGCCACACGGCGAGGAAGCCGGTGGCGATCGTGGCCACGATGAACAGCGCATGCAGAAGCAGCCATCGTGGGGTCAACAGGCTGCGCAACACGCGTCCGATTCTAGGTGCTCGCGCCGGACCACGATGTCCGGCATCTCCAACCGCAGCTCCCTCTCGCTCCACGTCAGCAACTCCTGTGTCCAACAGCACAGGCGGTCCGGACCGTGATGCGACCGCGCGGAGGTGGCAGAAAGGTTCCCTTGCTCACGCCAACCGGCGGACGGCCAGGGCGCGGCAGGCGAGCAGGAGCGCGCCGGTGATCGCGAAGGTCGCGGGATATCCGGAGGCGGCGATGAGGACGCCGAAGCCGATCGCGCCGAGTCCGTGGCCACCGTCGTACGCGATGTTCCACGCAGTGCTCGCCGTGGCCGAGTCCACGCGTTCCAGCATGAGGATCAGCGTGGTGTTCTGGACGGCTCCGAAGCCTGCGCCGAACACCGCGGCCCCAGCCAGCGCCACCGGGTCAGCCGTCCACGCGGCGACCGCGAGCAGCACCACGCCGATGCCTCCCAGCAGCACCGATGGCGCTAGGACGCCTCGCAGGCCGAACCGATCGCCGAGGCACCCGGCAAGCCAGCGGCCGAACATCGTGGCGGCGGCGAAGATCAGGAGTGCGGCGGGCGCGACCGCGGGATCAACGGCGAGCGGCAGGAATGCCGTCAGGCCACCGGCGGCCGCCGTGTTGAACACCATGATCGTCCAGGACGGCAGCAGCGCGGCGGGCCTGGCCGGCGCGCCTCGTTCTCTGGCTCGGGTGCGCACTCGCTCGATGCCCACGATCGTCAGCGCGGCGGCGAGGGGAACCACACCGGCAGCCCAGAACAGGGGGCCGAACCCGATTCGACCGCTCAGCCACACCCCGGCGGGCAGCAGCGCCACGTTCGGCAGACCGATGGCGAGGCCGTAGTAGGCAGCCGCGCGGCCCCGCTGCGCAACCGGCACGAGTTCTGCGGTCAGCGCCGATCCGGTGACGGTCAGCAGTCCGAAACCGACACCGCGCAGCGCGGAGACCGCGAACAACATCCACATGTCGCTGGAGAGCACGAACAGCGGTGTGGGTGCTCCGATCAGCGCGGTTCCCAGCGCGAACAGGCCGCGGCAGTCGGTCCGTTTGAGCAGCCACGGCATCGCCAGTTGCGTGAGAACGGTGACGAGCATGAACACGGCGTTCGTCGCACCGGCTGCGATCTCGCCGGCACCACCTGCGACCGCCCACAACGGCACCACCGGTAGGAGCAGGGCGTATCCGGAGAACCCGCCAACCGTCGCGATCAGCAGGTAACGGAACGACCGCCGACGCAGCGGTGTCGTCGATTCAGACGAGACGGGTGTTCGCACTTGTTCTTGATAGGCGGTGCGGACATGGCCTGTCCATTCGTCCGTCCGGTGAGAACGCTCTCCGCCGGCGAGCGTTGGGCGGCCAAGCGCTGTGACGCCAGGCGTGGACCGGTATGTCCACGCTCTTCGAACGGGCGCGGCACATCTCCGGAACGGGGAAGTGACAGGAAGGTTCCCATGCTCGGCGCGCGCGAAAGTGCCCGTGCGGGGAGGTGACGTCGGCACCCCGGCCTGATCGGGGCGCGTTCAAGTGGGCGCGGTGTCGTCCCGCTCGACGCGGGACGACACTCGTCTCACTCGTCCAGTTCTTCCAGCGCCGCTTGGGCTGCTTCGAGTTCGGCTCGGAGCTGCTCGACGCGGGCGCGGTGCTGCTCGCGGGCGGCTTCGATCACCGGCTCCACGGCCGCAGCGACATCGTCGTGCAGCACCTTCGCGGCTTGAGCGACGGCGGTGGCCGGGACCTGGGTCGGCTTGACGAGCTTCCGCTTGGTGTTGGCCACTTCAACGCTCCACTGGCCGTTGTCGTCGGCCGTGAGCGTCACGACAGCGCCACCGACCGGCTGCTTGGCCGGGCGCGGTTTGCGTCGTGCCGAATCGGTTTCCGCGGACTTGGCCGTGGTGCGGGCTGGTGTAGTGGCAGGGGCGGCCGCAGTCGGTTTCGCAACCGGCTTTTCCTGCGGCTTCGCTGCGGTGTCCGGACTCGGTTTGCCTGCCGGGGCTTTCGCGGCCGGCTTGGCAGCCGGTTCCGGCGTGGACTTCTTGCGCGGTGGTTTGACCTGTGTGATCTCTGCGGTCGAGAACGACAGGACGTCCTTCGAGCCGGCCGGCCGGACTTGGATGAAGTCCCCTTCGGCCGGCTCGCCGAGCGCGATCACCTTGCCGGAACGTCCTTCTTGGACTCCGACTGCGGAGCTGGTGAACCACACGGTTGGTGTGGTTCCGGCGCTGAGCTCCTCGCGGATTGCGCGCAGTTCATCGGACGACAGCGGTGACATCGCCGCCCCTAGCTAGGGTGCGCCCCAGTGGGGCTGCTCGACAGTGGCTTGACCACTATATCGAACGCCCGTGCGAAGATTCAACCGGGTTTGATGACCTCCCGCCTCAGCGGGGAGCGACCTCGTAGTCGGCAAGGTCGACCTTCCTGGTGCGCATCCAGTACTTCCAGGTGAATCCCGGCCACAGCGTGCGGTTGACGCCGTTCTCGTCGAGGTACCAGCTCCGGCAGCCGCCCACGGACCACACGCCGTCGCCCAGCTCGGACTGCAGCTCGCGGTTGAAGGCGTCCTGCACCGGCTGTCGGACGTCGACCTGTCCGATCTCGCCCTTGTGGATCCGGCGGATGCAGTCGATCACGTAGTTCAGCTGCGACTCGATCATGAAGACGACCGAGTTGTGGCCGAGGCCGGTGTTGGGCCCGAGGAGGAAGAAGAGGTTGGGAAAGCCGGAAACGGTGATACCGAGGTAGGTTTCAGCACCTTCGCGCCAGTTGTCCTGGAGCTTGCGCCCTTCTCGCCCGACGATGGCGAGGTGGTCGTAGGCGTCGGTGACGTGGAAGCCGGTGCCGTAGATGATGGCGTCGACCTCGTGCTCCTGGCCGCCACCGGTCACCACGGAGTTCTTGCGCACCTCGGCGACACCGCTGGTGTCGACGTCGACGTTCGACCGGTTCAGCGCCGGGTAGTAGTCGCTGGAGAGCAGGATGCGCTTGCACCCCATCGAGTAGTCGGGCGTGACGGCCTTGCGCAGCTTCGGATCCGAGATCGTCTTTCGGATGTAGCGCTTGGACAACCACTCTGCGGCCTTGCCGAGGCGCTTGTTGAACACGGCGAAGAACCGGGCCTCGAGGATCCAGTACATCGCGACGCGTGCTGCGCGCTGGGCCAGCGGGACCCTGCGGAACAGCTTCTGGACCGCTTCCGGGATCGGGCGATCAGGCTTGGGCTGGATCCACGGGGGCGTGCGCTGGAACAGGTGCAGCTGGTCCGCCTGCTCGGCCACGCGGGGGACGAACTGGATCGCGCTGGCCCCGGTTCCGACGACCGCAACGCGCTTGCCCCGGAGGTCGTAGTCGTGGTTCCACTGCGCCGAGTGGAAGATCTCGCCCTCGAAGTCCTGCACGCCGGGGAGCTCGGGATAACTCGGGATGTGCAGGGCACCGACACCCGACACCAGGGCGCGGCCGACGTACTCGGTCCCGTCGCCTGTGGTGACCAGCCAGGTCTTGCTCTGCTCGTCGTACTCGGCGCCGGTGAACTCCACGCCGTAGTGCACGTGGTCGCGGACCCCGTACTTGTCCGCGCAGTGGCTCAGGTAGTCATTGATCTCGCCCTGCTCGGCGAACAGCCGCGACCAGTCCGGGTTCTGCTCGAACGAGAACGAGTACATCAACGAGGGCACGTCGCAGGCGCATCCCGGATAGGTGTTGTCCCGCCAGGTTCCGCCGAGGTCGCTGTTCTTCTCCAGCACGATGAAGTCATCGATACCGGCCTGCTTGAGCTTGATCGCCATGCCGAGACCGGAGAAGCCGGTTCCGACGATGACTACCGAAGTCTCGTATCGACGCTGGTCAGGCGACTGCCTCTGCACCATCAGAGCCCCTCCTCGGACACCGGCACTCGATCTACTCCGGAGTAGGCTACTACGAGTAGGTTACCTGCGGTAGGGTTGTTTCGTGACGAGCTCTCCTGCACCGACCAGCGGCCGCAAGCGAATGTCCCGGGCCGAGCGCGAAGCGCAAATCCTGGAGGTCGCCGAGCGGGTGTTCGCCGGCAACGGCTACCAGACGACGTCCATGGACGACATCGCAGCTCAGGTGGGTCTGTCCAAGCCGATGCTCTACGAGTACTTCGGCTCCAAGGAAGGACTCCTGCTGGCATGCCTGCGGCGGGCGAAGGCAGAACTGCTCGCCGCGACCAGCCAGGCCGCGGCCAACGCCGCCAGCCCGGAAGAGCTCCTCTACGACTGCCAGCTGGCCTTCTTCCGCTTCGGCGACGAGCACGCGCAGGCGTGGGCGCTGCTGCGCAACGAGTTCTCCATCCCCGGCAGCTCGGTCAACACGGAGCTGGAAGCCATCCGCGTTCAGCAGCGCGACTTCACCGCCGACCTGCTGCGCGCGGTCTGCGACAGCCTCGCCGACGAGCAGGCGGAGGCCTGGGCGGAGGTGATCATCGGCGCCAGCGAGCGGCTCGCGGTCTGGCGCGAGCACCGCCCGGAGGTCACCGCCGAGAAGGCCACCGAGCACATGATCACCTTGTTCGCTCCGGGCCTGGGTTTCTGACGCATCGAAGCCCGACACCGGCGCGCGGACCGGCGCATGGGAACCTTCCTCTCACCACCGCCGTCGGTCACACGCGCCGAATTCACTCGTTCGAGCTGCATTTGCCGAATACGGCTCAAGATCTTTAACGCCGTCTCCGATGTCGAGTCAGCCGTGCCAACACCTCAGACTCGAGGAGATCCAATCTTGCGCTCCTGGACCACGCGCACAGTCAAGGCGGCCGTCATGGCCGCAGGCCTCGCCACCGTCGGCACCGGTGCCGCGAACGCGGCGGGAACCACCGACATCCAAAAGCCCGATCTGACGTCCGTGCCGGACGAGATCGCCGCTGAAATCCCGGCCAACGCCTGCCAGATGCAGGAAGGCCCCTCGTTCAGCCCCACCAAGGCGCCGTGCGCGGACGCTCAGCTGAACGCGAGCTCGCCGAACGTCATCAAGAAGGTCGGCGTGGACATCACCAAGACCGCGCACGGCGTGGCCGGCGAGCTGCAGGACGGCCGTCCCGTGCTCGCCCCCGGGAAGCCGAACCGCGTGCTCGGGCACGTCTTCGCCGAAACCACGCGGGTTTCGAACATGACCAAGACCCGGCCCACGGTCGGCGGTTCGGTGACCCCGGGCCACCTCGGCGTCATCTACGAGCACACGCCCGACGCGACGCTGCTGGACACCGAGGTCGGCCCGCGCGAGCCGAACCACCAGGGCTTTTCGGCCGTGGACACCGCGGTGGAACTGACCGCCGCCCAGGGCTACGAGTCCGAACCGATCAGCAACCCGGTTGCCCTGGTCGCGCCGACGCTCAACAACAACCCGTTGCAGACCTCCGGTGAGCCGCTGACGCTCGCCAAGCCCAGCGACGTGCTTCCCGCCACGAAGAACACCCCGGTCGTGTCCGAGGCCGACAAGGTCGTCGGAGCCGTCGCCGAGGCACCTCTTCAGCGGATCAGCGGTGTCCTGCCGCAGAACTGAGGAACGTCGCATCATCGGGCCCAGCCCTAAATCCATAGTGGAATGTCCGGTTCCGGTCACTCCATCGAGGGTATTCGGCTGAAAACGCCCTTCTGAGTTCGACTTGGACACGAGCCATGTCGCAGACTCTGCCGCGCGACACAGGAGAAGAGCAGAAATTCCCTGTGCCGCAAGGGTTAATACCCTGAAGAACAGTCATCCATAAGGAGTGCCACAGTGCGTACCGCTGCACGTATCGCCGGCGTTGCCGGCGCCGCCACCGCCATGCTGGCCCTGGCCGGCCCGGCGTTCGCCGACAGCGCGGACAACGAGGGCGTCAACGGGGCGAACGACAACAACATCAGCGCCGTGCCGGTGCAGGCCTGCGGTGACAACGTCGCCGTCCTGGGCGCCGTCGTCCCGGTTCTGTCGCCGCAGACCCCGCAGTGCGTCAACGCCCCGGTCGTGGACCACCCCCAGGGCTGAACTCGCTGAGCGAACAACGAGGCGCCGGGCCCCTTTTCGGGCCCGGCGCCTCGTCATATCAGCTCACGCCGCAGAAGTCGCCTTCACGATCTCCGCGTCCGGCTCGCCGATGTCGAACGGCTCGCCGTTGGCAGCGCGCTTGACCAGCGATTCCGGCGGCTGGAACCGGTCGCCGTAGCGTTCCGCGAGTTCGCGGGCGCGGGCGACGAATCCGGCCAGACCACCGGGGTAGGCGTTCATGTACTGCACGACGCCTCCGGTCCACGCCGGGAAACCGATACCCATGATCGAGCCGATGTTGGCGTCCGGCACCGAGGTCAGCACGCCCTCGTCGAGGCACTTCACCGTTTCCAGCGCCTCGGCGAACATCATCCGCTCGATGAGGTCAACCAAGCTGACCGAAGCCGGATCGGTGTCGGCCGATCCGAAGTGCTCGGCGAGTCCGGGCCACAGCCCGGTCCGCTTGCCGTCGGCGTAGTCGTAGAAGCCGGCGCCACCGGAACGCCCGGTGCGGTCGAACTCCTCCACCATGCGATCGATGACCTGCTCGGCCGGGTGCGGATCCCACGTGCCGCCCGCTGCTTCCACCGCGGCCTTGGACTCGTCGCGGATCTTGCGGGGCAGCGTCAGGGTCAGCTCGTCGAACAGCTGCAGCACCGGAGCTGGGAAGCCCGCCTGCGACGAGGCCTGCTCGATGGAGGCCGGGTGGATGCCCTCGGCCAGCATCGCCACACCCTCGTTGATGAAGGTGCCGATGACCCGGCTGGTGAAGAAGCCCCGGCTGTCGTTGACCACGATCGGCGTCTTGTTGATCTGCCGCACCACGTCGAACGCGCGGGCCAACGTGCTGTCGCTGGTCTGCGCACCCGAGATGATCTCGACCAGCGGCATCTTGTCGACCGGCGAGAAGAAGTGCAGGCCGATGAAGTCCTCGCGGTTGCGGACACCTTCAGCGAGGTCGGTGATCGGCAGCGTCGAGGTGTTGGAGCACAGCAGCGCGTCGCTGTCGACGACGTCCTGGATCTCGCTGAAGACCTGATGCTTGAGCTTGAGGTTCTCGAAGACGGCCTCGATGACCAGGTCGCATCCCGACAGCGGCTCGACCTGGTCGGTCGCGGTGATCCGGCCGAGCAGCTCGTCGGCCTTCTCCTGCGTGGAACGACCCCTGGCGACGGCCTTCTCGAGGAGCTTCGCCGAGTAGTCCTTGCCCTTCTCGGCGTTCTCCAGCGAGACGTCCTTGAGCACGACCTGCATGCCCGCCTTGGCGCAGACGTAGGCGATGCCGGCGCCCATCATGCCGCCGCCGAGAACGGCGACCTTCTTCGCGCGGAACTCCGGCACACCGTCGGGACGGCTGCCACCGGCGTTGATGTGCTGGAGGTCGAAGAAGAAGGCCTTGCTCATGTTCTTCGCGGTCTGCCCGCAGACGAGCTCCACGAAGTAGCGGCCCTCGATGTCCAGCGCGGTGTCGAAGTCGACCTGGCTGCCCTCGACAGCGGCGGCCATGATGTTGCGCGGAGCGGGCATGGGGGCGCCCTTGAGCTGCTTGCGCAGGTTGGCCGGGAACGCGGGCAGGTTGGCGGCGAACTTCGGGCTCGACGGGGTTCCGCCCGGGATCTTGTGCCCCGGGGTGTCCCACGGCTGAGTGGCTTCGGGATTGGCCTTGATCCACTCCTTGGCCTTGCCGAGCAGGTCTTCCTGGGTGTCGACCAGCTCGTGGATCAGCCCGGTCTTGAGGGCCTTCTCCGGACGCAGCTGCTGGCCCTGGAGCAGGACGTTGAGCAGCGCGTCGGCGATGCCGAGCAACCGCACGCTGCGCACGACGCCACCGGCGCCGGGCAGCAGACCGAGGCTGACCTCGGGGAAGCCGAAGCGCGCCTTGGGGTTGTTCAGCGCAATGCGGTGGTGGCAGGCCAGCGCGATCTCCAGGCCGCCGCCGAGCGCGGTCCCGTTGAGCGCGGCGACGACGGGCTTGCCGAGGGTTTCGAGGCGGCGCAGCTGCTTCTTGACGTTGGCGGTGGTGGCGGTGACCGACTCGCTGTCTCCAGGGCGGGCCTGGATGAGCTCACGAAGGTCGCCCCCTGCGAAGAAGGTCTTCTTCGCAGAGGTGAGGACCACGCCGGTGATGTTGTCGCGCTCGGTTTCCAGGCGCTGCAGGGTTTCGTCCATGCTCGCCTGGTAGCGCAGGTTCATGGTGTTGGCCTGCTGCTGCGGGTCGTCCAGGGTCAGCACGACGATTCCGTCGGCGTCGGACTCCCAGCGGATGGTGTTCTGCTCGCTCATGTCTGATGTGTCCCTCAGCCGATCCGTTCGACGATGGTCGCGATCCCCATGCCGCCACCGATGCACAGCGTTGCCAGGCCGTAGCGGAGGTTGCGGCGTTCGAGTTCGTCGATGACGGTGCCCAGGATCATCGCGCCGGTGGCACCCAGCGGGTGACCCATGGCGATGGCACCGCCGTTGACGTTGACCTTGTCGTGGTCGACGCCGAACTCCTTCATGAACTTCAGCGGCACCGCGGCGAAGGCCTCGTTGATCTCGACCAGGTCGATCTGGTCGATGGTCATGTCCGCCTTGCCCAGCGCCTTGCGCACGGCGGGACCAGGGCCGGTGAGCATGATCGTCGGGTCGGCGCCCGACAGGGCGGCCGAGACGATGCGGGCGCGCGGCTTGAGCCCGGTGCGCTCCCCGAGCCCCTCGCTGCCGATCAGCGCCAGCGCTGCGCCGTCGACGATCCCGGAGGAGTTGCCGGGGGTGTGGACGTGGTCGATGTTCTCGACCCAGTGGTACTTCTGCAGAGCGACGGCGTCGAACCCGCCCATCTCGCCGATGTCGGCGAACGAGGGCTTGAGCCCGCCGAGGGACTCGGCCGTGGTGCCGGGACGGATGTGCTCGTCGCGGTCGAGGATGGTCTGCCCGTTGCGGTCCTTGACCGGGACCACGGAGCGGGCGAAGCGGCCGTCGGCCCAGGCCTTGGCGGCGCGGTCCTGCGATTCGGCCGCGTACGCGTCGATGGTGCCGCGGTCGAAGCCCTCGATGGTGGCGATGAGGTCGGCGCCGATGCCTTGCGGGACGAAGGACGTCTCGTAGTTGGTCTCGGGGTCCAGGGCCCACGCACCGCCGTCGGAGCCCATCGCGACGCGCGACATGGACTCGACACCGCCGGCGAGGACGGCGTCCTCCCAACCAGACCGGATCTTCTGCGCGGCGATGTTGACCGCTTCGAGCCCCGAGGCGCAGAAGCGGTTGAGCTGAACACCCGCGACCGTTTCGGGCAGGCCCGCGGCGAGCGCGGCGGTCTTGGCGATGTCGCTGCCCTGATCACCGACGGGCGAGACCACGCCGAGCACGAGGTCATCGATCAGCGCGGGATCGAGCTGCGGATGGCGGCGCTGCAGCTCCTCGATCAGGCCCACTGCGAGGGTGATCGGCTTCACCCCGTGCAGTGACCCGTTTTTCTTTCCACGACCCCGCGGTGTGCGGATCGCGTCGTAGACGAACGCCTCGGACATGTGTGGCGTGCCTCCTCATTCCGGCAGGTGCTCCACCCAGAGTGTGACACCAATGCTGTCACAGTCAATGACAACCCCGCTGTCGGCCGGATGGAGCAGCGTGGGGGAAGAGCTTGGGAACCTTCCGTTCACCATCCACCAACGAACAAGGCCGGATTCCATGACGAAGGGACCCACCACATCACGGCGGGAGCGGGGCCGCTGGTGCCCGCTCCCGCCGAGCGGGATCACCGCAAGAGGGCTTGAACGCCCAAGCCGCGGATGGAGGCATCCAGCACTTGCACCGTGTGGGCCATCGCCATGGTCTCCTCGCGTCGCTCCAGCGCGGTGCGGATCTGCATCGAACAACCGGGGTTGGCCGTCACCAGCAGTTCCGCGCCCGTGTCGAGCACGTTGGCCGCCTTTCGGTCACCGAGTTCCCGGGCTGGTTCGGGCTGCAGCAGGTTGTAGACGCCGGCCGAACCGCAGCACAGCTCGGCCCGGTTGATCTCGCTGAGCTGCAATCCGGGGATCGCACGAAGCAATTCGCGCGGTTGCGACCGGATACCCTGTCCGTGCGCGAGGTGGCAGGCATCGTGGTAGGCGATCTTCACCTCCAGCGGGTGGCGTTCGGCCACCGGACCGAGCTCCACCAGCAATTCGGCGATGTCGCGCACCTTCGACGAGAAGCGTTCGGCCTTCTCCCCGTAAACCGGGTCGTCCTGGAGCAGGCGCGGGTACTCCTTGAGCGTCGAACCGCATCCGGCCGAGTTGATGACCACGTGGTCCACGCCTGCGGCCTCGAAGTCGTCCAGCAGCTCGCGGGCGAACCGGATGGCCTCTTCCTCCCGCCCGGAGTGCTCGCTCAACGCGCCGCAGCAGCCCTGCGACGGAGGAACGATCACGTCGCAGCCCTCGGCGGCGAGGATCCTGGCGGTGGCCGCGTTGACGTCGGGGAAGAACGCCGACTGGACACAGCCGGTGATCATGCCGACCGTGGCTCGCCGAGGCCCCTTCGCCGGCGTTCTCTGGGGAAGTTTCTCGGTTCTGGAGATGGGCGGCGCCAAGGACTCCATGACTTGCAGGCCAGCGGGCAGCTTGTCCATCAGCCCGGTGCGCTTGAGCAACCGGCCGAGCCGGGTCCGCTGGTAGAGGGCGAGCGGGCCGCGCATCGCGCGAAGCCGCTTCGGGTAGGGGAACATCGTGAAGATCGCCGTGCGCAGCAGCTTCTCGAACCGGCCGCGCTCGTGGTGTCGTTCGACCTGGGCACGCGTCTCCGCGATCAAGGTGCCGTACTGAACGCCCGAAGGGCACGCGGTCACGCATGCCATGCAACCCAGGCAGGCGTCGAAGTGCTCGACCATGTTGTCGGTGAGCGGTTCGCCCTCGAGCCCTTCCTTCATCAGGTAGATGCGACCGCGGGGGGAGTCCATCTCCTCCCCCCACAGCTCGTAGGTGGGACAGCTCGGCAGGCAGAAGCCGCAGTGCACGCAGTCGTCGATGAGTTCGCGCTGCGGCGGGTGGAAGACGTCGAAGGCGCCAGGGCCGGTCGGGGTCTCGGTCATCAGATTCCTCCCACGAACCGGCCGGGGGCGAGCCGGTGTTGCGGATCGAACTGGTCCTTGGTGCGGCGCATGAGCGCGAGCGGTCCTGCCGCGATGGGTCCCCACGGGTCGACGAGGTCGAGGACTGCGCGCGGTGCGCGTTCGACGACCACGTAATCGGCGCGGGCCCGCAGCTCCGAGGTCAGGCGGGCGATCGCGGACGGGTCTGCGGACGCGGGCAGTCCCACGTGCAGCACGCCGAGCCCGATCGCACCGCGCGCGGAAATGGGTAGATCACCGGCACTTTGCTCGATGGCGGTCAGCAGCGCGGACATGGCGCCGGGTTCGGCCCCGACTCGCAGCCCGGTTCCGTCGGGGTCGAAGGGGTGCTGTCCCCACCATTCGGGCTGCCCGTCGACGACGTCACCCTCCACCGCGGCCGCCAGCTGCAACGCGCGGTCGTGAGTGGCAGAAGGGCGTCCTTCCAACTGTCCGCAGACGGTGAAAGGACCCCCTGCGGGCCGATCGATCTCGATGGCCGTGGGCATGGCTTGGGATTGGCGGATGGTGTCCGCGGCTCGGGCGGCCGCGGCGGGGTCGTCGGTGATGGTGGTGATCCACCGGTGCTCTGCGGCGACGGGATGCAGCCGGAAGACCGCTTCGGTGATCACGCCGAGGGTCCCGAACGAGCCGGTGTAGAGCTTGCAGAGGTCGTAACCGGCGACGTTCTTCACGACTTTGCCGCCCGCCGTCGTGACGGTGCCATCGGCGAGCACGACGGTGACGCCGATCAGCAGGTCCCGGACACCACCGAACAGGTGCCTGCAGGGCCCGGAGGTCGCGGTCGCGATGACTCCACCGACGGTCGCGGTGCTGATGGGCTGGTCGATGGCGAGTTGTTGCCCGCCTTCGCCCACGAACCGGTTGATCTCGGTGATCGGGGTGCCTGCCAGCGCGTGCACGACGAGGTCGCCCGCCGCGTGTTCGACGATCTCGTTGGCAGGTGAGAAGTCGAGCAGCAGGTCGACGTCGCGGGGCGGAGGACCCCAGTCGAGCTTGCTGCCCGACCCCTTGGGCACGACGCGAAGTTCGTGTTCGGCAGCGACCTTCATCGCGGCCGATGCCTGCTCGGTTCCGGCCACTGCGGCCACCAGCTGGTGACCGATCCCCTCGTTCGCGCTGTTCTCGTCGGCCCGGCGCACGTTGTCGGCGCCGAGCGCTGCCGCCAGCGCGTCGTGGGCGGCCTCGGTGTCTTTCGTCTGCATCAGAACTGGTCCGCCAATCCCGCTTCGGTCAGGGGGTGCACGCCTCTGCGCCGTCCCGGGACTTCTCCGCACAGCCGGGGCGTCGGGAAGACCTTGCCCGGGTTGCAGATTCCGACCGGGTCGAAGGCGCAGCGCACTCGCTGCATCGTGTCGAGGTCGTCGGCGGTGAACATGCGGCCCATGTACTTGACCTTGTCCGCACCGACGCCGTGCTCGCCGGTGATGGAGCCGCCGTGCTCGATGCACAGGTCGAGGATCGCCCCGGACACGGCTTCGGCACGCTCCCCGGCACCGGGCTCGGCGTCATCGAAGAGCACCAGCGGATGCAGGTTGCCGTCGCCGGCGTGGAAGACGTTGGCCACGCGCACGCCGGATTCGCTGGAGAGGCGGGAGATGCGGCCGAGCACCTCGGGCAGAGCGGTGCGCGGGATGACGCCGTCCTGAACGATGTAGTCGGGGCTGATGCGCCCCACGGCGGCGAAGGCGGACTTGCGGCCCTTCCAGATCGTCGCCCGCTCGGCGTCATCGGCGGCGACGCGGATCTCGAAGGCTCCGTGCGCGCGGCAGTGCCTTTCGACCTCGGCGAAGGTGTGCTCGACCTCTGCTGCCGGCCCGTCGAGCTCGACGACCAGGACCGCACCGGCGTCGTCCGGGTATCCGCACTGCACGGCTTGTTCCGCTGCCTCGATGGCCAGCGCGTCCATCATCTCGATGGCTGCCGGCGTCACGCCGTCGGCGATGATCGCCGAGACCGCCGCGCCCGCCTCGTCGGTTGAAGGGAACCCCGCGAGCAGCGTCTGCACCACTTCTGGTTTGCGCAGGAGCCGGACGGTAATCTTGGTGACGATGCCGAGCGTTCCCTCGCTGCCGATGAAGGCTCCCATCAGGTCGTACCCGGGAGCTTCGCGCCCATCGGATCCGAGTTCGACGAGCTCGCCGTCGGGAGTCACGACCTCGAGGCCGAGGATGTGGTTGACGGTGAACCCGTACTTCAGGCAGTGCGCGCCGCCCGAGTTCTCGGCGACGTTGCCGCCCACCGAGCAGACCTGCTGACTGGAGGGGTCGGGAGCGAAGTAGTAGCCCTGCGGCGCAGCGGCTTTGGTGACGTCGAGGTTGATCACGCCGGGCTCTACGACGGCGCGCTCGTTGACGACGTCGATCTCCATGATGCTGCGCATCCTGGAGGTGACCACGAGGACCCCGGACGAGTGCGGGAGCGCACCGCCTGACAGGCCGGTGCCCGACCCTCGTGCGACGAAGGGAATCCCTTGCGCGGCGCAGGTTCGCACGACGTCCCGGACCTGCTCCGCGGTCTCGGGCAGCACAACCACGGCCGGGATCACCCGGTGGCTGGCGAGCCCGTCGCATTCGTAGGTGCGCAGGCGCTGCGGATCGGTGATCACCGCGCCGTCCGGCAGCGCCGCGCGGAATTCCGCTGCAGCGGTCTCCAGCGCGGCCGGACTTCCCGCCGCGCGCTCGGCTTCGACACTGGCCGACTGCATCGTTCAGCCTCCCGGGGAAACTTCCGCCTGGCAGAAAAACGGTTCCGTGGACGGAAATCCTAGGTTGCCCACAACATAGATACAAGAGGTGGACAAGATGGAACACCGTCACCCCGAGTGTGCACGAATATGCACTTCAGAGACGATCTCCGCAGGTCGAACCGGCGCGGCAGGAATGGGAGGAAGGTTCCCATCCACCACCCGAACGTCCTAAAGACTCACCAGAGCCTTGGCCGAGGGGAAGGCCTGCTCCCCCAGCCGGTCCACCGCCGCCAGCACGTGTCCGCTGGGGAACCGGTACCGAATCCGGTCGGGAACCGACCCGCCGAACGCGCGGAACGCCTTGGCCCCTGCCGTTGCGACCGGGCCGGGCATCGCCGGCCTGGCGTGCAGGTCGTGCGCCCAGTCCGGGAGCAGCGAATACGCCAAGTGCCCCACCGGCAGATAGCCGACGTTGAGCGGCCGCAACCACCACGTCGTGAAGGGGTGGTGCAGGAACCGGAACACCACGTCCGACTCCCGGGTGCGCTCGAGCTCAGGGCGCACGCGTCGGAAGTAGTCATCCATCTCGCTGCGTGATCCGGGCACCTGGTCCGGGTCGAGGCCCACCAGCTCCGCTGAGCGGCGCTGCTCGGCGAAGTAGCGGTCGTGCTGGGCGTCGCTGAGCGGAAACCCCGCTCGTCGCACGACCTCGGAGAACGATGCGACCTCGGCGCAGTGCACCCAGAGCAGTAGGTCCGGGTCGTCCAGTCGGATCTCGTCGCCGGTCCGCGGATCGACGGCACTCAGCTTGCGGTGGACGCGTCGCACGCGTTCGGCGGCGGTGTGGGCCTTGTCCGTCGTCCCGTAGGTGGCGACACCGACGAAGTCGCTGGTGCGGCGCAACCTGCCGATCGGATCTTCCTGGAACCGCGAGTTCTGCACGACCGCGGCCACCGCCCGCGGGTGCAGCGCTTGCAGGAACAAGCTGCAGATCCCCGCGATCCACATCGTTGGATCACCGTGCAGATGCCAGGACACCGTTCTCGGTCCGAACAGTCCACCATCCGCCATCACCGATCAGCCTCCTGCGATCAGTACAGGTATCAGTTGCTCCGCCGAGGTCAGGGAGCCGTGATGGCCCCGCATCTTCGATTCGCCTGGCTCTGCCACCGACCGGATGACGCCGGTGGTGCGCAACAGGGCGAGCACGTCGCCGATGCGCGGCCGCACCGCGTCGGTCACCGGGCCGAAGTAGCCCTCGTCGATCGCCTGCTCGCCGGTGATGACGCTGCCGGTCTCGCCGACGGTGTCCCGCCAGGTGGCGAGCACGTCGTCCCGCGCGCCGGGCCGGGTGTAGATGTGGCGGGCCCGCACCTCGCCGCCGAGCAGGCGGACTCCCTCCAGCAGCGCTGGATCGCCGTCGGCGTCGATCAGCTGCTCCGGGGGCAGATCGACCATGCCGTGGTCGGCGACGACCGAGAGCACGACGCCCGGTGGTAGTCGTTCGGCGACCATCTGCGCGAACGCGTCGATCTGCCGCAGCTGCATGCGCCACTGGATCGAACCGGGTCCGTACACGTGTCCCAGATGGTCCACCCCGGCGTGGTAGCCGTAGCAGAGGCTGGGGCCAGGGCTCTCGGCCGCGTCGAGGAGCTCTGCGCCGAGGTCTCCCAGTTCCCGTACGCCGCGGAAATTCGCACCGCGCAGCGAGGCCTCGGTCAGGCCGGTGCCCTTGAAGTGACGGGGGACCGCGAGGCGAACGTCGACTCCGGCCGCCGAGGCCCGTTCCAACACGGTGGCGTGGGGCTGCACCTGTTCCGGTGGCCACCGCTCCATCAGGCTCGCCCGGTCGTCGTCAGGCGAGTCCCGGACCGTCCAGCTCAAGGGGTGCAGCAGACCTCCGCCCGGTTCGGCGAAGGTGTAGCCGACGATGCCGTGCTCCCCCGCGCAACGACCGGTGCCCAGCGAGGCGATGCTGGTGACGGTGGTGGTGGGAAACCCTGCTGTCAGCGGCGGAGGGTTCTGCAGGCTCGACAGGAACGGCGCGTCGGCTTCGTGCGCGCGCAGCAGCTCGTGGCCGAGCCCGTCCACCAGCAGCACCAGGGCACTGCGGCACGGCGGGATGCCGATGGTGTCGGTGAAGCTCTCGACGCCCATCGCGGCCAGCATCGATGGGAAGACGTCGCGCAGCGCGCGACCATCGGGATCTGGGGCGACGATCCAGTCCACGGTTCGCCTCCTTCGCGGCGGGACGCGGGAACCGGCTGGCGCCGGTCCCCGCGGACACCGTCAGAATCCCATGGAACGGCCGATGATCTCCTTCATGATTTCGGTCGTGCCGCCGTAGATGGTCTGAACGCGGGAATCCAGGTAGGCCTTGGCCACCGGGTACTCGGTCATGTAGCCGAAACCGCCGTGCAGCTGCAGGCAGCGATCGACGACGCGCTTGTTGAGCTCGCTGAGCCACCACTTGGCCATCGCGGCGTGTTCGATGCTCAGTTCGCCTCGAACGTGCTCTTGCACGCAACGGTCCGCGAAGACCTGCCCGATCTGGACCTCGGTTTCCATCTCGGCGAGCTCGAATCGGGTGTTCTGGAACTTGCCGATCGGCCGGCCGAAAGCGGTGCGCTCGCGGCAGTAGTCCTTGGTGAGCTCCAGAACCTTGGCGGCCGAGGCAATAGCGGCCACGCCGATCGAGAGCCGTTCCTGCGGCAGGTTCTGCATCAGGTAGATGAAGCCCTGCCCTTCCTCACCGAGGAGGTTGCGGGCGGGCACGCGCACGTCGGTGAAGTAGAGCTCGGCGGTGTCCTGGGCCTTCTGGCCGATCTTGTCGAGGTTGCGACCGCGCTCGAAGCCGGGCATATCGCGCTCGACGACCAGCAGGCTGATGCCCTGGTGTCCCGCGTCCGGGTCGGTGCGGGCCACGACGATCACCAGGTCGGACATGATGCCGTTGCTGATGAAGGTCTTCTGCCCGTTGAGCACGTAGTCGTCACCGTCGCGGACCGCGGTGGTGCGGATGCCCTGAAGGTCGCTGCCCGCGCCGGGTTCGGTCATCGCGATGGCGGTGATCAGTTCCCCGGAGCAGAAGCCCGGCAGCCAGCGCTGCTTCTGCTCGTCGTTGGCCAGCTTCGTCAGGTAGGGAGCGATGATGTCGTTGTGCAGCGGCGATCCGAACCCGGAGATGCCCGCGGACACCAGCTCCTCGTCGAAGACGACGTTGAACCGGAAGTCGTCGACGCCGCCACCGCCGTACTCGTCGTCGACGGCGAAACCGAGCAGGCCGTGCTCACCGGCGGCCCGCCAGGACTCCCGGCTGACCTGACCTGCGGCTTCCCACTCCTCGTTGTGCGGGACGAGTTCCTTGTTGATGAAGGTCCGAGCCGTTTCTCGGAACGCCTCGTGCTCGGGCTCGAACAACTCCCTGCGCATCTTCACGCGTCCTTCCGGTTCGTGGCGGGCGGAGCGAGGAGGGGAACCTTCCTGTCACCGTCATCCCGCGAGGTGGCTGTGTGGGAACGAATCTGTCTGTGGTTCGCGTCGCGGATCACCGAGGCGCGGAGCGCATGGCGCCCGAGTCGAGCAGGTCGTGGGAAAGGCCCCATTCGCTCAGCACTTCTTCGGTGTGCGCGCCGGGAGTGGCGACCGCTCCGGGCGAGGGGTTCGGGGTGCGGCTGAAGCGCGGGGCGGGCGCTGGTTGCAGCGTGCCCTCGCGGCGCACCAGGGTCTGGCGGGCGGCCAGGTGCGGGTGTTGTTCCGCCTCGGCCATCGACAGGACGGGGGCGACGCAGGCGTCGGTGCCGTAGAAGACTTCGGTCCACTCGGCGCGGGTGCGCTGCTTGAACCGCTCGGCGAAGGCCTCCCTGAGCTCCGGCCATGTCGAGGCGTCGTCGCGGTCTGGGACCTTTCCTGTCAGTTCCAGCTTCTCGAGCAGCTCCGCGTAGAACTTGGGCTCCAGCGCGCCGACCGACATGTACTCGCCATCGGACGTTTCGTAGACGTCGTAGTAGGGGGCACCGGTGTCGAGCAGGTTGGTGCCGCGTTCAGTGCTCCACCCGCCGCTCGCGAAGAAGCTCCACAGCATGGATCCCAGGTGCGCGGTTCCGTCGACGATGGCGGCGTCGACGACTTGGCCGCGACCGCTGGCGCGTGCTTCCAGCAGTGCCGCGAGGACTCCGACCGCCAGGTACATCGCTCCGCCGCCGAAGTCGCCGAGCAGGTTCGCCGGGATCTGCGGCGGACCGCCCTGGCGGCCGATGGCGTGCAGCATGCCGGTGAGCGAGACGTAGCCGACGTCGTGACCGGAGGTGGGGGCCAGCGGGCCGTCCTGGCCCCACCCGGTCATGCGCCCGTAGACGAGTTTCGGGTTGAGCTCCCAGCACTGGTCGGGGCCGACTCCAAGCCGTTCGGTGACACCGGGACGCAGGCCTTCCAGCAGCACGTCGGCCTCTTTCGCGAGCGCTAGCACGGCTTCTGGGCCTCTTTCGTGCTTGAGGTCGACCTGCACGGACCGCTTGCCGCGGTTGAGCAGGTCGTCGTCGCCGCTGACGCCCGGCCGGTCGACGCGGACGACGTCCGCGCCGAGGTCGGCCAGCAGCATCGCGCAGAAGGGCGCTGGACCGATGCCGGCGAGTTCGACGACTTTCACCCCGGCCAGCGGGCCACCCGTTGCCGTCACGACAAAATCCTCTCCACGACGCGGAAGCCCGAGCCCTCGGACAACGCTGTGCCACGCGACACAAGAATCATGACGCAATCAGTGTTACATCGTTGGTGTTACAGCGGTCAAGGAGTAACGTGTCGGCATGCTCCGAACTGCGGACGAAGAGCTCACCATCGACGAACTGGCCGCCCGTGCCGGAGTGACCGTGCGAACGGTCCGGTTCTACTCGTCGCGCGGGCTGCTGCCGGCTCCACGTCTGCGCGGTCGTCTCGGACTGTACGGCGCTGAACACCTCGCGCGACTGGATCTGATCCGCGAGCTGCAGACGCTCGGTTTCACGCTGTCCGCCATCGAGCGACACCTGCAGCGCATCCCGGAAGGTTCCTCGCCGGATGAACTCGCCTTGCAGCGCGCGCTGATCGCGCCGTGGACCGACGACCACGCCGAGGAGCTCGACCGCCACGAGCTGGATCGCCGCGCGGGCAGGCACCTCGACGACGACCTGGTCGAGCACCTGGTGGAGCTGGGGATCCTGAAGCGGCTCGACGATCCGGACAAGCTGCAGATGCCCAGCCCGGCGATGCTGGGAGTGGGCCTGCAGATCCTCGACCTGGGGCTACCGCTGCAGATGCTGGTGCAGGCCAAGGGAATCGTCGAGCGGCACACCGCGCAGATCGCGACCGAGCTGCGCGAGCTGTTCGCCGAGAACGTGCTGCGCCCCTACGTCGAGCAAGGACGTCCCGAGAACGAGCGCGATCGGGTGCGCGTGGTGACCGACCAGCTCCGCCCGTTGACCATTCAGGTCCTGGTCAACGGCTTCCAGCGCGCGGTCAACGACGTGATCCGCGACCACGTCTGATTTCGCCTGATTCTTCCGGAACGCCGTCGGGGTGTACCGGTTCGTCGGAACGTGTTCCAGCATTCGGCGCTGGTTTCGGTCCGCCCCGATCAGGTTTCATCGCCTCAACGCGCGTCAGTCGCAACCGTTGTTCGGGGCGAGGGGAGATCGGCTGCGATGAGCACCTTGGACGGCTGGGCCGAGGCGGCACTGGAAACGACGATCCCCCGCTTGTTCTCCCGCACCATCGCGCAGTTCCCCGACGAGCCGGCGCTGACCGACGCCAACCGGACCTTCACCTGGAAGCAGGCGGGTGAGGAGGTCGAGCTGCTGGCGGCCGCGTTCACCGCACTGGGCCTGCAGCGAGGTCAGACGATCCTGCTGATGATGTCCAACCGCACCGAGCACTGGTTCTCGGACGTCGCCGCAGCGCATCTGGGCGCCGTTGCCGGCACCCTGCATCCCGCGCTGAGCCAGGACCAGGTGCACGCCATCGCCACCCACAGCCGCGCGCGAATGGTGGTGCTGGAGAGCGGCGATCAGCTGCGGCGATGGGCGAAAGCGCTGCGCAACGCAAGCACGATCGAGCACGTGGTGGTGCTCGACGACGCGGTGATGATCAGCGCGGATCACCGCTTCCACACCTGGGCGGATCTTCGAAGACGAGGGGACGAGCGCGTGCGCGCGGATCCCGGGCTGCTCCGGCGCGAGAGCGACGTGATCACTCCTGGCACACCGGCGACCGTCATCTACCCGAACGAGGACAGCGATCGTCTCAAGGGCGTGGTGCTGACCCAGCGCAACCTCTGCTTCGCCGCTGCGGCGCTGCACCAGCTCACCCGTTCAGAGCCGAACGCGAGGCGGCTGAGCTACCTGCCGCTCAGCCAGATCACCGAACGACTGGTGGGGATCTGCGCGGCGATCCACGACGCCGCTCACGTGCACTTCTGCGCTGATCAGGACGTGCTGGCCACGCTGCCGAAAACCAGACCCGCTCTGCTGATCGCCTCCCCACCGGTGTGGTCGCGACTGGTGGGCGCGCTTCGCGAAATCTCCGCTGAACAGCGCAGATCGGCCCGCGACGCGCAACGGGCGCGGGCCCGCCTCGGGCTCGGCCGGACGGTGTTGCCTGCGACCGGGACCGGCCGGATCGATCTCGACGTGCTGGAGCAGTTCAGCGGCATCGGCCTGGAGATCTGCCAACTGTGGGGACTGGCCGAGACGACCGGATGCACCACCACGAACCACTCGGGAGGGCGCCGCACCGGAACGGTCGGTCGCGCGATGCCCGGCACCCAGGTCCGCATCGCAGCGGACGGCGAAGTGCTGGTGCGCGGCCCGCTGGTGTGCGCCGGCTACCTGGAGGCCGACGGCATGATCCGGCCCGTCACCGATGCCGACGGCTGGCTGCCGACGGGCGATGTCGGCGTGCTGGACGCCGATGGGTACCTGACGATCACCGGCCACAAACCCGAGCTGTTCGACGCTGAGCTCCCGCCTGCGCTGTGACGGCGGGTTCCGCGCATGGGAACCTTCCTGTCACTCCGGCTGGCTCCGGTCCCGTGGAGTCGATCGGCTGCCAGCGCTCCGCTCGGCGGGACCAGCGGGTCGGTTCGCAGCGCACCGCGCAGAGGGCTCGCGCTCGCGATGTCCCGTGATCGCGAGAACGTCCAGCCCTCTTCCGCAACGAACCCTCCGGGCCTGGGATTTGCACTGGGCACTGGCTCTCGTTGAGCCATTCGGAGGAGATAACGTGAGGCCATGGCTACCGATGGCGAAAGCGGGAGCTCGCGCTGGCCGCGGCGGCTCTACCAAGATGGCGAGGAGCCTGATCCTCGGTTCACGCTCGCCAACGAGCGGACCTTCCTGGCCTGGATCCGCACCGCGTTGGCGCTGATGGCCGGTGGTGTGGGCGTCGAAGCCCTCAACGCCGTGGCGGCCGAACCCAGCGACCTGCGGGTCGTGCTGGCGATCGCATTGCTCCTGGCCGGGGTTCTGTGCAGCGCAACGGCCTTCACGAGGTGGGTCGCCACCGAGCGCGCCTTGCGCCGCGGTCAGCCGCTGCCCGCGCCTCGACTCGCTCCCGCGCTGGGCTACGGGCTGGGACTGATCGGTGTGGCGGCCTGCGTGCTGCTGTTCGTGACCGGGTTCTGAGGTGAGCGAGCGCCGGCCCTGGGATCCGGGGTTGCAGATCGAGCGCACGACGCTGGCCTGGTCGCGCACGGCATTGGCGTTCACCGTGAGCCTGCTGGTGCTGCTGAAGCTGATCACGCATCAGAGCGCGACGGCGGCGATCGTCTGCGCTGTGGCGACCTTGCCGGTCAGCGGGCTGGTGGCGTGGCTGGTGTGGCGCCGCCACCAGCACAGCGAGCGTCGTCTGCGCGCACGAGCACCGCTGCCGGGCGGGGGGTTGCCCGCCGCGACAGCGGTGCTGGCGATGCTCGCCGGCGCTACCGGCTTGGTGTACGTCCTGTTCGCTTAGGCGACGCGGACGTCGATGTTGATGTTCCCGCGGACGGCGTTGGAGTACGGGCACACGGCATCCGCGGCTTCCGCGATCTGCTGAGCCTGCTCACCGGGTACGCCCGGCAGGTCGACGACCAGGGCGACGCTGAGGCCGAAGCCTCCTTCGCCATTCGATCCGATGCCGACCTCGGCGGTGACCGAGGAGCCTTCGATGTCGAGCTTCTTCTTGCGGGCCACGAGCTGCAGGGCGCTGTGGAAGCACGCCGAGTAGCCGGCCGCGAACAGCTGCTCCGGGTTGGTCGCGTCGCCGGAGCCGCCCATCTCCCTGGGGATGGCCAGTTCGAGGTCGACCAAGCCGTCGGAGGTGCGGGTTCGCCCGTTGCGGCCTTCGCCCGTCGCGGTCGCCTCCGCCGTGTACAGAACAGTCATCACTTCGTCTCCCGATTCTCGGTGACCCGGTTGGCCGCGTCGTTCAACGTGGTCGTCAGGGCTTCCAACGTGGTCCGCAGCTGCTCGACCTCACCCAGGTCCATCCCCGTCGCCGACACCATCCGCTGCGGGATGTCGCGCGCCTGCTGCCACAGGGCGCGCCCGTCCTCGGTGATCGCCACGCGAACGGACCGCTCGTCGGTCTCGCTGCGAGTGCGGACGAGCAGGTCGCGGGCCTGGAGTCGCTTCAGCAGCGGTGACAACGTTCCCGAATCGAGCCTGAGCAGCGCGCCCAGCTCCTTGACCGTCAGCGACTCGCGCTCCCGCAGCACCAACATCACCAGGTATTGCGGGTAGGTCAGGCCGATCTCGTCGAGGAACGGCCGGTAGAGGTTGGTGAAGGCCCGCGACGCGCTGTGCAGCGCGAAGCAGAGCAGCCGGTCCAGCGTCGATCCCGATTCCGTCGTCACACCGGAAACGGTAGTGCACAACTAAGTTGTGCACAACCTAATTGGCCACAACTGTTCCCTTGGAAGACGTCGGGAAGATGAACCGCGCAGGTCACAGCTACGAAGAGGCCCGAGGTGGTGACAGGAAGGTTCCCATCCTCACCCCGGGCGTCCTCAGCACTCGATGACGTTGACGGCCAAGCCGCCGCGCGCGGTCTCCTTGTACTTGACCTTCATGTCGCGGCCGGTCTCCCGCATCGTCTTCATAACCTTGTCCAAGGACACGAAGTGCGTGCCGTTGCCGCGAAGCGCCATCCGGGCAGCGGTGATCGCCTTGACCGAAGCCACGGCGTTGCGCTCGATGCACGGGATCTGCACCAGCCCGCCGATCGGATCGCAGGTGAGCCCCAGGTTGTGCTCCATCGCGATCTCCGCGGCGTTCTCCACCTGGCTCGGCGTGCCGCCGAGGACCTCGGCCAGACCCGCTGCGGCCATCGAGCACGCTGAGCCGACTTCACCCTGGCAGCCCACCTCGGCTCCGGAGATGGATGCGTTCTCCTTGAACAGAACGCCGATCGCCCCGGCCGTGAGCATGAAGCGCACCACGCCGTCCTCGTCGGCTCCGGGAACGAACCGCGCGTAGTAGTGCAGCACCGCTGGCACGATGCCCGCCGCACCGTTGGTCGGTGCGGTCACCACGCGACCGCCTGCCGCGTTCTCCTCGTTGACCGCCAGCGCGAACAGGGTGACCCATTCCATCGGGTCGTCCTGATCGGTCAGCGCCGCGGCCAACTCCGCCGCACGCCGTCGCACCTTCAGACCACCGGGCAGCTCGCCGGTGTTGCCGCATCCGTTGTCGACGCATTCCCGCATGACCCGCCAGATGTCCAGCAGGCCCGCCCGCACCGCGGATTCCTCGCGCCACGACAACTCGTTGGCCAGCATCACGCCGCTGATCGGCAGGTTGGCTTCCTCGCAGCGCAACAGCAGCTCGGCCCCGGTGTTGAAGGGAATGGGAACCGCTGTCTCATCCGCTTTGACGCGGTCCGCACCGACCGCGCCCTCGTCGACGACGAAGCCACCGCCCACGGAGTAGTAGACGGCAGAATCCAGCTCGCCGCCGTCGTTGCCGGTGGCGGTGAACCGCAGGCCGTTGGGGTGTTCCGGCAGCGACTTGCGCCGGTGCAGCACCAGGTCTCGCGCGCTGTCGAAGGGCAGCACGTGGTCTCCGCCGAGCCGCAGCAGACCACTCCCCTCGATCTCGCCGACCCGTTGCGCACCCGCCACCGGATCCACCGACTCCGGGCGATGCCCTTCCAGACCGAGAAGGACCGCGTTCGGGCTGCCGTGACCATGACCGGTCGCGCCAAGGGACCCGAACAACTCCGCTTTGACCCTGTTGACCTTGAAGATCGACCCGTTCTCGCGCAGCCTCTCGGTGAACCGCTGCGCTGCGCGCATCGGTCCCACCGTGTGCGAGCTGGACGGGCCGATCCCCACCGAGAACAGGTCGAAGACACCGATCGTCATTGATCGCCTCGCCTCGTTCCGGGTTCCCCGGGCTACTCGTTGATCAACTCGGCGTATTGCTGGGCCGTGAGGGTCGCACCGGTCTCGCTGACCCGCACCTCGATCAGCCAGCCTTCGCCGTAGGGGTCGGAGTTGACCACGGCGGGGTCGTCCACAGCGGACTCGTTGATGGTCACGACCTCGCCGGTGACGGGCGCGAACAGGTCGCTGACGGACTTGGTGGATTCGAGCTCACCACAGGCCTGACCGGATTCGATCTTGTCGCCGGTGTCGGGGAGCTGCACGAAGACGATGTCACCGAGGGCACTGGCGGCGTGCTCGGTGATGCCGATGCGAACGATCTCGCCCCGGTCCTCGATCCACTCGTGCTCTTCGGTGTAGGACAGGTTCGCGGGCAGCGACATGAGGGAGGCTCCGTAGCTGTTGGAGGGGCCGTTGCGCCCCGGTTTCGGCTGGGCCTCCCCCTCTGTTGCGGAACCTGAGAGCTTCGCCGCCGGAGCGGCTTGCACCGTGGGTGGCTTCGTCGACGTCGACGAGCGCTTTCCAGAGTCGCCTCGCCCGAGCGGTCATGGGTGCCTGAGAGTTTGCTGGGGAGTGTTGCTCCTTCGGCGCCCTGCACTGCTGGCAGAGTCTCTCCCGCACGGGGTCGATGGCCGGTATGCGATTGTCGATTTGCTCAGCAACGATAAACGGGCCAGCGAGACTGTCAATGCACATGTGATCTCTGCCGGCACGTCCTTGCCTCGAGGAGGCCCCTTCGATGCTCGACATCCGGGCACTGGTGGAGCGGGTGGGCCCGGCCCTGTTGCGCACGGTGTTCAGCCCGGAGCCCAACACGATCGCCGGCGACGTGGTCATCGCCGAACCGGATCAGCCCACGACCGCCGCAGGCGGTGACCTCGTGCTGGGGGTGGGTGTCAACGACGCCGAGCAGGCGATGCGCTTGGTGCGCGATTGCGGCGAGCAGGGCGCGGCCGCGGTGTTGCTCAAGCCGCCCGTGTCGGTGCAGAGCGCTGTTGTGGAGGCCGTGCGCACCGCTGATGTCGCCCTCGTGGAGGTTCGCCCCGGCACCGCTTGGGCGCAGCTGGTGTGGTTGATCCGCGCGGCCTTGGCAGGCGGGATCAGGCAGGCGGAGGAGAGCGGGGGCGGCGTCGCGGACCTGTTCCGCCTAGCCGACGCGGTCGCCGACGTCGTGGACGCGCCGGTGACCGTCGAGGACGCCCATTCGCAGGTGCTGGCTTACTCGGCCCGGCAAGACCTGACCGATCCGGCGCGGATCTCCACGATCATGGGCCGCAAGCAGCCGGACGACGTGCTCGCGAAGTTCCGCGCCCGCGGCACGTTCCGCCAGCTCACCAAGGGCAGCTCGGCGATCTTCGTGCCCGCTCAGCAGGACGGGACGCTGCCGCGCCTGGTGATGCCGATCCGGATGGGCGGCGAGCTGCTGGGCTCGATGTGGGCGGTGGTGCCCGGCCCCGTCTCGGAGGAACGCGCGACCGCGTTCGCCGACACCGCACCGCTGGTGGCGCTGCAGCTGCTGCGCTGGCGGGCGGTCGCCGACGTGCAGCGGCGACGATCGGCCGAGCAGGTGCGGTTGGTGCTCGACGGCAGCGAGGGCTGGCGTGCCGCAGCCAACGAACTGGCGGTCCCCCACGAGGAGCACCGCGTGATCGCCATCGAGATGGCCGCCTCCGAAGAACCGGCGGAGGGGCAGCGGCTGGCGATGTGGGAGTGGATCACGCGCGGGATCGGGCGGCGACCGCTGGTCACGGAGGTCGGCACCGTGCTGTACGCGCTGGTGCCCGACCGGGCGCGCGGCGGCGGTTGGCCGGAGCTGCGTCAGGCGTTGACCTCCCACGATCTTTCCCCTCGCCCGCTCGTAGCCGTGGGAACCTCCGTGCCGGTCACCGACGTGCCGCAGTCCCGAGCCCAAGCCGATGAGCTGATCGGCCTCCTGCGCACTGGATTGGTGCAGCAACGGGTCGCGATCTACGAGGAGTTGTGGCACCTGCTGGTCCTCAGTCGGATGGCCGGGGCCGCCGCTGATGCGGGCGCCGCGACGTTGGGACCCTTGACGGTGCTGCGCGGCCACGATCGCGCGCAGGGCACCGAGTACCAAGCGACCTTGCACGCGTGGCTGCGGTATCCCGGCGACCCCCGCCAAGCCGGCCGCGAGCTCCAGGTGCACCCGAACACCTTCCGGTACCGGATGAAGCGGATCGGGCAGCTGGTCGACGTCGACCTCGACGACCCGGACGTCCGGTCGGCCCTGCTGGTCCAGCTGCTGACCGAGAGGTGGGCGCAGCACGGGTGAGCCGGTGAGCGAACCGTCGCGGTCGCGAGCATGGGAACCGATCTGCCACTCCTGCCCCAGTCCGCCCGCACGCACGGACGTTGTGCTGGCAGAACAAACACCCCCGCCTCATCTCATGCTGTGGAAATGATGCGCCGTGCGTCACGTCGTCCGATCGTTGTTCTCACACGACGAAAGGACCCCACCGTGAAGATCGCAGTGCCTCGCGAGATCAAGAACAACGAGTACCGGGTCGCGATCACCCCGGCCGGTGTGCACGAGCTGACGGCCCGCGGTCACGACGTGTTCGTCGAGGCAGGTGCGGGTGCGGGCTCATCCATCCCGGACGAGGACTTCCTCGCTTCAGGCGCGAAGGTGCTGGCCACCGCCGACGACGTGTGGGCCGAAGGCGACCTCGTGCTGAAGGTCAAGGAGCCGATCGCGCAGGAGTACCCGCGCCTGCGCGGGGATCAGGTGCTGTTCACCTACCTGCACCTGGCCGCGTCGGCTGACCTGACCGACGCGATGCTGGCATCGGGCATCACCGGCATCGCCTACGAGACGGTCCAGACCGAAGGCGGCGGGCTGCCGCTGCTGGCCCCCATGAGCGAGGTCGCCGGGCGTCTGGCGCCGCTGGTGGGCGCGCATTCGTTGATGCGCCCCAGCGGTGGTCGCGGCGTGCTGCCGGGCGGAGTGCCGGGAGTTCACCCGGCACGCGTGGTGGTGATCGGCGGCGGCGTCGCCGGCCTCAACGCGGCTCGCGTGGCCCTGGGAATGGGTGCTGATGTAGAGCTGCTGGACACCAACGTCGACAAGCTGCGCGAGATCGACCGGGACTTCCACGGTCAGATCCGCACGGTGGCCTCGAACCGCTACGCGGTCGAGCAGGCCGTTCGCTCGGCGGACCTGGTGATCGGCGCCGTGCTGATCGCTGGAGCCAAGGCCCCGAAGCTCGTGTCCAACCACCTGGTCTCGGAGATGAAGGCGGGCAGCGTGCTGGTCGACATCGCCATCGACCAGGGCGGGTGCTTCGCCGATTCCCGTCCGACCACGCACGACGAGCCCACCTACCAGGTCCACGACTCGGTCTTCTACTGCGTGGCGAACATGCCCGGCGCGGTGCCCACCACTTCCACGCACGCGCTGACCAACGTGACCCTCCCCTACGTGCTGCGCATCGCCGATGCCGGCTGGCAGCGCGCCTGCCGCGCGGATGCGGCTCTGGCCGGCGGTCTCAACACCCACGACGGGAAGCTGGTCAACCGGGCCGTCGCCGAGGCCCACGGCCGCACTCCTCTGCCGCTGGGCGACGTCCTGGGTTGATTCGTTCCCGGGTTGTTCGCGCCACGGGCTGCGAGGAAGGCTCCCTTCCTCGCAGCCCGCTTTTCTCCCGATGACAGGAAGGTTCCCCTGCGCACGAGGCCGCAGCGTCAGGCCTGGGAATTTGCACCGGGTTGAATTCGAATTGGTTGATTCCCAACTTTAGCGAGAATGCGAATAAACCCGACATGCCCGAGAATGGGAAAGGCGCTCAAAACGGCGAATAGGGGCGGCCCGCTCAACCAGCCTGGGGGTCACCGGGAGCAGGCCGCCACTCTCAGTGTAGGCCAAGATCGCCGGTTTGCCGACGACGTGAGCGAGAGCTTCGCCGCCAATTTCCAGCCGAATCGATAACCACTCGATGGGGTGAGTCTGGTCGAGTGGCCGTGCAGGCGTGAACTCTCGATGCCGATGTCACCCATCGGAGTAACGACGGGTGACTGATCATCTGCTGCCGTCCGCCGGAAACTCCGATGCACGAAAACGCGCTGACGGGTGGGAGATAAACGTGACGGACACGGCACTGCGCAAGGCTGTTCTCGACCGGCTCGACGCCCTGGACCGAGCAGTGGGCGAAGACGCTCCCGAAGTGCTGCTACCGATTGCCCGGACGGAGCTCTATCGCTTTACCGAAGCCCTCAAAACGCTGTTAGACGACCACGAGCCGGACTCCGGTGGACGTTGCCCGTCCTGCCGGGGCACGCTCCGCCGCCGCCCCTGGCCCTGCAAGGTGTGGCAGGCGGCGCACCAGCAGTTGATCACCGAGCTATCCGGTTTTCCGGGGCGCAGGGGCGGACTTCGCCGCCAGACGCTGCGCACCCACGCTCCGCGCACCTCCGAACCCGTCGCCGTGATCAGCCAGCCGATCGTGTCCGCCACCGGTCCCGGACCGTCCGACTGGGACACCGACGAGTTCATCCGCCCCGACCTCACGACCGTTCCCCCGAGCCCGCCGCCGCTGGCCGAACAACCAGAAGCCGAGCACGGCAAGACCTACCGCGCAGCGGTCGTCGAACGCGCCTGACCTGCCGAACTCGCCCACGTCCGGTTCCCGCCTTCAGCTCCGGCCACGACGCCGCGCCCTCGCAGGTCGACCTGTCCGGCAGGATGGGGGCCATCAGGGTTGGCACACTGACGGGTGACCGGACGTGGGAGGGCGTGTGCACGACGGCAGCGGCCGCATCCACGTGCAAGGACTGAACAAGAGATTCGGTCCCGTGCACGCGGTGCAGGACCTCAGCTTCACGGTGCAGCCCGGTGCCGTCACCGGTTTCCTCGGCCCCAACGGGGCGGGGAAGACCACCGCGCTGCGCATGATCCTCGGCCTGATCACCCCTACCTCGGGCACCGCCACCATCAACGGCCTGCCGTTCGGCCGGCTGCCGAAACCGGGTGGTGTGGTCGGCGCCGTGCTCGACGCGCACGGATTCCATCCCAGCCGCACAGCGCGCCACCACCTGCGCTGCTACTCGGCTGCCATGGACGTTCCCGACGGGCAGGTCGACCGCGCGTTGGAGCTCGTCGGGCTCGCCGCCGCCGCGGACCGCAAGGCCGGGGGATTCTCGCTGGGCATGCGGCAACGCCTGGCACTGGCTACAGCGCTGCTGGGCGATCCGCAGATCCTGATCCTCGACGAACCGGCCAACGGGCTCGACCCGGAAGGCATCGCATGGCTGCGGGGCTTCCTGCACGCCTTCGCCGCGGGCGGCCGGACCGTGCTGATGTCCAGTCATTTCCTCCGGGAGATCGAGCACACCGCGGACCGGCTGGTCATCATCAGCCAAGGCCGGTGCGTCTACGACGGGCACATCGAAGAGCTCCGCGCCGCGCAGCAATCACGCGCACTGGTGCAGGCCGATTCCCCGGAAGCGCTGGTCGCCAAGGCGCAGGAGGCCGGTTACAGCGTGGAGCACCTCCCCGACGGGCGGCTGGCCGTGCTCGGCGCCGACTCCCGCACCGTCGCAGACCTCGCGCTGCAAGCGGGCGTCGCGCTCTACGCGATGCAGGACGAGCGCGTCGACTTGGAGCAGTTGTTCTTCCGACTCACCCACGGCCAGTTCGCGGGGCTGGCGCAACACGCGCCGCCGACACCGGAGATGTGGGCACGGCCGGGCGAGGGCGGGGGCATGTGATGATCGGGCTGATCAAGGCCGAGTACCGGAAGATCTTCACCACGAGCCTGTGGTGGGCGCTGCTGATCCCCGTGGTGGTGCTGGGATTCGGCGCGGGCTGGTTGGGCACCGCGTTCGGCGGGATCATCGACATGGTCGAAGAGCTCAGCGCCTCGCTGCCGCTGGGCTTGCTCGCGGTCGCGCTGTCGACGAACTTCGGAACGATCTTCGCGCTGCTGTTCGGAGCCATGGCCTTCGCAGGCGAGTTCCGCGCCAAGACCATCACCACGACGTACCTGACCGCCAACCCGCGCAGCGGCGTGCTGTGGGCGAAGTTGATCGTCTACGCGGGCGGCGGGGTCATCTACGGGTTGACCAACGTCCTGTTCGCGAGCCTCGGCGCGCTGCTCGGCACCGGTCAGGACATGGGCAACTTCGGTGGGTTCGGCAGCTGGCTCAGCGTGGGCGGCGCGGGCGTGCTGTCGATGGTGCTGTGGACGCTGCTCGGGGTCGGGTTCGGTGCGCTGATCGCCAACTCCGTGCTGGTCGTCATCCTGCCGCTGGTCTACAAGTTCGTCGTCGAGTTCATCCTGTCGATCAGCCTGGCCGACACCGCGGTGTCGGGCCTCGGTCCCTACCTGCCGGGCGCGGCGGGCAACGGCATCGTGTCCAACCTGGCCGTTCCGCTGTTCGTCTCCGCTGTCGCGGGTGCGGACGAACCGAACACACCGCGCGTGGCCTTCGAACTCCTGCACTTGTTCTTCGGCGGCACCTACGGCCACCCGTGGTGGGCGAGCCTGTTGACGTTCCTCGGCTACACCGCGGTGTTCGTGGCCGGCGGCTGGTTCGTGGGAACGCGGCGAGACGTGGCGTGAGGTGAGGAAGGGAACCTTTCTGCCAGACCGGCCGTCGGCGAAATGGCAGAAAGGTTCCCTTCCTCACTCGTTGGCGCCGGTCACACCGCAGCATTGGCGGTGCTGCGGCGTCGGTGCCGCCGCCTAACCTGGCGGGGTGAGCGACTCCGAGAATCCCCGCCGTTCCTCCGGCGGCTGGATCCGTCGCCTCTTCGCCGCTTGTCGGCGCCACCCGGTCGCACTGGTGTTGGCGTTGGGCGCCTCCGTGACCGCGGTGGGGTTGGAGGCGCTGGTTCCGCTGCTGACCAAGCTCGCGGTCGACGACGCCGTGGCGCGCAGCACCGAGCGGCTGTGGTGGATCGTGGTCCTGCTGCTGGTTCTGGGCGCCTTCCGGTTCGGCGCGGCCTTCGTCCGCCGCTACAGCGCCGGACAACTGGCCCTCAACGTGCAGCACGACCTGCGGCGGGCCGTTTTCGCCGCGATGCAGCGCCTGGACGGAGGCAAGCAGGACGCCCTGCGCACCGGGCAGGTCGTGTCCCGTTCGATCAGCGACCTGCAGCTCGTGCACTCGTTGCTGTCGATGCTGCCGCTGGCGGCCGGGACTGCCGTGCTGGCGGTTTTCGCGATCACAGCGATGCTGTTCCTCTCGCCGCTGCTCACCCTCGTGGCGCTGATCGTGTCGCCGTTGATCGCGGTGGTCACGGCGCGCAGCAAGAAGAGGTTGTTCCCCGCCACGTGGTCGGCTCAGCAGCGCGCGGCCGATATCGCTCAGCACGTCGAGGAAACCGTCACCGGCGTGCGGGTGGTCAAGGGCTTCGGCCAGGAGGAGCGCGAGGTCGGCCGACTGGAGTCCCGGGCGCGGAGGTTGTTCGCCGAGCGGCTGCGCGCGGCGCGGATGACGTCCCTGCCCACGGCGAGCCTGGCGACGCTGCCCGCGGCAGGCCAGGTGGGCGTGCTGGGTCTGGGCGGCTGGCTGGTGTTCCAGGGCCAGGTGAGCTTGGGAACCTTCGTCGCATTCGCCGGCTACGTGGCGATGCTGTCGGGGCCGGCTCGAATGCTCTCCAGCGTGGTGATCCAAGCCCAGCTGGCGCGGGCCGGGGTCGAGCGAATCCACGAACTCACCGACTCCCAGCCGGAGGTCGTGGAGAAGCCCGATGCCCGTTCGCTGCCAGAAGGTCCGTTGGAGGTCCGTCTGGACGGGGTCGGGTTCGGTTACACCCGTGACCAGCCGGTCTTGCGGGAAGTCGACCTGCACGTGAGCCCGGGCGAGACGGTCGCGCTGGTGGGTCCGGCCGGCTCGGGGAAGTCCACGGTGTCGCTGTTGCTGCCCCGCTTCTACGACGCGCACTCGGGCCGGCTCGCGATCTGCTCCGCCGACACCGGGGAGACCTTCGACATCCGCGATCTGCGGCTGGGTTCGCTGCGCAGCGCGGTGGGCGTGGTCTTCGAGGAAGCGTTCCTGTTCTCCGACACGATTCGCGGCAACATCGCCTACGGACGTTCCGGCGCCAGCGATGAGGACGTGATTGCCGCGGCCAAGGGTGCGGAAGCGCACGAGTTCATCACCAGCCTCCCGGACGGGTACGACACGACCGTCGGTGAGCGCGGTCTGACGCTCTCCGGTGGTCAACGCCAACGCGTTGCGCTGGCCAGGGCTTTGCTGTCGGACCCGCGGGTTCTGGTGCTCGACGACGCGACGTCGGCGGTCGATCCGGCGACGGAGGCCGCCATCCACGACACGCTGCGTTCGGTGACCGCGCAGCGCACCACGTTGCTCATCGCGCACCGCCGCTCGACGCTGGGGCTGGCCGACCGGATCGCGGTGCTCGACGAGGGACGCGTGGTCGACGTGGGGACCGAGGCCGAACTGCGGGAGCGGTGCGAGCTGTTCCGCTCGCTGCTGTCCGGTCCGGGGCAGGCCATCGACGATCGGCGCGACGATCACGTGGAGGCGGCCCCTGCCGGCATCACCCCTGAGCTGTGGCCGCAGGATCAGTCGTCCGAACCGTCGGATTCGGGCGTTGCTGCACCCATGCCGAGTCGCCATGGCATGAGCACCACGGCGGTTCCCCCGACAGCAGAGCTGATCGAGGGGATCCGCAAGCTGCCGCCGACCCGGGATGCGCCGTCGGTGGGGGAAACCGATCCCACCGCCCCGGATCCGCAGTTTCGGTTGGCGCGGCTGCTGCGGCCGATCCGCTGGGGGCTCGCTCTGACGATCGCCCTGGTGGCCGGTGATGCGCTGACCTCCGTGCTGTTGCCGTCGCTGGTGCGGCACGGCATCGACAGCGGCGTCGGAACCGGGCACCTGAACACGTTGTGGCTGGCCACGGGCCTCGCGGCTCTGCTCGTGGCCGGTGGCTGGCTGGTGATCAAGCTGCAGACCGTGATCACGGCGCGGACCGGCGAAACCCTGCTCTACGTGCTCCGCCTGCGCAGCTTCGCGCACCTGCAGCGACTGGGTCTCGACTTCTACGAGCGGGAGCTGGCGGGCCGCATCATGACCCGCATGACCACCGACGTCGACGCGTTGTCGACGTTCCTGCAGACGGGCTTGGCGACGTTCGTGGTCAGCGTGCTGACGTTGCTGGGCATCGCGGGAGCCCTGTTGTTCACCGACCCGTCGCTGGCTCTGGTGGCGATGGCGGTGCTTCCAGTGCTGGTGGTCGCCACGGTCATCTTCCGCAAGGTCTCCTCCACCGCGTACGCCGAGGCGCGGGAGAGGGTCAGCACCGTCAACGCTGATCTCCAGGAGAACGTCTCCGGTATGCGGGTCGCTCAGGCGCACCGCCGCGAGGGACATGCGGCGAAGGTGTTCGCACAGCGCAGCGACGCTTACCGCCGTTCGCGGCTGCGAGCTCAGCGCTACATCGCCACGTACTTCCCGTTCGTGGCGTTGCTGTCGGAGATCGCGCAGGCGGCGGTGCTGGGGGTGGGCGCTGCGCGCGTCGCTTCCGGCGAGCTGACGGCAGGCGTGCTGGTCGCCTTCCTGCTGTACTTGAGCCTGTTCTTCTCACCGGTTCAACAGTTGTCCGGGGTGTTCGACGGCTATCAGCAGGCGAAGGTCGGGTTGCGGCGCATCGGTGAGCTGTTGCGCACGCCGACGTCGGTGCCGGCTGCTGCCGACCCGGTGGCAGTGCCCGAGCGGTTTCGCGGCGAGGTGGAGCTGCGGGCGGTTTCCTTCCGCTATCCCGGCACTGAGCAGTACGCGCTGAAGGACGTGAACTTGCGGGTCCGGCCTGGCGAGACCGTGGCGCTGGTGGGCGCGACCGGTGCGGGCAAGTCGACCCTGATCAAGCTGATCGCCCGGTTCTACGACGTCGCCGAGGGCACGGTTCTGGTCGATGGGGTCGATGTGCGCGGCTATGAGCTGGGCTCCTTCCACCAGCGGCTGGCGGTGGTGCCTCAGGAAGGGCATCTGTTCGCCGGCGACATCGCCGACAACATCACCTACGCGCGCCCGGACGCCGGACCGGTGGAGGTCGAGGGCGCTGCCCGCTCAGTGGGGGCGCTCACAGGGATCTCGATGCTGCCGCACGGGTTCCGGCAGGAGGTCGGTGAGCGCGGTCGCGCGCTCTCGGCGGGCCAGCGGCAGCTGGTCGCCTTGGCGCGAGCGCAACTGGTGGACCCGGACGTGCTGCTGCTGGACGAGGCGACGGCCGCGCTGGATCCGGCGACCGAGTCGGCGGTGGTGGCCGCCAGCGATCGGCTCGCCGCGCAACGAACGACCTTCGTCGTGGCGCACCGGTTGGGCACTGCGGCCCGGGCCGATCGGATCGTGGTGGTCGACGGCGGGCGGATCGTCGAGCAGGGACGGCACGAGGAGCTGCTGGATCGAGGCGGTCACTACGCCAGGCTGTGGCGGGCGGCCGATGTGCACGGGACCGAGGAAGCCGATGCGTCCGCGGAGGCGAGCAACATCGCGTGAGGAAGGTTCCCTTCTTCGCCGTCTGCGAGGCGGCGCGAACCTCTCGCCGGTCTCACCGGGAGATCGCAGCGAGATGTGAGGAAGGGAACCTTTCTGTCACGATCGCCACATCTGCGACACGCGTGCACGGACTGAGATGACGCGGACACGCTCCGGAATCAAGAACCGGACAAAAAGGACCGACTGGCCGAGCGGGCGAGCCTGTTCCCGCGATGCGGGCTGAGCCGGTTACCAAGTGGGAACACAGCGTGTCGGTGAAACGCCATAATGAACAGGTACGACAACCCGTATGGACTAGTGCCAAGCAGCGCTGATCAGCGAACCAAGCACGTCAGGGGCGGTTGATGATCGATCGCACGGCCCGACTCGGGGCCCATCGCCGCTGGCCGGACGATCCTGATCGATTCCGTGCGCGGAATCGATCGGCCGAACGGCCGTCCTGTGTGTCAACCTCGCGAATCGGGCGGCTAGCCTGGTACCCGAGTGTGTCTGTAAATCACGAGCATATGGATCGAGGCGAACGCCAGCCGTGTCCAGCAGCCCCGCGTCACAGTTCGGCCCCAATGAGTGGTTGATCGAGGAGATGTATGAGCGGTTCCTCCAAGATCCCACTTCCGTAGACTCGGCGTGGCACGAATTCTTCGCCGACTACAAGTCGGGTCAGGCTACAAACGAGAACACCGCTACCGCTGCGGCGGCCGGCACTGCGGCACCCCCAGGCACGACGGCCACCGCGACGCGCACCGGCGAGACCAACGGCCAGGCACCAGCGGCTGCCGCGTCTGCGGCCAAGCCCGCTGCCGCCCCGAAGCCCTCTCCGCAGCAGGCCGCCAAGGCCGCGCCGGTCAAGCAGCCGCAGGCCGAGGGTGACGTGAAGACCCTCCGCGGCGCTGCGGCGGCGATCGCCAAGAACATGGACCAGTCGCTCACGGTCCCCACCGCGACCAGCGTGCGCGCGGTGCCCGCCAAGCTGCTGTTCGACAACCGCATCGTCATCAACAACCACCTCAAGCGGAACAAGGGCGGGAAGATCTCCTTCACGCACCTGATCGGCTACGCGCTGGTCAGGGCGGTCAAGGACTTCCCGAACATGAACAGCCACTACGGCGAGGACGCCAAGGGCAAGCCCGCGTCGGTCGCGCCGGAGCACATCAACCTCGGCCTGGCGATCGACATGCCGGGCAAGGACGGTTCGCGCAACCTCGTGGTCGCCTCCATCAAGGGCTGCGAGGACATGACGTTCCAGCAGTTCTGGCAGGCCTACGAGGACATCATCCGCAAGGCCCGCAGCAACGCGCTGACCGCGGACGACTTCGCCGGAACCACGATCTCGCTGACCAACCCGGGCCCGTCGGGCACCAACCACTCGGTGCCGCGGCTGACCAAGGGCCAGAGCGCGATCATCGGCGTCGGCGCGATGGACTACCCCGCCGAGTTCCAGGGCGCCAGCGAGAAGACGCTGGTCGACATGGGCATCAGCAAGATCGTGACGCTGACGTCCACCTATGACCACCGGGTCATCCAGGGAGCGGAGTCCGGCGACTTCCTGCGCCGGGTGCACCAGCTGCTGCTGGGCGAGGACGGCTTCTTCGACGACATCTTCGCCTCGCTGCGCATCCCGTACGAGCCGGTTCGCTGGACGCAGGACATCCCCGAGGGCGCGGTGGACAAGACCGCCCGCGTGCTCGAGCTGATCGACGCCTACCGCACCCGCGGCCACCTGATGGCCGACATCGACCCGCTGAACTACCGGCAGCGCCGGCACGAGGACCTCGACGTCCTGTCGCACAGCCTGACCCTGTGGGACCTGGACCGCGAGTTCGCCGTGGGCGGTTTCGCCGGTCGCGAGAAGATGAAGCTGCGCGACGTGCTCGGCGTGCTGCGTGACTCCTACTGCCGCACCGTCGGCGTGGAGTACATGCACATCCTGGAGCCTGACGAGCGCGAATGGCTGCAGCAGCGGGTCGAGAAGCCGCACACCAAGCCGGACTCGACCGAGCAGAAGTACATCCTGTCGAAGCTCAACGCGGCCGAGGCCTTCGAGACGTTCCTGCAGACCAAGTACGTCGGGCAGAAGCGGTTCTCGCTGGAAGGCGCGGAGACCGTGGTTCCGCTGCTGGACGCGGTGCTGGACAACTCCGCGGCCAACGAGCTCGACGAGGTCGTCGTCGGCATGCCGCACCGCGGCAGGCTCAACGTGCTGGCCAACATCGTCGGCAAGCCGATCTCGCAGATCTTCCGCGAGTTCGAGGGCAACCTCGACCCCGGTCAGGCCCACGGTTCCGGTGACGTGAAGTACCACCTGGGCGCCGAGGGCAAGTACTTCCGGATGTTCGGCGACGGCGAGACGAAGGTGTCGCTGACCTCGAACCCGTCCCACCTGGAGGCCGTGGACCCGGTGCTGGAAGGCATCGTCCGCGCCAAGCAGGACATCCTGGACAAGGGCCAGGAGGGCTTCACGGTGCTGCCGGTGCTGCTGCACGGTGACGCCGCGTTCGCCGGTCAGGGCGTGGTCGCCGAGACGCTGAACCTGTCGCTGCTGCGCGGTTACCGCACCGGTGGCACGGTCCACGTGATCGTCAACAACCAGGTCGGTTACACCACGGCTCCGGAGCACTCGCGTTCCAGCAAGTACTGCACCGACGTCGCGAAGATGATCGGCGCGCCGGTGTTCCACGTCAACGGTGATGACCCCGAGGCGTGCGTGTGGGTCGCGCGGCTGGCAGTGGAGTACCGCCAGGCGTTCGGCAAGGACGTCGTGATCGACATGGTCTGCTACCGCCGTCGCGGTCACAACGAGGGCGACGACCCGTCGATGACGCAGCCGAAGATGTACGACGCGATCGACAAGATGCGCAGCGTCCGCAAGGTCTACACCGAGTCGCTGATCGGCCGCGGTGACATCACCGTGGACGAGGCGGAGAAGGCCCTCAAGGACTACGCCGCGCAGTTGGAGCACGTGTTCAACGAGGTCCGAGAGCTGGAGAAGCACCCGCCGGCACCGAGCCCGTCGGTGGAGGCCGAGCAGCAGGTCCCGCGCGGTCTGTCCACCGCGATCTCGCAGGAGTCCCTGGAGCGCATCTCCGAGGCTCAGATCAACCTGCCGGACGGCTTCTCCCCGCACCCGCGCGTGAAGCCCGTGCTCGAGCGTCGCGCCAAGATGGGCCGTGAGGGTGGCATCGACTGGGCCTTCGGCGAGCTGCTCGCGTTCGGTTCGCTGGTGATGGAGGGCCGCCAGGTCCGCCTGACCGGTCAGGACAGTCGCCGCGGCACGTTCGGTCAGCGCCACTCGGTGCTCATCGACCGCAAGAACGACTCCGAGTACACGCCGCTGCAGAACCTCTCGGGCGACCAGGGCAAGTTCCTGGTCTACGACTCGGCGCTGTCGGAGTTCGCCGCGCTGGGCTTCGAGTACGGCTACTCGGTGGGCAACCCCGAGTCGCTGGTGCTGTGGGAAGCGCAGTTCGGTGACTTCTTCAACGGCGCCCAGTCGATCATCGACGAGTTCATCTCGTCCGGTGAGGCCAAGTGGGGCCAGCGCTCGGACGTCGTGATGCTGCTGCCGCACGGCCAGGAGGGCCAGGGCCCCGACCACAGCTCGGGCCGCATCGAGCGGTGGCTGCAGCTGTGCGCCGAGGGTTCGATGACGGTCGCCATGCCGTCGACCCCCGCGAACTACTTCCACCTGCTGCGTCGGCACGCCCTCGACGGGATCCACCGCCCGCTGGTGGTGTTCACGCCGAAGTCGATGCTGCGCCTGAAGGCCGCGACCAGCCCGGTGGAGGACTTCACGGAGGGCAAGTTCACCTCGGTGATCGACGACCCGGCGCAGCCGGACCCGTCGCAGGTCACGAAGCTGGTGCTGTGCACCGGCAAGCTCTACTACGAGCTGGCCGCCTACCGGGAGAAGAACGGCATCACCGACACCGCGGTTGCGCGGCTCGAGCAGCTCTACCCGCTGCCGCACCGCAAGCTGGGCGCCCTGTTCGAGCGGTACCCGAACCTCGAGTCGGTCCGCTGGACGCAGGAGGAGCCGGCCAACCAGGGTGCGTGGCCGTTCCTGGGCTTGGCGCTGACCGAGCAGTTCCCGGAGCTGGTCGGCAAGCTCAAGCGGGTCTCGCGCCGTCCGATGGCCGCGCCGGCCACCGGCCTGGCCAAGGTCCACGAGGTCGAGCAGGCCGAGGTCGTGCAGAACGCCTTCGCCTGACCTTCCAGCACGAGAGCGGGCCGTCGGTTCCTTCGGGAACCGGCGGCCCGTTCGTTTGCGCTCGGACTGGGGCGGCGGAGTGTGCATGGGAACCTTCCGCTCATCTCGACCGGGGCTCGCTTCCGGTCCTGGAGACCGGTTTCGTACCCTGCTGTTCCCAACCGCACCGCGTTGAAGATCGATGGACCATGAGGAGGAGCGGTGTATTTCACCGACCGCGGCATTGAGGAACTTGAAGAGCGTCGCGGTGACGACGAGGTCACCTTGGCGTGGGTCGCTGACCGGATGCGGGCCTTCGTGGACCTCAACCCGGACTTCGAGGACGCCACTGAGCGCTTGGCGACCTTCCTCGCACGCGACGACGTCGACGACGAGTGATCCGCTCCCGGCCGCGCACCCTGACAGGCGCGGTCGGGAGCCGATCAGGCCAGCAGCACGGCCCGCCCGACGATGGCCCGTTGCTCGATGGCGATGTGCGCGTCTGCGGCTCGCGCCAAGGGGAAGCTCTTCCCGATGGTGGGGGTGATGTGCCCGGCGGCTGCTTCGGCCAAGGCCTTCTTGAGCAGGTCCAGGCGCTGGCGGCGCGAGGTGTACTGGATTTCGAGCAGTCCGGTGACAGTCACGGCACGTCGTGTCGCTTCGTCCGCGTCGATGTCGGCGAAGTCCGAGTCGGATGCTCCGTAGGTGATGATGCGCGCACCGTCGTCGACGGTCTGGAACGCCTCCTGCCCGTATCGTCCGCCGGCGCCGTCGAAGACGACGTCGATGCCGCCGGTGAGATCGCGGACCTTCTCAGCCCAGCCCGTTTCGCCGTAGTCAACGGGTTCGGCTCCTAGCCGGCGCACCAGGTCGAGCTTCTGCTCTCCCCTCGCGGCGCCGATGACGTGCGCCCCGGCAGTTCGGGCCAGCTGGATGATGACCGACGCCGCTCCACCGGCGGCGGCCGTGACGAGCACCCGCTCTCCTGGCCGCACGGCCGCGTGGTCGCAGAGCAGCAGCGCCGTGGTGGCGTCGTGCAGCAGCACCACGGCGGACCGCTCGTCCAACCCGTCGGGGACCGCGGCGAGCTCGGATTCCTCGACGGCGACCAGTTCGGCGTAGGTTCCGCCGTTGCCCGTGCTGGCGACGACGGTTCGGCCCAGCCATGCGGGATCGACGTTCTCGCCCAGCGCCACCACTTCTCCGGCCACGCCGTCTCCGGGGATGTAGGGCGGGTTCATCTCGAAGTACTGCCGCCCCCAACCTTGCCGAAGCCTCGTGTCCAGGAACAGCACGTCCACGGCCGTCATCCGCACCAGAACCTGCCCCGGTTTCGGCGTGGGGTCGGGCTTGTCGACCGCCGTCAGCACGTCGGGCCCTCCGAATTCGCCGACCTGCACCCCGCGCATCTCGATCACTCCGCTCTCAGTTGGCTTCGGCGAGCATCCAACCTCGAGTTAACTGGAAGTCAAGGCCGCAGGTGACCATCCGCGGGTGCGCTCGTGAGGGTCGTACCGCCCGTGGGCATCAGCCGAGCCGCTGAGCCAGGGCGAGCTGCGTGAGATATCGCTTGCTGACCACGCCGCCGTGATCGTCGATGTGCCCTTCGATGCAACCCAGCAGCTGTTCGCGCGCGGAGTCCGGCATCCTCCGATGATCCGAGTACGTCCGCAGCAGGTCGAGGTACTCGGCGCTGGTGTACTGCGCTTCCCACTCGTACTCGTGGAACTCCGGTGCGCCGAAACGACGTGAGCGGTGGAATTCCTCCGAGTTCCTCGGGATCTCACCCGGAGTGGGCAGAGGCCGCTCGGGCGCCGCAGTGGGGGCGAAGCACTCGTAGCACTGCCCGGCCTGCGCGAAGAACGACTCGCTGCCCCCTGCGATGTGGTGCGTGGAGATGACGGCGAGCGCTCCGCGCGGGCGCAGCGCATCGCCGGCCTTGGTCATGCGCTGCTCGGGGTCGAGCCGGTCGAACGACATCGCGGCGACGACCAGGTCGAAACCGACGGGCGGAAGCGCCCACTCCTCGAACGACTGGACGACCACGCGCGCTGAGTGGTATTCGCCCAGGTTGCGCCGGGCCAGCGCCGCCAGCTCCTCGCTCAGTTCGAGAGCGGTGAGCGCGAAGCCGCGGGCTGCCAGCGGCACGCTCGCCTGCCCGGTGCCGCAGCCGATCTCGAGCACTCGTGCGGCCTCACCGACGGCGGCGGTCAGGACGTCGAACAGCTCCGCCGGGTACCCCGGGCGGGCCCGGTCGTAGCGCTCAGCGTCCTCGGAGAACGCGAAGCGCATCCCCTCTCCCCCGCTCACCGAGCTCTGTCCGAACCGCAGGTCATGGGCGCAGTGTACGAAGCCGCGGCGGTGTTGACAGGAAGGTTCCCATGCTCGGGCCGGGTAACGTCAGCGCACGCGGTCGCCCTTGCGCCACACCGCGTGGGTGAGGGGAACCCCTGGGCGATAGGCCAGCCACGTGGCGCTGGGGGCGTCGAGCACCTGGAGGTCGGCGCGAGCGCCTGGGCGCAGCACGCCCACCGCACCGTCGCCGGTGTCGCGTCGCAGCGCTCGGGCACCTCCCCAGGTAGCGGCACGCACGGCCTCAGCCACGCTCATCCGCATCTGCAGAACCGCTGTGGTCACGCAGAACGCCATGGACGAGGTGTAGGACGACCCGGGGTTGCAGTTGCTCGCGAGGGCGACGGTAGCGCCGGCGTCGAGCAGGGCCCGTGCGTCCGGCAGGGGTTGGCGCGTTGACAGGTCGCACGCGGGCAGCAAGGTCGCCACCGTGTCGGACCCGCCGAGGGCGTCGATGTCGGCGCGCTCCAGGTGGGTGCAGTGGTCGACGCTGGCCGCACCCAGCTCGACCGCCAGCCCGACGCCAGGCCCCGGGCCGAGTTGGTTGCCGTGCACTCGCAGGCCCAGGCCTCGCCGACGGGCCTCGGTCAGCACCCGGCGCGACTGGTCGGCGTCGAAGGCCCCTTCCTCGCAGAACACGTCGCACCAGCCGACGTGGGCCGCGACCGCGTCGAGCATCTCCCCCGACACCAGGTCCACGTAATCGGCCGCGTCAGCACCCGGGGGGACGAGATGTGCGCCGAGGAAGGTGACCTCGTCGACGTGCTCGGCGGCGATCTTCGCCGCGCGCAGCTCGTCGGCCACGGTCAAGCCGTAACCGGTCTTGGTCTCCAGGCACGTCGTGCCTTGAGAGGCGGCCTCGCTGACGTGCCGACGCAGGTTGTGGGCAAGTTCGTCGTCGGTTGCCCGCTGGGTCGCGTTGACCGTGACCGCGATGCCGCCTGCCTGGTAGGGGCGGCCGGCCATGCGATCGGCGAACTCGGCGGTCCGGTCACCTGCGAAGACGAGGTGGGTGTGGCTGTCGACCCAGCCAGGCAGGACGGTTCTGCCCTCGACGTCGATGCGCTCGTCCGCCTCCGGCTCGTTGCCGGACGGACCCACCCAGACGATCCGGTCGCCTTCGAAGACCAGCGCCGCGTCGGCGAGGGTGCCGAGCTCCGGCTCGTTGGTCGTGATTTCACCTATTCCAGTGATAACAGTGGCTGTCATCGTTGACCATTTCCTCACGTTCGCAGGCTCGTGATGGATTCGCGCAGTTCACGCGCGGTGTCGATGGCGGTGTGGGTTCCGTCGACGACCACGCTCCTACCGTCGACGATCACTTCGCGCACGTCGTCGGCGCGGGCGACGGCAGGAACCGCGTGCGGGTCGACACCGGCTAGCCGCGGGGTGTCGAGGTCGACCGCCACGAAGTCCGCGCGTGCGCCCACCTCGAGCCGCCCGGCGTCGGGATGGCCGATCGAGGCGTGCGCCGTGGCCATCGCGAGCAGCTCTTGCGGCTGGTGATGGCCTCGGGTCTCCGTCGCCAAGCGCTGGTAGGACTCGACGGCCTGGCTCTCGGCGAGGACGTCGATCACCGAATGTCCGTCGCTGCCCAACGACAGAGGACTTCCCGCGACCGCCAGCGCTCCGGCAGGACCGATCCCGTCCGCGAGGTCCGCTTCGGTGGTGGGGCACAGGCACACTCCGGTACCGCTGCCACCCAGCAACGCGACGTCGCCGGCCGCGAGGTGGGTGGCGTGCACGGCGGTGACGTTGTCCCCGAGCGCACCTCGCTCCGCCAGCAGCTGCGACGGGGTTCGCCCGTGCGCGGCCAAGCACGCGTCGTTCTCCGCGCGTTGTTCCGACAGGTGCAGGTGCAGGGGAACCTTTCTGTCACTCGCCCACCCGGCGACCTCCTCGATCGCCTCCGCAGGCACGGCTCGAACCGAGTGCACCGCAGCGCCCACGAGCACGCCGTCCGAGGTGAACGTTCCCGCGCGCTCCGTCCACCCCACGGCGTCGCCGTCGGAAAAACGCCGTTGGACGGCGTCGAGCTCCCGACCGAAACCACCTGTCAGGTAGCAGGTGTCCAGCATCGTCAGCCGAATCCCGGCGTCGCGCGCCGCTTGCGCCAGTGCGTGACTCATCGCGTTCGGGTCTTCGTAACGGGAACCGCCCGGTGCGTGGTGCACGTAGTGGAACTCCCCGACACCGGTGATGCCGGCCTGCACCATCTCCGCGTACACGCCGCGCGCGAGCTGGTAGTAGCTGTCGGGGTCGAGTTTCCCCGCGACCCGATACATCTGTTCCCGCCAGGTCCAGAACGTGCCGCGTCCCGTGTCGCCGCGCAGGGCTCGGTGGAAGGCGTGTGAGTGGGCGTTGGCCAGGCCCGGCAACACCAAGCCGGGCAGCCTGCGCGCATCACCGGGCGGTTGACCCGACCGCACAGCGGTGATCCGACCGTCGTCCACTTCGAACAACACGTCCTGACCAGGTCCTCCGGGCAACCAAGCCCATTCGCACCAGAACATCCGCTCACCCCGCCAAATCGGTCAGGACGCGGGCCAGGGCATGGGAACCTTCCTCGCAGTCCTCAGCGGTTGCGTGTTCTTCCGGGGCATGGCTGATGCCCGTCGGGTTGCGCACGAACAGCATGGCCGTCGGCTTCTCCCCGGCCAGCACTCCCGCGTCGTGACCCGCACCGGTGGGTAGGACGGGAACGCCGTCGAGGACTCCCCGCAACCGGTCCCGGAGAGCGGCGTCGAAGTGGACGGTGTCGCCGAAGGATTCTTCAGTGACTTCCACCGAGCACCCCTCCTGCGAAGCCAGGTCCACCGCCTGCCCGGTCAGGTCCTCCACCATCGCCCGTGCGCCGCGTGGCGCACGGGCGTCCAGGTAGAGGTCCACCGTGGAGGCGATGACGTTGGTTCCGCCCGGGTTGGGCACCAACCTGCCCACGGTGGCACGCCCGTCCGCCGTCGCGGCCGCTGTCCGGCGCGCGGCGACGACGAGTTGGGCGGCCGGCAGCATGGGATCGTTTCGGTCATCGATGAGCGTGGCACCCGCGTGGTTGCCCTGACCTCGGAACCTGAATCGCCACCTGCCGTGGCCGAGGATCGAATCGGCAACCGCGACCGGTCGATTCAGGTCGACCAAGCCCTTTCCCTGCTCCACGTGCAGTTCGACGAAGTGCCCGATGCGTCGAAGGGCTCCTTCATCCCTCCCGATGCGCTCCGGGTCCGAGCCGAAGGAGCCCACCGCCTCGGCGAGCGAGATCCCGGTGGTGTCGCGCAGGTCGCGCGCGCGGTCTGCGTCGATGGTTCCCGTCATCAGCCGCGAGCCCAGGCACGGGACGCCGAACCTGCCTCCTTCTTCCTCCGCGAACACCACCACGGCCAGCGGCCGGGTCGGCTGGAAACCGCGTTCGCGCAGCAGGTCCACGGCCTCCAGGGCGCAGACCACACCGAGCGGCCCGTCGAAGGCACCGCCACCGGGCACCGAGTCGAGGTGGCTTCCGGTGACGACCGCGTCGTCACCGGGTTCTCCCCACCAGGCCCAGAGGTTGGTGTTGGCGTCGGTTTCCACTCCGAGACCGCGGCTTTCCGCCTGCTCGACGAACCATTCGCGCAGGTGTCGCTCGGCGTCGTCGAAGACGTGCCGCGAGTACCCGCCGCGGCGTGGATCCGCGCCGATCCCGGCGATGGCGTCCAGCCCGCTCATCGACCCACCAGCGGGGTCCGCACGCCGCGTTCCGCAGCGACCTCGTCGGCTTGTTCGTAACCGGCGTCGACGTGCCGGATCACGCCCATGCCGGGGTCGTTGGTGAGCACCCGCTCGAGCTTGCGCGCGGCGAGCTCCGTGCCGTCGGCGACCGTCACCTGACCCGCGTGCAAAGAACGACCCATGCCGACACCTCCGCCGTGGTGCAGCGACACCCAGGTCGCCCCCGATGCCGTGTTGACCAGGGCGTTGAGCAGCGGCCAGTCGGCTACCGCGTCGGAGGAGTCCGCCATCGCCTCGGTCTCGCGGTAGGGGGAGGCGACCGATCCGCAGTCGAGGTGGTCGCGTCCCAGGACGACGGGGGCGGCCAGCTCTCCGGAGGCGACCATCTCGTTGAACCGCAGTCCGGCCTGGGCGCGTTCGCCGTAGCCGAGCCAGCAGATCCTGGCCGGTAGTCCGTGGAAGGGAACCTTCCTGTCAGCGAGCCGCAGCCAGCGGGCCAGGTGTTCGTCCTCGCCGAAGAGCTCCAGCACGGCCGCGTCGGTCTTGGCGATGTCGGCGGGGTCACCGGACAGCGCGGCCCAGCGGAAGGGTCCCTTCCCCTCGCAGAACAAGGGACGGATGTAGGCGGGGACGAACCCCGGGTAGGCGAAAGCGCGTTCGTAGCCGCCGAGTTGGGCCTCGCTGCGCAGCGAGTTGCCGTAGTCGAAGACCTCGGCGCCTGCGTCGAGGAACCCGACCATCGCTTCGACGTGCTGGGCGATCGCGTCGCGTGCGCGGGTGGTGAACTCGTCGGGTTTGCGGGCGGCGTAGTCGGCCCAGTCGGAAAGTTCGACGTCCGGCGGGAGGTACGACAGCGGGTCGTGGGCCGAGGTCTGGTCGGTGACGATGTCGGCAGGCACGCCGCGGCGCAGCAGTTCGGGAAGCAGTCGCGCGGCGTTGCCGATGACGGCGACCGAGTAGGCGCGGCGCTCCCTCTTGGCGGCGACGGCCTTGTCGATGGCTTCGTCGAGGGAGTCGGCGACCTCGTCGAGGTAGCCCTGCTGGGCGCGGCGGTGGGCGCGTTCCGGGTCGCATTCCACGACCAGCGCGGCACCGTCGTTCATGGTGATCGCCAACGGCTGCGCGCCGCCCATGCCGCCGAGTCCTGCGGTGACGGTCAGGGTTCCGGCGAGGGTTCCGCCGAAGCGCTTGGTGGCGATGGCGCCGAAAGTCTCGTAGGTGCCTTGGAGGATCCCTTGTGTGCCGATGTAGATCCAGGATCCGGCGGTCATCTGGCCGTACATCATCAAGCCGAGGTCGTCGAGGCGGCGGAACTCCGGCCAGTTCGCCCAGTCCCCGACGAGGTTGGAGTTGGCGATGAGCACCCGTGGGGCCCACTCGTGAGTTCGGAGCACTCCCACGGGCTTTCCGGACTGCACGAGCAGCGTCTCGTCCTCGCCAAGGGTGGTCAGTTCCCGCACGATCGCCTGGTAGCAGGCCCAGTTGCGGGCGGCTTTGCCCGTTCCGCCGTAGACGACGAGGTCTTGGGGCCGTTCGGCGACGTCGGGGTCGAGGTTGTTCTGCAGCATCCGCAGCGGTGCCTCGGTGCTCCAGCTGCGCGCGGTCAGCTTCGTGCCGCGTGGGGCGCGCACGTCGGTCATCGGTTCCTCCCTGATGCGGCGGCGGCGAGGACGTCACCGCTGCGGATGAGCTGCTCGGCGGCGGCGATCTCGGGGGCGATGTGCCGGTCGGGGCCGGGGCCTGCCACGTCACGGCGCAGCAGGTCGCGGACCGCGCCGGTGGCGGGTGCGGGCTCCAGCGGGGCGCGCAGGTCGAGAGCTCGAGCTGCGGTGAGCAGTTCGACCGCCAGCACCGTGGTCAGGCCGTTCACGGCCCGCCGGAGCTTGCGGGCCGCCGCCCAGCCCATCGACACGTGGTCTTCCTGCATCGCGCTGGTCGGGATGGAGTCCACGGAGGCCGGCACCGCGAGGCGTTTGAGTTCGGAGACGATTCCGGCCTGCGTGTAGTGGGCGATCATGTGCCCGGAGTCGACGCCGGGATCGTCGGCGAGGAAAGCCGGGAGCCCGTGCGAGCGGGCGACGTCGAGCATCCGGTCGGTTCGCCGGTCGCAGATGCTGGCCACGTCGGCCAGCGCGATGGCCAGGAAGTCCAGCACGTATCCGAGCGGGGCGCCGTGGAAGTTCCCGTTGGATTCGATCCGGCCGTCCGGCAGCACGACGGGGTTGTCGATGGCTGCGGCGAGCTCGCGGTCGGCGACGGTTTCGGCGTGGCCGACGGTGTCCCGCGCGGCTCCGTGGACCTGCGGGGAGCAGCGCAGCGAGTAGGCGTCCTGGACCCGTGGGCAGCCCGGGCCCCGGTGGCTGGCCACGATCGGTGAATCTGAGAGGAAGGAGGCCATCCTCGCAGCCGACACCCCCTGCCCGGGGTGGGGGCGGAGGGCTTGCAGGTCTGCGGCGAAGGGACGATCGGTGCCGAGCAGGGCTTCGACGCTCATCGCGGCGGTGAGGTCGGCGACGTCGATGAGGGCGTTGATGTCGCGCAGGGCCAGCACGAGCATGCCGAGCATGCCGTCGGTGCCGTTGGTGAGCGCGAGGCCCTCCTTCTCGGCCAGGACGACCGGTTCGATCCCGGCGTCTGCGAGCGCGTCGGCTGCGGGTGCGCGGCGGCCGGAGGCGTCGAGGACCTCGCCTTCACCGGTGAGCGCGAGGGCGACGGCGGCGAGGGGGGCGAGGTCGCCGGAGCAGCCGAGCGAACCGTGCTCGTGCACGACGGGAACGATTCCGGCGTTGAGCATCGCGGCCAGGGCCTGGGCGGTTTCGGGTCGGACTCCTGTGTGACCGGTGGCGACGGTGTGCAGGCGCAGCAGCATCTGCGCGCGCACCACTTCGGGTTCCACGGGATCGCCGGCGCCTGCGGCGTGGGAGCGGACGAAGGACTGCTGCAAGGCCGCCCTTCGCTCACTGGGGATGTGGCGCACGGCGAGGGCGCCGAATCCGGTGGAGACCCCGTAGACGGGTCGTTCTTCGGCTGCCAGGGCTTCGATGTGCTTGCGGGTGGTGACGATGCCTTGTTCGGCGACCTCGCTGAGCCGCACAGCGCTTCCGCCGCGCGCGACGGAGACGACTTGTGCGCGCGAGAGCGGTCGCGGATCGATGAACACCTCGTTGTGCATGTCTCCATCCCAGCTCGTGGAAGCTCCTGGCAGAAGCCCTGATGGAGGGACTTCGTCTGGGATGCCAGACTTCAGGCGTGGGTGACAGCAGTGATGTGCCCGCGTTGCGGCGCGGGCTGGCGATCCTGCGGGCGTTGGCCGGTCGTGCGGGGCCGGTCTCTGCGGGGGTGCTGGCGCGCGAGCTGGGCTTGCCGAGGTCGACGACGTATCACCTGCTGGCGGAGCTGGTGGCGGGCGGTTTCGTGGTGCACCTGCCGGAGGAGCGCCGCTACGGGCTGGGGGTGGCGGCGTTCGAGCTGGGGTCTGCCTATCTGCGGCACGATCCGCTGGAGCGCTTGGCGGGTCCTGTCCTGCGGCGCCTGGTGGACCGGGTGGGGCGGACCGCGCAGCTGGGGGTGTTGCACGGCGGTGAGCTCCTCTACTTGCTCAAGGAGCGTCCTTCGCAGCCGCAGACGTTGGTGACCGATGTGGGTGTCAGGTTGCCGGCTCAGCTGCCGGCTTCGGGGCGCGCGATGCTGGCGCATCTCCCCGCGGCCCAGGTGCGTGCGATGTTCCCTTCCACCGACAGCTTCGTGCTGCGCACGGATCGGGGCCCGCGCAACCTGCCTGCTTTGCGGCGGTTGCTGGCGGAGGAGCGCCGCCGGGGTTGGGCGGTGGAGGACGGTCTCGTCACCCCGGGGTTCGCGTCGGTCGCGTGTCCGGTCTTCGACCACTCGGCGCGGCCCATCGCTGCCATCGGGGTGACTTTCCGCCACGCGTGCGAGGGGTCCGGGTGCCGTGAGACGTGGGTGGATCTGGCCGACGAGGTCGCGCACTCGGCTGCCGAGCTGACGTCCCGCATCAGCGGTCGCAGCGCCTGACCGGCCGCCTCGGGAGGCGGCCGGTCAGGACGGTCAGAGACCTGCGGTGGCGATGAATTCCTTGGCGACGTCGGCGGGGTTCGCCTTGTCGACCTCGAGGCGCTTGTTGAGCTCGGTGAGCTTCTCGGTGGTCAGGGCCTGGGATACCTTCTCGACCGCTTCGGCCTGGGGCGGGGTGAGCTTGCCCTTGCCGGCGAGCGGGACGACGTTCTGCGCCGGGAACATGTTCTTCGGGTCGTCCAGCTTCACCAGGTCGTTGGTGGTGATCTGCGAGGACGTGGTGAACAGGTTCGCGGCCTGGATCTCGCCGGAGGTCAGGGCGTCGACGGTGATCGTGCCCGCTTCGACGCTGCGGATCTCCTTGAAGGTGCAGCCGTAGTCCTGGGCGATCTTGGCCTCCCACCGCGTCTTCCACTCGGCGGGGGCGCCGAGGACGATCTCGCCGCAGCGCGGTCCGAGGTCGACCATCGAGCGCAGGCCGGTGTCGGCGGTGGCCTTGGTGACGGTGAGGACGTCGGAGTCCTCGGCCGGGGACTGGCCGAGGAGTTCCATGTCGGGGCCGACCTTGGTGCGCAACTGGTCGTAGACCTGCTGGGATTCGGTGGCGTTGGAGGCCGGGTCGAGGAATTCCAGCAGATTGCCGGTGTATTCGGGGACCAGGGTCAGCTCACCGTTGCGGACGGCGTTGACGTAGAACTCGCGGGCACCGATGCGCGGCCTGGTCTGGACGTCGGCGCCGGTGGTCTTGAGCGCTTCGGCGTAGATGTGCATCAGCAGCTCGCTCTCGGCGAAGTCCGCCGAACCGATCACCACCTGGCCGCCCTCGGCCTTGTTGGCCTCCAGCGGGTCCTGCGCACCGCAGCCGGTCAGCACCAGCGCTGCGGCGGCCAATGCCAGCAGTCGTCTCATCGATCACTACCTCCTCGTCGGGCGGCCATGACCAGACCGCGCGGCACCACCAGCCGGGTCAGCCCGGCCAAAGCCAAGTCGAGCACCACCGCGAGCACCGCGATGATGACCGCTGCCGAAGCCATCTGCGCGTAGTCGCTGACCTTCAGCCCGTCGAGCAGGATCCGCCCGAGACCGCCCAGGCCGACGTAGGCCGCGACCGCGGCGGTGGCCACGACCTGCAGCATCGCGCTGCGAATGCCGCCGAGCACCAGGGGGAGCGCGGTCGGCAGCTCCACTTGCCAGAGCACTTGGATCGGTCGCATGCCCATTCCCCTGGCCGCGTCGACGGCGTCGGCGGGGGCGTTGCGCACGCCCGCGTAGGCGCCGGAGAGGATCGCCGGGATCGCGAGGATGACCAGTCCGGCGAGGGCGGGTGCGACGCCCAGGCCGAAGCCCAGCACCAGGAGGGTGACGACGCCGAGGGTGGGCAGCGCGCGCATCGCGTTGCTGAATCCCACCACCAGGACCGACCCTCGCCCGGTGTGTCCGATGTAGACGCCGAGCGGGATCGCGACGAGCGCGGCGACCAGGACCGACAGCACGCAGTAGTAGAGGTGCAGCAGCGTTTGCGCGGGGATTCCTTCGGGTCCGCTCCAGTGGGCGGGGTCGCCGAGCCACGCGATCAGTTCGCTGAAGATCATCGCCGCGCCCACGGGGTCGCGAGGCGCCAGAGCAGTACGAGCAACAGGTCCACCACCAGGGCTAGCAGCAGGGTCAGCACGATGCCGATGACGATCTGCTGGGGGTAGTCGCGCTGGAAGCCGTCGGTGAACAAGCGCCCCAGCCCGCCGATTCCGACCAGCGCTCCGACGCTGACCAGGCTGATGTTGCTCACCGAGGCCACGCGCACGGCCGCGGCCAGCACCGGTACCGCCAAGGGCAGTTCCACCGCGAACAGCCTTCGTCCCGGCCGGTACCCGATGGCCGTGGCGGCGGCGACGATGTGTCCGGGCACCGAGTCGAGGGCGTCGCGGACCGGCCGCACCAGCAGCGCCGCGGTGTAGAGGGTCAGCGCGATGATGACGTTGAGCGGCGACAGCAGCGGGGTTCCCATGATTCCGGGCAGGATCACGAACAGCGCCAGGGAAGGAATGGTGTAGAAGGCGTTCGCGGTGTTCTGCAGAGCTCCGCGCAACCAGCCGACCCGTTGCGCCAGGCGCCCCAGCGGGAGCGCGAGCAGCACGCCCAGCAGCAGTGGGAGCAGCGACAGGTAGAGGTGTTCGACGAGCTGGGTGAGCACCAGTTCGCGGTTGCTCGGGGAGTCGAAGAAGTCGATCACGTCGCCGCCCGGTGGTCGTCCAGCAGCGACAGCACCTCGTCGGCCGTGACGACTCCGACCGCACGGCCACCGGAGTCGACGACGACGCCGAGCCCCGACGGTGCGGACAGCGCCGCGTCCAGAGCGCCACGAAGGTTCCCATGCTCGACGTGCAGCGAACCGCCGGCCACGAGAGTGCGCTCCACGAGCTGGCCGTCGGAGTCGACTCCCGGGGCCAGCCAGCCGCGCGGATGGTCACCTTCATCCACCGCGAGCCGCCAACGGTCGTCGGATGGGATCTTCTCTCCCAGTCGGACGGTCGGCACCGGGCTCGGGCGCAGCTGCGCGGAGTCCACGAAGGACAGCCTGCGGTAGCCGCGGTCGCGGCCGACGAAGGACGTCACGAAGTCGTCGGCGGGTGAGGCCAGCAGGTCGTCGGGCCGCGCGTACTGGGCGAGGTGGCCGCCTTGGCGCAGCACGGCGACCTTCTCGCCGAGCTTGATGGCCTCGTCGATGTCGTGGGTGACGAACAGGACGGTCTTGTCCAGCTCGTCCTGCAGCCGCAGCAGTTCCTCCTGCAGCCCCTCACGCACGACCGGGTCGACGGCGCTGAACGGTTCGTCCATCAGCAGCACCGGCGGGTCGGCGGCCAGCGCCCGCGCCACGCCGACGCGTTGTTGCTGTCCACCGGACAGCTGCGCCGGGTACCGCGCACCGAGGTCGGCGGGGAGCCCCACCAGGTCCAGGAGCTCGCCCGCGCGTTCCCGAGCAGCACGGCGGGTTTCACCGGCCAGCATCGGGACGGTCGCGATGTTGTCGAGCACGGTCCGGTGCGGGAACAGACCTGCCTGCTGGATGACGTAGCCGATGCCGCGGCGCAGCTGAGCGGGGTCGCGGTCGCGCACGTCGGTGCCGTCGACGGAGACGGTGCCCGATGACGGGTCGATCATGCGGTTGACCATCCGCATCAAGGTGGTCTTCCCGCAGCCCGAAGGTCCCACCAGGACGGTGATGGTTCCCGTCTCGACGGACAGGCTGAGTTCCTCGACGGCAACGGTGCCGTTCGGGTACTGCTTTCGGACGGACTGGAACTCGATCAAGCGAGCCCCCTCTCGCGCTGGTCCCCCAAACCCGGCCGACCATAGTCGGAGGGTCCTTCTCCCGCGATCCACTGAGATCGATGCGTGATCTGCTCCCATGATGCGAGAAATCGCAGCGCGTTGAACCGTCCGCGGTAGGTCGCACGTGTGCGTCGGGGTTCCAGCGCACCGATTAGGCTTTGCAGTCCCATGGACAACGCCCAGCCACCCACTCCGATCGAAGCCGTCCGATCTCTCCACGCCGAGCACGGACTTCTCGGCCACGACGTGCGCCGCGTGCTGGCCGAGCTCATCTCGGGCCCGCGGTCGCTGGACGAGCTGATCCGGCGCACCGGTGTGCCGCGCCGGACCGTCGAGCGCGTGCTCGCCGCAGCAGGTGACGACCTCGACGAGCAGACAGGTATTCACCGCATCAAGGACTCCTTCCTCGCGCGCTACCGCCAGGAGTTCTCCCTCGACGCGGTGCCGGCGCCGGACGTCGAGGCCGGGCTCGACGCGGTGGCGCTGGAGGCGATGCGCGGTTTCGTCGAGGCCGGTCCCCGCCCGCGATCGGCGTTGGACCACGTCACGGCCACGCCGGAAACCGCGCTGCGCCGTGCGCTGTGGTTGCGCGACAACTTCGACCTCGATGGCCGGAGGATCCTGTGCCTGGGCGATCACGACCTGACGTCGTTGGCGCTGTCGCTGGTGGCGCCGTCGGCCGAGGTGCGCGTCGTGGACCTGGACGAGCGCATCCTCCAGCACATCGACGCGGTCGCCGCCAGGAACGGGTTCACCATCGGCCTCAACCACGCCGACCTGCGCTTCGGCGTGCCCCCGACGTTGGAGGGCTGGGCGGACGCCGTGTTCACGGATCCGCCCTACACCCCGGAGGGAATCGGGCTGTTCGCCGCGCGCGCCGCCGAATGCCTGGCACCGGACAACAGCCGGATGGTGCTGGCCTACGGCTACAGCGCGCTCACCCCCGCGCTCGGCTTGAAGGTCCAGCAGGAGCTGGTGCGGCTGGGATTCGCGTTCGAGGCGATCCTCCCGAAGTTCCACCGCTACTACGGCGCGCAGGCCATCGGCAGCGCCAGCGATCTGTACGTGTGCCAGCCGACTGCGCAGACCCGCAAGCTGGCGCTGCGCCAGGACCAGGCGATCTACACCCACGGCCCGCAGTCGGTGGAGGCTTCCGGTGACACGGCGGAGGCCTTGCCGCAGGCCGCCGCCGAACGGCTCGGGGCCCCGGTGACCGAGCTGCGCCGCGCAGGTTGGGCTCGTCCGGTGCGCGAGGGCGGCCCGGTGGCGTTCGACCTGCGCGCGGATCCGGGGCCGTGGCTGCTGCGGATGCTGCTGGCGTGCGGCGCGCAGAAGGTGGCCTTCGTGCTGTCCAACAACCACCCCGACATCACCAGTGAGCGGGCCCAGTCGGAGCTGCGCGATCTCGTGGCGGCCAAGTACCGGGTGAAGCTGCACCGCAGCACCCCGGACGGCAAGCACGCGGTGGTCGTCGCCGAGCGAGCGGAGACCGGGTCGGCGGAGGACTTCCTGCTGCAGCGCGCCCACGGCAAGCTCGGCAACATCTGGCGGGAGGCCCTCATCTCCACCGGCGGGGACCTCACCAAGCGCCAAGCGCGGGAGAAGGTCGCCGCACTCGCGCCGCGCCCGGAGGACCTGGAGCTGCGGCTGATCGATCTCCCCCGGCACCGGATCGCCGAGGTGCTGCGGGCATTCCGGTGATCGCGCCGGCGGCTACGGGGTCGTGAGGGGGCCGTCGGCGAGCATCTCGCGGAACTTCGCGGCGGGAACCGCGCCGGAGAACAGCCACCCCTGGTAGGCCTCGACGCCGACGCCCCGGAGCAGCCGGAACTGGGTGGCGTCCTCGACGCCTTCGGCGACGCACTGCCGGTCCATCGCGTAGGCCATGTCGACGACGGCGCGCGCCACCGCGAAGTCGGAGGCGTCACCGCCGACCCCGGCGACGAATCGCCGGTCGACCTTGATGATCTGCGCTGGGAGGTCCTTGAGCCGGGCCAGCGACGAGTAGCCGGTGCCGAAGTCGTCGACGGCGAACCGCACGCCCCTGGAGACGAGCTCGCCCATCTCGTGGCGGGTGCGCGAGGGCAGGTCGACCAGCGAGGTCTCGACCAGTTCGAGGATCACCCGGTCCCAGGAGATCCCGGTGTCCGCGACGATGTCGGCCACGGAGTCGACGAAGTCGTGTCCGCCGGGCACGAGTCCCGCCAGGTTCACCGCGATGCTGACGGCGCGCCCGTTGCGGGTCGGCCACGTCGAGGCTTCCCGCAGCGCGGTGCGCAGGACCCAGCGGTCGAGTTCGCGCAGGAGGTCCCCTTGTTCGGCGACCGGCAGGAACGCGTCGGGCGACAGCATGCCGCGCTCCGGATGGGGCCAGCGGATCAGCGCCTCGGCGCTGACGACGGTGCCCTCGGCGTCGACGACGGGCTGGTAGTGCAGGGCGAGGCCGTCGTTGCTCAGGGCTTCGCGGAGCTGACCTTCGAGGTGCAGCTGGCGGTCGGCGGCGGCCATGAGCGCCGGGCTGGCCAGCGAGACCTTGCCGGTGCCGCGTCGTTTCGCCTCGAACATGGCCGCGTCGGCGAAGCGCAGGAGGTCTTCACCGCCGGCGCCGGATCCGTTGGGCACGGCCGCGCCGATCGACGAGGACACACGGACCAACTGGCCGTGCACGGGCACCGCGGTGCGCAGCAGCGCGGACACGCGGGTCGCGAGCTGGTCGACCCCGCCGCTGGCGTCGACGTCGGAGCAGATGATGACGAATTCGTCGCCGGACAGTCGTGCCGCCGTGCACGCCTCCGGGAGACCGCCTTCCAGGCGCCGCGCCAGGGCGACGAGGAGTTCGTCGCCTGCGTCGTGCCCGAGCGAGTCGTTGACCCGCTTGAAGTTGTCGATGTCGCAGAACAGCACCGCGATGCCGGGTGAGTCGGCCCTGCCCAGCAGCCTCCCGAGCAGTTCCTTGACGGCGGTGCGGTTGGGCAGGCCGGTCAGGTCGTCGTGGTTGGCCTGGTAGCGCAGCGCTTCGGCGGCTCGGCGGCGCTCGGTGATGTCCTGGAACACCACCAGCCAGAACTCGGTGCCGTCGTCCTGTACGGACGTGGAGGTGTGCAGCTCGCAGTAGACGGGTTCGCCGTCGGAGCGCACCATGACGCGCTGCGGAGCGCGGCGGCGGATGCCGGAGGGTTCGTCGGGCGCGGGCAGGCTCGGGTCGGCTTCCTCGGGGTGGGTGATGTCGCGGATGCTCAGCCCGCGCATCTGGTCGAGGCGGTATCCGAGCAGCTCGCAGAGGGCTTCGTTGGCGTTGACGATGCGCTCGGAGCGGTCGAACAGCCCGATCCCGACCGGGGTGATGTTGACCAGGTCGGAGAAGCGCTGGCTGGAGCGCTCCATCCGGGTGACCACGGCGCGCTGCTCGGTGACGTCCTGGACGGTGCCGACGAAGAGGTCCCTGCCGTCCGCATCGATGATCTTGGTGCCGTGGATCCGCAATATGCGGACGTTCTCGCCGTTGCGCAGGTAGCGGTGTTCGATCTCGACTGGCATGCCGCGTTCGATCAGCGGCCGCCACGCCTGGCGAACCCACCTGCGGTCGTCCGGGTGGACGTGGTCGAGGTACCGGTCGAAGGTGCCGGTGGTGGTGACGGGCTGGCCGAGGATCTCGTAGAGCATGCTCGACAGCCGCATGACGTTGGTGCGCGGATCGACTTCCCAGGTGCCGAGCCGGGCGATGCGCTGGGCGTCCTGCAACCGCCGCCGCTCGTCGCGCAGCTGGCGTTCGAGCGCGCGGTGCTCGGTGACGTCCTGCACCGTGCCCTGCACGCGCACGATCTGCCCGGCTCCGTCGTACTCGGCGCTGCCGGTGCACAGGAAGACGCGGGTGCCGTGGAGGTTGCGCAGCTCGGTTTCGAAGAGCTGCCCCTCGGCCGCGGTGAGCACGTCGGCGTAGAACTGCGCGGCTCGTTCGCGGTCGTCGGGGTGGGTGGTGGAGATCATCGCCGTGGCGTCGTCGGCGTGGTCGGCTCCGCCCGCGCCCAGGAAGTCCGCCAGCAGCGGGCTGCGGTAGATGGCACCGGTGTCGGGGTAGAAGACCCAACTGGCGACCTTGGCGAGGCGCTGGGCGTCGATGAGCCAGTAGCGCTCCTCGGAGTCGCGCGGCCCGTCGGAGGCGCCCGGTTTCTCCGCGGCGAGGTCGGCGACATCCACCAGCAGGGTGACTCGGAGCGTCGGGTCGTCCGGGTGAGGCCAGCTCTGCAGGCGTACCGGCACGCGTCGGGTGGGTCCGATCAGCCAGGTGTCGCGGCCGTCGCGGTCGATGAGGTCGACGAGCTTGCCGCCGATGAGGTCGCCGGGCTCGCCGTGCCCGGCCAAGGTGGCGGCCTGCTGGGTCGCAGCGATCACCAGGCCGTCTTCCCTGCTCAAAAACGCAGGTGCGTCCGGAAGTGCCACTTTCGGGACCTGCACGCGCGCGGGGGGTCCGGCCAGCCCGAAGCTCCCGGCTGCCGAAGGCATCCGGGTCCGCTCGCTCCGCTCGGTCAACTGCACCCCTCCTGCGTTGCAGCCGCAACGGCCGCTGATGACGGCCCCGATGGCGCACCGTTAGTGACGCGCGCCACAGCGAGTCGTATCGCAGACCTTACCTGTCCGCGCACAGCCGTACTGCCATGGTGCCGGGCCCTGAGGCCGGTTCCCTGAAGAGGTGACAGCCTTCGCCCGGCATGATGACGCCGACTACCGAAATCTTTGTGAAGTCGATCCCCCGACACCACCTACGAGTGAGGCCGGGAGGGTCCTGGAGGACCCTCCCGGCCTCACTCGATGCCGGTCTAGAAACTACCGCCGACCTACCGGCCGGCGACAGGGTTTGTTGATCACGCAGTGGCCACACCTTCAGCACGGGCGGCCTTCGACACCGCCGCGCTGACCTCAGGAGCGACCCGCGGGTCCAGCGGCGACGGGACGATGTAGTCCGCGCTGAGGTCGTCGGCGGCCACGGCCGCGATGGCCTCGGCCGCGGCGACCTTCATGCCGTCGGTGATGCGGCGGGCGCCCACGTCCAGCGCGCCCTTGAAGATGCCCGGGAACGCCAGGACGTTGTTGATCTGGTTCGGGAAGTCGCTGCGCCCGGTCGCGACGACCGACGCGTACTTGCCCGCGATCTCCGGGTGGATCTCCGGGTCCGGGTTCGACAGCGCGAACACGATGGGCTTGTCGGCCATCGCGGCCACGTGCTCCTCGGGGACCTGGCCGACCGAGACGCCGATGAACACGTCCGCACCGCTCATCGCCTCGGCCGGGCCACCGGTGATGCCCCGGGGGTTGGTGAACTCGGCGAGCTCTTCCTTGATCGGGGTGAGCCCCTCGCGGCCGGCGCTGATGACGCCGCGCGAGTCGAGCACGATGATCTCGCCGACGCCCGCGGTGTGCAGGATCTTCGCGCAGGCGACACCGGCCGCACCGGCACCGGAGATGACCACTCGCAGCGAGCCCAGCTCACGACCGGCAACCCGGGCGGCGTTGCGCAGCGCGGCCAGCGCCACGACGGCGGTGCCGTGCTGGTCGTCGTGCATGACCGGGCAGTCCAGGGCCTCGGTGACCCGGCGCTCGAGCTCGAAGCAGCGCGGAGCGGAGATGTCCTCGAGGTTGACGGCGCCGAAGGACGGACGCAGCCGGACCAGGGTTTCCACGATCTCGTCGACGTCGTTGGTGTCCAGGACCAGCGGAATCGAGTCGAGCCCGGCGAAGGTCTTGAACAGCGCGGACTTGCCTTCCATGACCGGCAGCGAAGCCTTCGGCCCGATGTCGCCCAGGCCGAGAACCGCCGATCCGTCGCTGACCACGGCCACTAGGCGCTGAGTCCAGGTGTAGCGGTCGGCCAAGGTCGGATCGCTCGCGATCGCCCTGCTGACCTGCGCCACCCCAGGCGTGTACGCGATCGACAGGTCGCGCGCACTGTCCAGCGGAGCGCTCACCGAAGCGGTGAGCTTGCCCCCCTCGTGCGCAGCGAAGATCTCTTCGTGGGTCAGATCAGCACCGATTCCATTGGCGGTGCTCTCGTTCATCGTGGTCACGGCGTCCCTCCTGTTGCCATGCCTGCGGCCCGAACGCGACGAGCCGGGCGGATGCGACCTCTTGCGGTCACCTTCGACGCCGACTCCCCGGGCGTACCGGAAATGAAGGCGTCTACCGAAATACCGATGCCGGCAACCCTGTTCGGGATAGCGGCGCCGGTGGACGCTGCGGTGCGATAAGTGTGCCAGCCCCTTGAACCTATGTCAGCGACAGGGATCACACCTCTTGCCAGCAAAAAGTTAAGAAGTTTACGAATTAGCACAGTACGCGCGTCACATTTTCCGAGAACGAGATGCAGTACGAGCGTCCGGTTCGCATTTCACGGTTATGCGGTACGAGTGTCCGGTATTCCGATCTGAATCGAAACTGTTTGGAAAAGCCGAGTGCCGACCTCAGCTTTTCCGCGATGCGAGCGAGCATGGGAACCTTTCGCTCACCAACCGCCCCGCCGGACCCGCCCCGATCACGCCTCCTAGGCTCGGCGCTCGTGCAGGTACGTCGACTTGAGATCACCGGGGCGTTCGAATTCACCCCAACGGCTTTTCCGGACAACCGGGGCCTGTTCGTCGCCCCGTTCCAGGAGAAGGCCTTCACCGAAGCCACCGGCCACCCGATGCGCCTGGCCCAGACCAACCACAGCGTCTCGGCCCGAAACGTCATCCGCGGCGTGCACTTCGCCGACACCCCTCCCGGCCAGGCCAAGTACGTCTACTGCCCGCAGGGCGCGCTGCTGGACGTGATCGTCGACGTCCGGGTCGGTTCTCCCACCTTCGGGCAGTGGGAGGCGGTCCGCCTCGACTCGACCGAATACCGCGCCCTCTACGTCGCCGAAGGGCTCGGGCACGCGTTCCTGGCCCTGACCGACAACACCGTGATGACCTACCTCTGCTCCACGGGGTACAACCCTTCGGGCGAACACGGCATCAGCCCGCTCGACGCGGAAATCGGCCTGCCGTGGGACCAGGAGCTCACCGGCCCGGGAATCCTGTCCGAGAAGGACCGCGACGCCCCGACTCTCGCCGAGGCCGCCGAGCGCGGCCTACTCCCGGACTTCAACGCCTGCCAAGCGCACTACGAGTCCCTTCGCGCGGAGTGAGCATGGGAACCGTCCTGTCACCATCGGACTGACAGGGCGGTTCCCATGCTCAACGCACCCGGCCCGGCGACGGCCACAAGCGCCAGCGCACCACGCCCAACACCTGTGCCGGGCCCAGGTCTCGGGAGTCGGTCGAGCCGAAACCGTTGTCCCCCTCCACGTGCCAGCCGCCGGCGTCGCGACGCACGGCGCGCTTGACCGAGAGCTGGTCGGGCCGCTGCTCCCACCGCACCAGCACGACGTCTCCGGGTCCGGCCCGATCGCCGGTCCGGAACACCACGACGTCCTGGTCCCGCAGTGTGGGAACCATCGATGGCCCGCGCACCCTCAACCTGCGCAACGGCCACCTTCCGAGCGATTTCACCAACACCTCCGGTAGGACGACGAGGATCTTCAAGAGTAGGGTCGGCCTCGTCGGAGCACTCACTGTCAGGGAGGAATCATGCGACTCCTGTCGCGCATCCTCAGCCCCCGCCTGGAGGCGACCGCGCACTGCGATCTGCCGTGCGGCGTTTACGACCCCGCGCAGGCGCGGATCGAGGCCGAGTCGGTCAAGGCGATCCAGGAGAAGTACCAGGGCAACGAGGACCCGGAGTTCCGCACTCGAGCGATCCTGATCGCCGAGCAGCGCTCCGAGTTGGTCAAGCACCACCTGTGGGTGCTGTGGACCGACTACTTCAAGCCCCCGCACTTCGAGAAGTACCCGCAGCTGCACGAGCTGGTGAACAAGGCCACCAAGGCCGCGGGCGCCACCGGCACCAAGGGGTCGATGGACCCGGCGAAGGGCCAGGAGCTGCTGGACTACATCGCCGAGATCGACAAGATCTTCTGGGAGACCAAGAAGGGCTGATCGCCCGGGGCTTTGGAGGACGCCGATCGGTGACAACACCGGTCGGCGTCCTTTTTTGCGCTCTCGCCCCGCGGCGGTGACAGGAAGGTTCCCATGCGCCGCTCAGCGACTCGGCGACAGGAAGGTTCCCATGCTCCAGCGCGCGGAAGGTTCCCTTGTGGCCGGTGGTGACGATCATGCGTGGCCTGCGCGGCGGCCATAGGCTGGATTTCGCCGACGGACGTCTCGCGGGGAGTTGGAGAGCTATGACCACCGCATGCCGAGAGCACACCGGTCACGACCACGAGCACGGCCCCGGGTGCGGGCACGTCGCCGTCCCGCACGGCGACCACGTCGACTACGCCCACGACGGGCACCTGCACGTCGATCACGGCGGGCACTACGACGAGTGCGAGGCGAGCGGGCACCAGGAGCACGGGTCCCACGACCACGTTCACGGCGAGAGCTGCGGGCACGTCGCGGTTCCGCACGGTGATCACGTCGACTACGTCCACGACGGACACCGCCACGCCGCGCACGGCGAGCACTACGACGAGCACTGAGGCGATGTGGACGAGGTAGGCGAGGCGACGGGCGTGGCGCCGTCGTGCGGAAGCTCGGTGGATCCGTACGCTGCGATCCGTGGAGCAGCGCGTCTACATCCTCCGGCACGGCACCACCGAGTGGTCCCTGACCGGCCAGCACACCAGCCGCACCGATGTGCCCCTCACCGTCGAAGGTGAGCTGCGGGCGCGGCAGGCGGGCCAGGCACTGACGACCTTGCGCCCCGCCGGTCCCGTGCAGGTGCTGTGCAGTCCCCGCAAGCGCGCCCAGCGGACCGCGGATCTGGCCGGTCTCTCCGACGTGGTCACCGAACCGCTGCTGGTGGAGTGGGATTACGGCGATTACGAAGGGCTGACCACCGAGCAGATCCGCGAGACCGTTCCCGACTGGACGGTGTGGAGCCACCCCTGCCCCGGCGGTGAGACCGCGTCCAACATCGCCACCCGCACCGACGGCCTGCTGGAGCGGGTGCGCGACATCGACAGCGACGTGGTCCTCGTCGGGCACGGCCACTTCAGCCGCTGTCTGATCGCTCGCTGGCTGAACCTGCCCATCGCCTCGGGCGTGCACTTCTCGCTCGACGCCGCGGCGATCACCGTTCTCGGCTACGAGCGGGGCGTACCGCAGGTCCAGCGATCCAACATCCCCGCCTGGCAGCACGGCTGAAGCACCTGCCGCCGCGATCACCGCGCCACCGCGCAGAATGGGCCGGAAGAGCTCGGTTCTGGTGTGTGGAGGTCTGCGATGATCCGGCGGGCGCGCGAAGACGACGCGGCGGCGATGGTGGAGCTGGTGCACGAGCTCGCCGCGTACGAGGAGGAGCCCGACTCCTGCCACCTGTCGGAAGCCCAGTTGCGCGCGGCGCTGTTCGGGCCGGATCCGGCCCTGTTCGGGCACGTGGCCGAAGTGGACGGTGCCGTCGTCGGCCTGTCCCTGTGGTTCCTGAACTTCTCCACGTGGGAGGGCGTGCACGGGATCTACCTGGAGGATCTCTACGTCCGTCCGGAGCACCGCGGTTCGGGCCTGGGCAAGCAGCTGCTGCGGGCTCTGGCCCACGAGTGCGTCGAGCGCGGCTACGCGCGGCTGGAGTGGTCGGTGCTCGACTGGAACGAGCCGTCGATCGCGTTCTACAAGGCCCAGGGCGCGTTCCCGATGGACGGGTGGAGCGTCTACCGGCTCACCGGGGAGGCCCTGCGGTCCTTCGGGGACTGAGCCCCGGTCAGTCGTCGCGGGCGTCGGGCGCCATGGACGCGTGGAACGACCACTCGCGGCCTTGGCGGTTGAACAGGAACCAGAGCACGGCGACGGCGGGCACGGCGATGATCAGGCCGATCAGCGGTCGTCCCGACGGGCCGGCCGCGTACCAGGCGGTGCCGAGCAGCAGCAGCTGCAGCAGCATCGCCGGGGTGCGCGCCCAGTGCTTGCCCTTGATCAGCCCGATGCCTGCGGCGAGCACGCCTGCGGCCAGCAGCGTGTAGTAACCGGCCTCGCCCCACGTCTCGCCTCGTTCGAGCTGTCCGACCCCGCCGAGCTCGGTGGAGGCGCTGCGGATCAGCAGCGCCACGACGAACATCAGGCCTGCCACCGCCTGCAACGTGGTCAGCACGCCGGCGATGCGCACCGTGCGGGGAACGGTCTTGGTAGACAAGGAGGCCTCTCAGAACCGGGGCCACGACCCCGCTAGTGACTCTGCGTGTGCACTTTCGATGGTAATACCGCCCGATCGCCGCATAGCTGCCGCAGGGCACCAGAGGAAATGATCGATTCATGGCTGAAGCGGCGTTCGCGGATATCGGGGTGTCCGTCGTTCTCGCCGCGTGCACGTCGGCAGCCGGTGCACAACGATCGGGTGCGTTCCGGGGTTACGCATCCGGTTGTCACCGGAAACCGGTGGTCAGCGGCACGACGCACCCGCTCCTGGTGCGTCCTCCCGCCTCATCCGCCCGTGCCGCGCACCTCAGCCGGTCCCGAGCCGCATCGGCCTCGGAGGTGACCGGACAGCCCACCTGACGCTTCGCGTCTCGCACGATCCGGCACCCGCGCCCGACGGACACGAATTCGTCTCGCTTAGGCTTCGGGTTGTGCGCGCCGTTCTCGTCGTCAACCCGCAGGCGACCTCCACCACGGCCAGTGGCCGCGATGTGCTCGCCGCTGCCCTGGCCAGCGTGCTGAAGCTGGAGGTCGTGGAGACGAAGCACTTCGGGCACGCCTCGGAGGCCGCGCGGGACGCGGTTCGGGACGGCGCGGACCTGGTCATCGCGCACGGCGGCGACGGCACGGTCAACGAAGTGGTCAACGGCATGTTCGAGGTCGCCGGGCCGGGTGATCCCGCGATGCCGACGCTGGGCGTGGTGCCCGGCGGATCGGCGAACGTGTTCGCCCGCGCGCTCGGCCTGCCCAAGGATCCGGTGGACGCCACCCACCACCTGATGGGCGCGCTGGCTTCCCGCAGCACGCGCGAGGTCGGGCTGGGCAAGGCCGACGAGAGGTGGTTCACCTTCAACGCCGGCATCGGCTGGGACGCCGAGGTGGTCGCCGAGATGGAGCGCCAGCGCTCCCGCGGTCGCGAAGCCACGCCCGCCCTGTATGCCCGGATCGCCCTGTCCTGCTACGTGCGGATGGCCCGCGGGGAACCGAAGTTGAGCTTGCAAATCGGTGACGATCACCCGAGTGAGCTACTACACAGTGTGTTCGTGTCCAACACCGACCCGTGGACCTACCTGGGCTCCACCGCGGTCCGCATGAGCCCTGAGACCAGCTTCGACACCGGTCTCGGCGTGTTCGCGCTGACCAAGATGAGCACTTACCCTGTGTTGCGACACGTAGCGGAAATGCTACGCGGTAGAGGGAAACCACACGGGAGTAACTCAATTCAGGCTGCGGATGTGCCCCATCTGCGCGTAGCCTGTACGGAGCCGTTGCGCCTGCAGGTGGACGGCGATTGCCTGGGTGAGCGATCGGCGATCGAGTTCTCCTCAGTCCCGAACGCTCTCCGCGTCGCTGTATAACCTTCTCGTAACGGATGGACATCGCTGCCGACTCGTGACCCCCGTCTGAGTCCGGGAGCACATTGAAATCCCTGGTCAGGTCTGTCGATCTTTCAGGTGAGTTCGCTCACCGGCCTAGATCGACCTCTTGACATCGCGGCAGTTCGTGAAAGCATTCACAAGCACACGGACCCCGTGAAAGCATTCACAAACACCCCGAACGAACTACCGGCGCGCATGGGCGCGCCTAGCGAGGAGCAAGGAACAATGGACTGGCGCCACGATGCGGTTTGCCGTGACGAGGACCCGGAGCTGTTCTTCCCGGTTGGGAACAGCGGTCCTGCTGTGCTGCAGATCGCCGAGGCGAAGGCCGTATGCCGCCGTTGTCCGGTTGCCTCTCAGTGCCTGGCTTGGGCACTCGAGAGCGGCCAGGACGCCGGCGTCTGGGGCGGCATGAGCGAAGACGAGCGTCGCGCCCTCAAGCGTCGCAACGCTCGCACCCGGGCGCGCACCAACGCCTGAGTAGCAGCTCGCTGAGCACGTGGCCGGTCGGTCGCACCCCCGGTGACCGACCGCCCGTCTCGCCCCGGCCGCAACGGCCTCGCACCGAAGAACTGACCCGACCCCGACTAGTAGCTCTCGGCCGATCAGCGTCGATGTCGGTCCCGAACGTTCCAGCCGATCTCCCCATCGTCACGGGGTAGCCGGAACCGGGGAAACCGACCCGATCGGCCCGACGTCCCCGGCGCGTGGGGATGTCACTCGAGTGATCGACGCACCTGCGTGGCGCCCAGCATACGGGCCCTCATCGTCGGTACTTCAGAGGCACCCGCAAAACCGCCTCGGTACCCCGTTGATGACCACGACCGCGCAAGCTCAACGACCCGCGGAGCTCCGACTCCACCAGGGTCCGCACGATCTGCAGGCCGAGACGTTCGGCGCGCTCAAGGGAGAATCCCTTCGGCAGGCCGCGACCGTCATCCGAGATGACGACGTCGAGCCAGCGCGCCGAACGCTCCGCCTGCACAACCACTTCCCCGCCTTGACCCTCCGGGAAGGCGTGCTCGAAAGCGTTCTGCACCAGCTCGGTCAGGACCATCACCAGCGGCGTGGCCAGTTCCGCCGACACCACCCCGAACTTCCCGCCGCGGCTGACCTTCACCCCGGTTTCGGCGACGGCGACGTCGCTCATCATCGGGATCACCCGGTCCACCACGTCGTCGAGGTCCACCCGCTCGTCCACCGACATCGACAGCGTCTCGTGCACGAGCGCGATCGAGGTGACCCGCCGGACGGACTCGTCGAGCGCCAGTCGCGCCTCGTTGTTGCCGGTGCGCCGCGACTGCAACCGCAGCAGCGCGGCCACGGTCTGCAGGTTGTTCTTCACGCGGTGGTGGATCTCGCGGATCGTCGCGTCCTTGGACATCAGCGCCCGGTCCCGGCGCTTGACCTCGGTGACGTCGCGGACCAGCACCAGGGCGCCGGCCGACTGCCCGCGCGGCCGCAGCGGCAGCGCGCGGAACAGGACCGTGGCACCGCGCGCTTCGGCTTCGATGCGCATGCTCGGCTCGCCGCCCATGGCGCGCCGGACCCGCTGCGCGACCTCGTCCGCGTCGAACGGGTCGTTGAGCAGCGACCGGGTCAGCGGCGCCAGCTGCGCGCCGACCAGGTCCGCTGCGTGGCCCATGCGGTGGTAGGCCGACAGCGCGTTGGGGCTGGCGAACACGACGGTGCCGGAGTTGTCCAGCCGGATCAGCCCGTCACCGACGCGCGGGCTGGTGTGCACGTCGGGCGCGGGTTCCGGCGTGGGGAACGTGCCGTCGGCGACCATCTGGCACAGGTCCGCGGCACTGCCGAGGTAGGAGATCTCCAGCGGGCTGGGCACTCTGGGCACCGCGAGGTTGGTGTCGCGGCTGAGCACCGCGACGATCTCGTCGCCGAGCTTGACCGGGATGGTCTCGCGCCGGACCGGAACCCCCAGGTGCCAGCGCGGGTCCTCCTCGCGGCAGATCCGGCCCTCCAGGGCGGCCCTCCGCAGCTGCGGGTGGTCGTCCTGGGTGACCTCGGAGCCGACCACGTCCTCGGGGTGGGCCGTGGGCGCTGTCGTGGGCCGGGCCTGCGCGACGCACAGGAAGCGGTCCTCCGGCGCTCCGGACGGGCCGATCGGCACCCACATGATGAAATCCGCGAACGACAGGTCGCTCAGCAGCTGCCACTCGGCGACCACCAGCTGCAGGTGGTCGGCGGCGGTGCCGGACAGTCCCGTGTGTTCGGCGAGAAGATCACTCAGCGTGGACAAGTCGGTCCCCCGGGTCGGCTGCGCGGATCGAAGCGGGTCGTCACTCGACGACGGCGATCAGATCGCCTTCCTGGACGACGTCGCCGGGCTTCACCGCCATGGTGCTGATCTTGCCGGAAACCTCGCTGAGCACCGGGATCTCCATCTTCATGGACTCCAGGAGCACCAGCGAATCGCCGTCGTTGACCGGGTCACCCTCGGACACCGACACCGTCATGACGTTGGCCACCATCTCGGCGCGGATCTCCTCGGCCATCTCTTCCTCCTCGTCACGGCCGCTACCGGCCCCTGCTTAGGAAACCATGACGGCCACCACCCGCCGACGGCAGGTATCGGACATGGCAGACTGGAAGCTCGAAATCCCAGCGGAGACCGGGTGTCAGTTGATCACTCGCGGTCACCGGGCTGGAGTGAAGTTCGAACTTCGAGGGAGTCGCCTTATGGGCAAGCGCGCGCGCAAGAAGAAGGACCGGCGCAAGAACAACGCCAACCACGGCAAGCGCCCCAACTCGTGATCTCGGCGGCATCCGCCGCTGCAACGCGAAGGGCCCCGGACCAGTCGGTCCGGGGCCCTTCGCGTTGGTTCAGCGCTTTTTCTTCTTCTGGTCCGCTCGGGCAGCCGCGCGGCGCTCGCGGCGGGTGCCGCCTCGGGCGTCGGCGTCGGCCTGCTCGGTGGTCTGCTGCGCCTCACCGGTCTCGTTCGGGCCGGAGTAGCTCAGCCGCTGGTTGCTGGGGGCCTGCAGGCCACCGCCGCGGAGCGCGGCCGGGGTCTGCTCCCCGTCGCCGGGGCCGCCGAGCTGGCTCAGGGCCGGTCCGGCCGAGGCGGGCTTGGCCCTGCGCGCACGCGCGCCCTGGGGCTGAGCGCCGCCCTGCGGGACCTGCGGCGTCTGCGGGACCTCCGGGACGCCGCCGTTGGACTGGCTCACCGAGACCGGCATTGCGGGCTGCTCCGGTGCGGTCTCGGGCTCGGCGGCCTCGACCTGCACGTTGAACAGGAAGCCGACGGACTCCTCCTTCAGCGCTTCCAGCATCGCGCCGAACATGTCGAAGCCCTCGCGGCGGTACTCGATGAGCGGGTCCCGCTGGGCCATGGCGCGCAGGCCGATGCCCTCCTTGAGGTAGTCCATCTCGTAGAGGTGCTCGCGCCACTTGCGGTCCAGGACGCTGAGCAGGACGCGCCGCTCGAGCTCCCGCATCCCGCCGGCCCCGACCTTGCCGTCGACCTCGGCCTCGCGCTTGGCGTAGGTCTCCTTGGCGTCGGTGGTGATCAGCTCCAGCAGGTGTTCCTTGCTGAGGTCGTCGTCGTCCTCGACCAGCGTCTCCCAGCTGATGCTGATCGGGTACAGCGAGCTCAGCGCCTTCCAGAGCTTCTCGAAGTCCCAGTCCTCGGCGTAGCCGGCGGAGGTCTCGGCGTCGACGTAGGCGGTGACGACGTCGTTGAGCATGTGCATGACCTGCTCCTGCAGGTCCTCACCGGCCAGGACGCGGCGGCGCTCGTCGTAGATGACGGTGCGCTGCTGGTTCATCACCTCGTCGTACTTGAGGACGTTCTTGCGGATCTCCATGTTCTGCTGCTCGACCTGCGTCTGGGCGCTGCGGATCGCGTTGGAGACCATCTTGTGCTCGATCGGGACGTCGTCGGGCACCTTGAGGCGCGTCATGACGGTCTCGACCATGGCGGAGTTGAACCTGCGCATGAGCTCGTCGCCCAGCGACAGGTAGAAGCGGGATTCGCCGGGGTCGCCCTGACGACCGGAACGACCGCGCAGCTGGTTGTCGATGCGCCGGGATTCGTGCCGCTCGGTGCCCAGCACGTAGAGACCGCCGGCCTCGCGGACCCGGTCGGCTTCGGAGTCGACCTGGGACTTGATCTTCTCGACGACGGCGGGCCATTCGGCTTCGTACTGCTCGCCGCTGCTGACCGGGTCGAGGCCGCGCTCGCGCAGTTCGGCATCGGCGAGGTGATCGACGTTGCCGCCCAGCACGATGTCGGTACCGCGGCCGGCCATGTTGGTGGCGACCGTGACCGCGCCGAGGCGACCGGCTTCGGCGATGATCGCGGCTTCGCGCTGGTGGTTCTTCGCGTTGAGGACGTTGTGCGGGACGCCGCGCTTGGTCAGCAGCTTCGACAGGTACTCGGAGCGCTCGACGCTGGTGGTGCCGACGAGGACGGGCTGGCCCTTCTCGTGCCGCTCGGCGATGTCCTCGGCGACGGCCTCGAACTTGGCGGGCTCTCCCTTGTAGACCAGGTCGGGCTGGTCGATGCGGGCCATCGGCTCGTTGGTGGGGATGGGCACGACGCCGAGCTTGTAGGTCCCGTGGAACTCGGCGGCCTCGGTCTCGGCGGTACCGGTCATGCCGCCGAGCTTGTCGTAGAGGCGGAAGTAGTTCTGCAGCGTGATCGTGGCCAGGGTCTGGTTCTCGGCCTTGATCTCGACGCCTTCCTTGGCCTCGATCGCCTGGTGCATGCCCTCGTTGTAGCGGCGCCCGGCCAGGATTCGGCCGGTGAACTCGTCGACGATGGACACCTCGCCGTCGCGGACGATGTAGTCCTTGTCGCGCTGGTAGAGCTCCTTGGCCTTGAGCGCGTTGTTGAGGTAGCCGACGAGCGGCGTGTTCGCGGCCTCGTAGAGGTTCTCGATGCCGAGCTGGTCCTCGATGATCGAGACGCCTTCTTCGGTGACGCCGACGGTGCGCTTGCGCTCGTCGACCTCGTAGTGGGCGTCGCGCTTGAGGATCGGGGCCAGCCTGGCGAACTCCTGGTACCAGCGGGAGGACTGGTCGGCGGGGCCGGAGATGATCAGCGGGGTCCGGGCTTCGTCGATGAGGATGGAGTCGACCTCGTCGACCACGGCGAAGTGGTGCCCGCGCTGCACGCAGTCGGCGAGGCTCCACGCCATGTTGTCGCGCAGGTAGTCGAAGCCGAACTCGTTGTTGGTGCCGTAGGTGATGTCCGCGTGGTAGGCCTGGCGGCGCTGCTCGGGGGTCATCTCGGCGAGGATCGCGCCGACCTCGAGGCCCAGGAAGCGGTGCACGCGTCCCATCCACTCGGCGTCGCGCTTGGCGAGGTAGTCGTTGACCGTGACCACGTGCACGCCTTCGCCGGTGATGGCGTTGAGGTAGGCGGGCAGGACGCAGGTCAGGGTCTTGCCCTCACCGGTCTTCATCTCGGCGATGTTGCCCAGGTGCAGGGCGGCGCCACCCATCAGCTGCACGTCGAAGTGCCGCTGGCCGAGGGTGCGCTTGGCCCCTTCGCGGGCGACGGCGAAGGCTTCGGGAAGCAGCTCGTCGAGCGATTCACCCTCGCTGTAGCGGCGCTTGAACTCGTCTGTCTTGCCCCTCAGCTCGGTATCGGACAAACCGACGACGGCGTCTTCGAGCTCGTTGATGTGCGCTGCGATAGCGCGCAGGCGCTTGAGCATCTTGCCCTCGCCGGCGCGGAGCAGTCGGGACAGGACCATCCGGTCGACCTCGCTAGCTGATCGTGACGCGTCCGTCACGGACGCTTTGTGGCCATCGTATTAGAGCTGGCTGCGGGGGTACGCCGTAGTCCGATCCAGCGTTGGCGGACCGCAACAAACGGCTGTCCCCCGCGAACCACCGTACGCGGGGGACAGCCGTCCAGGTCGGGCGTGGCGCAGACTCGCCCGTGCGAGCGAGCTCGGCTGAGCCGGAGCCGCCCGGATGTGTGCTCAGGCGTCGGCGAGTCGGATCACGCCGTAGTCGAATCCCTTCCTTCGGTAGACGACGCTGGCGCGGCCGCTGTCGGCGTCCGCGAAGAGGTAGAAGTCGTGCCCCACCAGTTCCATCTGGTAGAGGGCTTCGTCGACGGTCATCGGCTTGGCCGAGTGCTCCTTCTCCCGCACGACCTGGCCGGGCGCGTACGCGTCCTCCTCGGTCATGCGCTGTCCCGGAACTTCGGCTGACTGCGCAGGTGCTTCCTGGGGCGCTTCGAGCAGCGCGGTTCGGCCCTCGGCCCCACCGGAGCCGGACCCGACCGGGCCGGTCACCACTGGCCGGTCCGCCATCGCTGCGGTCGCCTCTGCCACGGAAGTCGGGTTGTGCTGTCCGTAGTGCACCTTTCTACGGTCGTGCATGCGCCGGAGCCTGCTCTCCAGCTTGGTCGTCGCGGCGTCGAGCGCGGCGTAGAAGTCGCCGGCGCAGGCTTCGGCGCGGATGGGAGCGCCCTTGCCCTTGAGAGTGATCTCGACTCGCTGGCAGTTCTTGGCCTGGCGGGGATTCTTCTCGTGGAACAGTTCCACTTCCGCCCGAATGGCCTTCCGGTTGTACCGCTCAAGCCGGGTCATCTTGGTGTTGACGTGCTCCCGGTAGTGATCGGGAACCTGAACGTTACGACCCTTGACGACGATATCCATTCACGACCTCCGTTCCTTGCAAGTCCGTAGGCGAGGTGTGCACGGTGGGGCGCCTTGTCAGGAGAGATCAGCTCTCTCAAGGCGCCAGGGACATGGGTTTTCGCTCCTTCCCTCCGCCTTGGTTCGGCTGGATTGGTTCGCCACGTTAGCTCGGTTTATCGATTTGTGACACCCCCTCAGACGGGCGAAGTCAAGCATCCACCGAGAGTGATGTTTGCTGCCGAAAGCAGCAGATCACGCTGGGTGCCAGGCGTGGCCGGGGTGAGCCTCCGAACGAGTGGTTCACTCGTTCGGGTAGGTAGCGTCGTAGCTCTGCGCACGGTTGCGGACTGTCCGTTGAACCAGCTCACCCCGGGGGAACGAACACCTGGGCGCGAAGGTTCCTGGGCCGAACGGGTTCTGCGATTTTCACTCGTCGAGATCAGCCGGCCGTCGCGGTCAGGACGAGCACCGCAGCCACCGGGCGCCTCACCCCGTCGAGGGTGGTCACGGCGCTGGCCGCGGTCGCTCCGGTGGTCACCACGTCGTCGAGCAACGCGATCTGCGCCCCCTCCGGTGGGAGTCTTCCGGGGCGCACCACCACCCGGCCCGCGAGGTTGTCGAGCCGCTGCTGCGGGGTCAGTCCGGCCGAGTCCGCCGCCCCCGGACCGGTCAGCAGGCAGTCGGCGACCCGCGCGGGAAATCCCGCTTCGCCGAGCGCGACCGCGGCTGCGCGCGCGATGCGGGTCATGTGCGCGCCTCCGCGCCGCCGCGACGCGACCGCCCGTGACGGGGCGGGCACCAGCCACCACTCGGGTTCCAGCGACTCCTCCGCGGTGATCGACCGCAGCGCCGTGGCCAGCTGGGTGCCCAGCGGGACGGCGAGCCCGCGCTGCCCGGACTCCTTGTAGGCCAGCACCGCGCGCCGGGCCGCGCCCCGGTAGCGCCCGAGGGCGTACACCGGTGGCGCTTCGCCGAGCAGCGGCCGGTGGACCCGGCGGAACCCGCCGAGCCTGCCCGCGCAGACCGAGCACCACGCGGTGCCCGCGACGTCGCAGCCGACGCAGTGCTGCGGCAGCAGCAGGTCGGCAACGCCGGAGATCGCTTCGCGGAGTCGGTGGAGCACCAGCGGATCATGACGCGATCGCCGATCCGACTCACCGACGCGTGTCGGATCAGCCCGGGTAGAAGGGGATGGAAGCCCCGCTGATCGGAGCCTCGGTGATCGACCAGACGTCGTCGGTGTCCTGCGCCTGCCAGATGCCGGTGCGGTCGGCGACCACCACCTGCCCGCCAGGGCCGACGGTGACCGCGGTCAGCGGCTGGCCCAGGTTGGCCGCGGTGTAGGGCTCCCAGCGGAAACCGTCCACGGACAGGTCGAAGACCGGGAAGTTGTTGCTGTCGGTGATCGCGACCAGGGACTCGTCCTGCCGCCACTCCACCGACGTGACGCGCGCGTCCTGCGGCGCGCGCAGCACCACCGGGCGCTGCAGCACGGCGCGGCCGTCCTGCTCGGCGACCCCGGCGATCACCACGTTCCCGTCGATGACGGCCGCGATCCGCGTGCCGTCGCGGGACAACCGCAGGTCGGTGATGGGACGACCGGGCGGCAGCGCGCGGGCGTCGACGGGTTGCGGCGTCCACTGGGCACCGGTGTCGACCACGCGCACCACGTCGCGGCCGTCGACGACCGTCCACGCCTCTTCCTCGCCGCGCCAGGTCGGCTTGCTCATGTAGCTGCCGACCGTGGGCATCTCGGCGAGCTGCTCGCCGAAATCACCGACGCGCAGCGCCACACCGCCGGGCCTTCGGGTGACGGCGGCGAGCTTGTCGCCGTGCGGCGAGCGACCCGCGCGCACCACGTCGTACTCGCCGGATCCGGCCGGTCCGGGGATCGGCCGGGCGTGCCGGTCGAGCACCCGGACGCGCTCGTCGACGACCGCCAGGCCCGGCAGGTCCGGGCGCTGCAGGTTGTCCGCCTCGTACTTCTCCATGTCGATGGGGCGCAGGTCCTTGCCGTCGGGCAGCAGCGTCACGCCCTCTTCCCGGATGCGCACGCGCGCGCTGCTCACGCCTTCGAGCGTGTAGACCACCTGGGCCGCGATCAGCCTGCGGGTTTCGTCCGAGACCTCGCCCAGATCGCTGAGGTTGACCTCCATCGCGCCGTCCGCGGCCTCGGAGGCGTTGGTCTTGGGGTACACGCCCGGCGGGATGGCGGTGCGCATCGCCTCGCGCATCCCTTCCGACGGCCCGGCGGTGAGCAGCTCGGTGACCCGTCGCGGCACCGTGGCGACCGGCTGAGCAGGAACGTAGCGCAGGTCGGGTGCGACACCGGAGAGGTCGTGGTCGAGGAAGTACACGGGCACCGGGCGGAAGTCGCTGCTGAAGGACGTCTTGCTCGCGACCAGCTCCGGCGGAGGGGTCGTGATCCGCCACTGGCCGTTGCCCTGTCGCTCCACGCGCACGTCCACGGTGAACTCGCCGGTCTCCGGCACGAACGAGGAGTCGGCGAGCAGCCTGCCGACCCGGTCGGCCCGCAGCGTCACCATCTGGACCCCGTCGGGCAGCGGCTGCGGCTGGGGTGCCGGGATGGTGTCGACGTTCTCCACGATCAGCATGCCCGCCGGCGGCGTCCAGTTGCGCTCGATCGACGGCGCGAGGTGCTTGCGGGCGGACTCGTGGCCGCTGGTCGGCGAGGCGGCCTTGTCGACGAAGCTGCGCACGAGCGCCAGCGGGTCGATGTCGTCCGGCGGCGGGTTGATCGGGATGGTCGCGTTGCTGCCGTCGACCTCCTTGACCGCCTTGGGCTCGGAGCTCTCCGGGATCGAAGCGCAGGACGACACCGACAGCAGCAGGACCAGCAGTGCCGCCAGCCTGCGTGACCGGTGGGCGCCCATCACTTCTCCTCCCATGACTCTTCGGTGAGCCGAGCCGGGCCCTGATCGCGGACCTCCTGCTCGCCCTCCCCTTCGGCGGGCCGTTCCACGTTGGCGGCCAGCAGCGCTTCGGGCGCCGCGATGCGCCGGGTGCTGGGCAGCGACAGCGGGCTGGTCTCGGGTTCCTTGCCCGGTTTGCGCGGCAGCGTGAGGCGGAAGCAGGAGCCTTCGCCGGGTTCTCCCCAGGCGTCCAGCGTTCCGGCGTGCAGGCGGGCGTCCTCCAGGCTGATCGACAGGCCGAGGCCGGTGCCGCCGCTGCGCCGGTTCCGGGAGGGGTCGGAGCGCCAGAAGCGGGTGAACACCAGCTCGGCCTCGCCGCTGCGCAATCCCACGCCGTAGTCCCGGACGGTGACGGCGACCGCCTGCTCGTTGCCGCCGAAGCGCAGTTCGACCGGGCCGCCTTCGGCGTGGTCGATGGCGTTGGCGACGAGGTTGCGCATGATGCGCTCGACGCGCCGGGCGTCGGCGACGAGGGCGAGGTCGGAGCCGTCGGGGGGCGGGAACACGCGGAGTTCGACGCCGCTGGTGTCGGCGATGGCGCGCACCGATTCGGCGGCGCGGTCGGCGATCTCGTGCAGGTCGAGCCGTTCGGCGGAGAGGTCGGCGACGCCGGCGTCGAGGCGGGAGATCTCCAGCAGGTCCGCCAGCAGCAGCTCGAACCGGTCGAGCTCGTCGACCAGCAGCTCGGTGGAGCGGGACAGGCCGGGCGGGAACTCCTCGCGGGAGGCGTGCAGGACGTCCGCGGCCATCCGGACCGTGGTCAGCGGGGTGCGCAGCTCGTGCGAGACGTCGGAGGTGAAGCGGCGCTGCAGCTGGCCGAACTCCTCCAGCTGCGTGATCTGCTGCTTGAGGCTGTCGGCCATCTCGTTGAAGGATTCGGCCAGCCGGGCCATGTCGTCCTCGCCGATCACCCGCATCCGCTTGTCGAGGTCGCCTTCGGCGAGCTGCTCGGCGGTCTGCGCGGCCTGCCGCACCGGGCGCACGACCTGGCGGGTCACCAGGTTGGTGATCGCTCCCAGCAGCGCCAGCAGGACGGCGGCGCTGACCAGCAGCGTCCGCTGCTGGCCGGCGAGGGTCTGCTGCTCGGCGGTCAGCGGGAACAGCAGGTACATCTGCAGCGGGCGGGTCGCGCTGGACACCGGGGTTCCGACGATCACCATGGTGACCGGGCCGTCGTTCCCCCGCTGCACAGTGTGGATCTTGGTGGCGAGCTGGCCTCGCTCGACGAACCCGCGCAGGTCTTCCGGCACGTCCCCGATGGGGCCGGCGGCGGGCTGCTTGCTGCGCTCGCCGGGCGCTCGGCCGTCCACGAGCACCGCGGTGAACGCGCCCGCCACGGTCTCGGAGGTCGGGTGTCCGGAGGACGAAGTGGTCAGCCGGTTCAGCGCGGCCTGCAGCTGTTCGGAGACGCTGTCGGAGTTGGGGTCGACGGCGGCGAGCTCGCGCTCCAGGGTCGTCAGGCTCACCTCGGCCTGCGTGATCGCGCCCTGCTCCTTGGAGTCCAGCAGCTGCGAGGTGATCTGCCACTGCAGGACCATGCCCAGCACGATCACCACGGCCAGCGAGAGAGCCAGCGTGCTGACGACGACGCGCAGCTGCATCGACCGCCGCCACAGCGCCTCGAACCGGTGCCAGCGGGCGCGCGTCTCCTCGCGGACACGGCTGCTCAGCAACCGCACCCAGCGGCTATGGCGCGTCCACACGCTCACGACGACCTCAAGGCTGTTAGTACTCGTTCTGCGAAGCGGTGCGGGTAGCGGAACCTCAGACGCCGCCTGGCTCCGGGCGCCACTCCTGATGTATGCCAATACACGGCGTCGCGGCGTCCTCACCAGACGACGTCTGAGAACCCGCGGCGGCGCCAGTTGCGAGGGTGGTCTTCACGTCTCGCGCCTTCGCCGCTTGCGCCCGAAGACTCCTGCCCAACTCTCGCAGACGACGCGACGTCACGTGGAGGCAGTCCTCATCACGGGGGGCCTGCTTTGTAGCCGACTCCGCGGACGGTGAGCACGACCTCCGGGCGTTCCGGGTCGCGCTCGACCTTGGAGCGCAGGCGCTGCACGTGCACGTTGACCAGGCGCGTGTCGGCGGCGTGCCGGTAGCCCCACACCTGTTCGAGCAGCACCTCGCGGGTGAAGACCTGGCGCGGCTTGCGGGCGAGCGCGACCAGCAGGTCGAACTCCAGCGGGGTCAGCGCGATGGGCTGGCCGTCGCGGGTGACCTCGTGGCCGGGCACGTCGATGATCACGTCGCCGATGGTGAGCACCTCGGCCGGTTCGGCGTCGGTGCGTCGCAGGCGGGCGCGCAGCCGGGCGACGAGCTCCTTCGGCTTGAAGGGCTTGACCATGTAGTCGTCGGCGCCGGACTCCAGGCCGAGGACGACGTCGACGGTGTCGCTCTTGGCGGTGAGCATGACGATGGGCACCACGGACTCGGTCCGGATCGCCTTGCACACGTCGATGCCGTTCATGCCGGGCAGCATCAGGTCCAGCAGGACCAGGTCGGGTTTGAGCTCGCGCAAGGCGGGCATCGCCTTGGTGCCGTCGCTGACGACGGCGGTCTCGAACCCCTCTCCCCGGAGCACGATGGTCAGCATTTCGGCCAGGGCCGGATCATCGTCCACCACGAGCACGCGTGCCTTCATGCGCCACATCGTTGCACTTGTCACTTGGAGTCCGTGCATCCACCCGCCGGGTGTCGTCGCAGGTCGCGAACTCGGCGCCGGTTCAGCTCAACCGGTACCACCGAATGGAGCATCGATGATGTGGTCTCGGCTTCAACCTTCAGCCCCGCACGTGCTCGTCGACGAGGACCGCGAAGTCGACGTCGGCGACCCCGTCGACGACCACCCACGGCGTCCACCAGTCGGCGTCGGCGAGTTCCGAGTAGACCTCGGCGCAGCGCTGCTGGAGCGGGCTGTCGGATTCGAATCGGTCGCGTCCGCGGTCGGCTTCGGTCCGCTCGCGGTGCTCGGCGCGAACCGCCGCGACGTCGGCGGGCACCCGGAGCAGGATCTGCAGGTCCGGTTCGGGCAGGCCGAACCGGGTGATCTCCAGGTCGCGGACCCAGGACACGAACTCCCCGTCGGCGTGCTCGTGCAGCCGCGCGGCTCCGTAGGCGGCGTTGGAGGCGACGTAGCGGTCGAGCAGCACGACGTCGTGGGCGTCGAGCTCGGCGCGCAGCGCGTCGGCCGCCGCCCTGCGGTCGAGCGCGTAGAGGACGGCCATCCCGTGCACGGAGGAGCCGAGGTCGCCGTGCCGGCCGCGCAGGGCTTCGGCGACGAGTTCGGCGTGCACGTCCTCTGTGTAGCGCGGGAACGCCGCGCTCGACACCGCGCGGCCGCGCGCGGTCAGTTCGGCCGTGATCCCCCGGGCCAGGGTGCGCTTGCCCGCGCCGTCCAGCCCCTCGATGACGATGAGTCGTCCCACGTCGGAAACGGTAGCCGAACGCCGGGAACGGGGTGGCGGCCGCTGTGCTCCCGCGCGGCGCCGCGCTACAAAACGCTCGAATTCATGACATCCCCTGCCGGGACGATCACAATCGTTCCCGTAGAGGTCGCCATGTGTGGGTTCGCGATGGAGAATCACCACGGCGTTTGGATGATCACGAACTGCTCGGGAGGATCCTGTGCAAGTACCCGGGCCCGACACCCGCGTCGTCGAGCTGCGCGTGCACGGAATTCTCGGCACGACCGGCGACGAGCTGACCGATTCGGTCGCGTCCGTGGACGTCGCCGGAGACGGCGTGGGACGCATCATGCGGCCGGCCGACCGGCTGCGCCGTCCGGTCCCGGGCCCGATGCTCACCGCAGGCGACCGCTCGGTTCCCCGCATCGTCGAGGGCTACGTGTGGGGTGCCATGACCTCGGGCGGCCTGGCGAAGGCGACCTGGGCCCTGCTGTTCCCGTTCGCGCTGGCCAACATGGCGCACTGGATGCTGCCGCCGACGCGGACCGAGAACCCGGTGAGCAGGGTGCTGGGCTCCACTTTGCGCGGTCTGATGCGACTGTCCGCGCTGCTGCTGACGATGCTGCTGGTCGCTCAGCTGACCGTGATCACGCTGGATCTCGTCGCCGCGCAATGCCTCTCGCCGGGCGCGCAGTGCATGACTTTCGTGCCCACCGCGCTGCGCGACGTCGACGTGCTGCGCTCGGTCGTGCTGCTGCTGCCGGTGGTGCTGGTGGTGCTGCTCATGCACCGGCTGTCCACTGTGTCCTGGCGGGTGGCCGCGCCGAAGAAGGACAGTCCGCAGCACTCCGCGCTGGCACCGATGCTGCCGGGCGAGAACGTGGTGTCCGATCCGGACACCCCGGCGCTGCGGGCGCTGCACGTGACGGCTGCTCTGTCCACTGTGGCGCTGGTGGCGCTGGGCGGGCCGCTGGCTCCCAGCTTCGACCCGCGCTGGCTGGTCGCCGCCGCGCTGCTGATCATCTCGGTGGTCGGCAGCGCCGGGCTGGACGACCCGGCCGGGATGCGGGAGACCAGCAAGGTCTTCCGGGCCCTGCTGGGGCAGCGGGCGCGGCAGGTGCTGATGTCCGTCGGCGGTGTGCTCGTCGCTTCGGTCGCGCTGCTGCCGGGCGAGCTGTCCGGCGCGCTGCCGGGGTCGGGCACGACGATCGACGCGATCACCGCGCTGCTGGTGCTGAGCTGCGTGGCGGTCGCCGTGCTGCTGGTTCCGGCGTCGCTGCTGGCGCGGGCCGAGTGGAAGTCGTGCCCGAAGCAGCTGCGCCCGTGGGCCGGTGGCTGGATGAGCGCGCCGGTGCTGATGCTGGCGGCCATGCTCGGCAACGGTTTCGGCGCCGGGCTGGCGCTCAGCGTCCGGGAGACCTTGAGCGCGCCGCAATCCCCCGGCGCCGCTCCGCTGGTGCTGCCGGCCGCGTTCGACGACGTGACGATCTTCTGGGGCGTGGCCGTGGTGCTGCTGGCGGCATCGCTGCTGGTGGCGGCACCGTTGCTGCTGATCCGCCGGTTCCGCCGCAGCGAGGACGACGATCCGATCCCGGACGAGGTCGCGCTGCTGCACGCGGGCCGCAAGGAGGACCAGCGGAAGGCCGCGAGCGCCTGGAAGTTCGCCGACCTTCAGCGCCGCTACTCGCACCAGTTCTTCCTGGTGATCGCCGGTGTGCTGACGATCAGCACGGCGGCGAGCCTGATCGCCCGGTTCGCCGGGATGCCGCAGATCGGCTGGTTGAGCGCGATCGGCGTGGTCGCGCTCGCCGGCCTGGCCGTCGGTCTGCTGCGCATGGTGTTCCTGGCCGCGACCAAGCGGGACACCGCGCGCGTGCTGGGCGTGCTGGGCGACCTGGCGTTGTTCTGGCCGCGCGAGGCGCACCCGGTGGTGCCGCCGTGCTACGCGCTGAAGGTCATCCCGGAGCTGGCCGACCGCGCTGCCGAGCACCTGGCGGACCCGAACACGCGCGTGGTGCTGGTCGGGCACAGCCAGGGCAGCCTGCTCGCCGCCGTGGCCGCCGCGCGCTTGCTGGAGACGTTGCCCGAGCAGGATCGCGAGCGCGTCGGTCTGGTGACGGCCGGTTCGCAGCTGCAGTGGGCCTACCCGCGCGCTTTCCCCGGCGTGGTGCCGCACTCGGCGCTGCGGGATCTGGCCGGCGGGCTGGGTCACCGGTGGCGTTCGCTGTGCCGCGGCACGGATCCGCTGGGCGGCGCCGTGACCACCTGGAACCGGCAGGTCTACAACGGGATGCTGATCGGCGTCGGGATGCGCAGCGACGGCACCGAAGGTCCTCTGCCCGCGGCGACTCGCGGGCCGACGGGAGCCTTGGTCCTCGGGGGCGATCACTGGTTGCCGGACCCGCAGCGCGGGCCGTTCTCCTGCCGCCGCTGGGTGCCGGGCGTGCTGGGGCACTCCGACTACAGCGGTGATCCGGAGTGGGACCGCGCGGTGGCGATGGCTGCGGGCCTGGAGCGCCCGGTTCGCGGTGCGGCGCTGCCGCTGTCGACGCCGGAGGCCCCGCAGATCCCGTCTGCACCCGATCCGCACCGGTTCGGTTCGGGGGCCGCGTTCTCGCCGCAGGGCGATGACGGTGGCTCGATCGGCGACTCGGTCGAGGACTTGCCCAGGCGTTCGGCGGAGGACTCCGCGACCCGGCGCATCACGCCGGTCCGCCCGGAGCGCGAGGAGCCGGCTGAAGCCGAGGTCCCCGAGCAGCCGGTGCGGGAGCAGCCGACTCCTGAACCTGCCTCGGAGGCTCCGGAGCTGCCCGCCCAGCAGGAGTCCGAGCCCCGGTCGGAGCCCTCGGTGCTCCCGGAGATCACCGAACCCCGGGGCCGCATCGCCCCGTGGGAGCGGGGCACCTCGCTGCGCTCCACCGACACCTGACTCCGGAATCCCTCCTCCGCTGGTCACGTCATGTTCGGGCGTCGCCAGGTCCTCGTTCTAGTTGTGATGTCCGGGGATGTCCGGTCGGTGGGGTGGGGAAGTTTTCATGAAAACTTCCCCACCCCACCGACCGGACATCCGGGCACGAGCCCTCCTCGGTTTGGACCAAGACGAGAGCGGCGCCACCCCGTCGGGGATGGCGCCGCTCTCGTGATCGGTGCTTCGAGCTACTTGGTGACCGAGCCGCCGTTGGCGACGTCGCCCTCCCGACCGAGGCGCGAGTGCGACCGGCCGTAGAGGAAGTAGATCACCACACCGGCGATCATCCAGACCACGAACCGGACCCAGGTCAGGGCGGTCAGGTTCAGCATCAGCCACAAGCAGGCCACGATCGCCAGGATCGGCACGAACGGGACCAGCGGAGCGCGGAAGCCGCGCGGCAGGTCCGGACGCGTCCGCCGCAGCACGATCACGCCCAGCGAGACCAGGATGAACGCGAACAGCGTGCCGACGTTGACCATTTCCTCCAGCTTGTCAGCCGGGAAGAAGGCCGCGGCCAGGACGACCACGATGCCGACCAGGACGGTCGCGCGCGCCGGGGTTCCCGCCTTGGAGGTCTTGGCGAGGCCCTTCGGCATCAGACCGTCGCGGGACATGGCGAACAGCACGCGGGTCTGGCCCAGCAGCAGCACCATGACCACAGTGGTCAGACCGGCCAGCGCACCGAACGAGATGATCGCCGCCGCCCAGGTCACGCCGTGAATCGCGAACGCGGTGGCCAGCGTGGAGCGGGTGCCGTCCTCGGCGGTGGCCAGGTCGGTGTAGGGCACCATGCCCGTGACCACCAGTGCGACCGCGACGTAGAGGACCGTGACGATCACGAGGCTGCCGAGGATGCCGCGCGGAGCGTTCTTCTGCGGGTTCTTGGTCTCCTCCGCGGTGGTCGCGACGATGTCGAAACCGATGAACGCGAAGAACACCAGCGAGGCACCGGCCAGCAGGCCGAACATGCCGTAGGTGCTGGTCTGCCCGCCGAGGATCAGCGACAGCAGGGACTGCTCGATCGCCGGGCTGTCCTCAGTGGCCTGCTCGGCCGGCGGGATGAACGGCGTGTAGTTGTCGGCGTTGATGTAGGCGAGGCCGACCACGATCACCAGCAGCACGACGGCCACCTTGATGATGGTGATGACCAGCGAGACCCGCGCGGACAGCTTCGTGCCGACCGCCAGCAGCGTCGAGAGCACGACGACCAGGAGCAGCGCGCCCCAGTCGAACTGGAGCGGTCCGAGCGGGAGCACGGTCGGCACGCTCAGCCCGACGAGCTTGAACACTTCCTCCAGGTACACCGACCAGCCCTTGGAGACGGCGGCAGCGGCGACCGCGAACTCCAGGATCAGGTCCCAGCCGATGATCCAGGCGATGAACTCGCCGAAGGTCGCGTAGGAGTAGGTGTAGGCGCTCCCGGCGACCGGCACCGTCGAGGCGAACTCGGCGTAGCACAGCGCGGCGAGACCGCAGGCGATCGCGGAGAGCACGAAGGCCAGCGAGACCGACGGTCCGGAGACGTCACCAGCCGTTCGCGCCGCTAGCGTGAAGATGCCGGCACCGATGACGACCGATACGCCGAAGACGATCAGGTCCCAGGTGCCCAGATTTTTGCGAAGTTTGGTGTCCGGCTCGTCGGTGTCGAGAATGGATTGCTCTACCGACTTGGTTCGCCACAGCCCAGTGCCTGGCACTGTCGCCTCCTCATCAAGTCCCAAGTGTCGCGGGGTGAAACGCACCCTAACCCGCTTGTGTCGCTCCGGGTAACGGTCGACCAGTGTTCGCCACCGTTTTCGTTAACCCGTTGTGATGACAAGACAGGATTTTGTGTCAAGCCGTGGTCGCGCGTCCACGGTCGAGGTCGGGTTCTAGGTAAATCAGACGTGCTGCCGGAACCTTCGCCCGGATCCGTTGCTCAGCACCATCGATCTCAGCGGCGACTTCCGCAACCGAGAGCGACGGGGCGAGCCCGACCTTGGCGGCGATCAGCAGCTCGTCGGGGCCGAGGTACTGGGTGCGGATGTGGATGACGCGCTCCACGCGCTCGGCCTCCACCTGCCCGACGATCTCGTCGAGCACCTCGCGACTGGCTCCCTCGCCGATCAGCAGGCTCTTGGTCTCCACGATCAGCACGATCGCGATGACGCCGAGCAGCACGCCGATGCACACCGTGCCGATGCCGTCGAAGACCGCGTTCCCGGTCAGCACCGTCAGCCCGACGCCGCCGAGCGCGAGTACCAGACCGATCAGCGCGCCGAAGTCCTCCAGCAGGACGACCGGCAGCTCGGGGGTCTTGGCCTGGCGGATGAACTGCCACCAGCTGAGCTTGCCCTTGATCTTGCGCGACTCCTTGATGGCGGTCACGAAGCTGTAGCTCTCCAGCCCGATGGCGATCACCAGGATCAGCACCGCGACCCACGCCGACTCCAGCGGCTCCGGGTGCTGAATCTTGTGGATGCCCTCGTAGAGCGCGAAGACCGAGCCCAGGGTGAACAGCATCAGCGCCACGACGAACGAGTAGAAGAACCGGTCGCGGCCGTAGCCGAACGGGTGTTCCTCGGTGGCGCTGCGCTGCGAGGTCTTCTGGCCGAGCAGGAGCAAGCCCTGGTTGGAGGTGTCGGCGAGCGAGTGCACCGACTCCGCCAGCATCGACGACGAACCGGTGAACAGGAATCCACCGAACTTGGCCACCGCGATCCCCGCGTTCGCCGCCAGCGCGGCCAGGATGGCCTTGGTTCCGCCCCCTGCTGACACGATCTCCTCCAGACTCTCCGGCTGCGATGTCGGGAGGAATCTACCGGGTGTCCACCGCGGTCAGGGCGGAGTCGGCTCAGGCGCTTCGCGATCGTGTCCTAGAAGGAACCGGCGGCCGCCCGGAAGACCTGGGCCTGGCCGTCGGCGTCCAGTTCGGCCGGGCGGGCTTCCACCGCCGGGTCGCTGGCGGCGAGCCAGACCGACTGCCCGCGGTGCAGGACGAGCTCGCGCGGCGCGGACCCGTTGGTGCGGTGACCGCTGCTCAGGCTGACGCTCCCCTTGGTGCACAGCAGTATCTGCGGCCCGGGCGAATCGAGGTGGACCGTGCCGGACTCGGCGGGAGTCCAGTCCAGGCGGGACAGCGCGAACTCGTCGGCTGGGGTGCGGTAGGCGGTCAGGTTGGCGTCCAGCGACTCGCCCTTGAGGACCCGCATGTCCCCGCACGCGAAGTCCAGGACCTTCAGCAGCTCCGGCACGTCGACGTACTTGGGGGTCAGCCCGCAGCGCAGGATGTTGTCGGAGTTGGCGAGGATCTCGATCCCGGTGCCGTGCAGGTAGGCGTGCAGGTTCCCGGCGGGCAGGAAGATCGCCTCGCCCGGCTGCAGCACCAACCGGTTCAGCAGCAGGCTCGCCAGCACACCCGCGTCGTGCGGGTAGGCCTCGCCCAGCTCCAGCACCGTGCGGCACTCCAACGCGAACTCGCCGCGCTCCCTGACGTGCTCGACGCAGGCGTCCAGCAGCTCCGGCAGCACGTCCCGCAGGTAGTGCTCGGGCAGCGTGATCCAGGTGGTGAACAGCGCGCGCAACCCGTCGGCGTCGGGCTGGGCGGCCAGCAGCTCCCGGTGAGCGCGCAGGCTCGGCACGTCCAGCGCGTCGAGCAGCCGGACGGTGCGCTGCGCGTCGCGGAATCCGGCGAGCGCGTGGAACTCGGTGAGCGCGCAGATCAGCTCGGGCTTGGCCGTGGGATCCGGGTAGTTGCGGTTGGGCGCGTTGCGCGCGATCCCCGCGCGCTCCTCCAGGGAGAAGCCCTCGGCCGCCTGCTCGGCGGACGGATGGGCCTGCAGGCTCAGCGGCTCGTCGGCGGCGAGGACCTTCATCAGGAACGGCAGCCTGCCGCCCCAGCGGCGCACGCACTCGTCGCCGAGGTGGTGCGCGGGTTCGGAGTCGAGCAGCGACAGCAGCGACACCTCGTCCCCGTCGGAGCGCAGCACCCTGGACGGGTCACCCGGGTGGGCACCCATCCACAGCTCGGCTTCCGGGTGCGGAGTGGGGACGGGCCGACCGAGCAGATCCGCAATAGCGGTGCGCGAGCCCCAGGCGTAGGGGCGCACCGCGTTTCGCAGTAGCTCCACAGTCGTTCTCGCTTCCTCGTTCTCGCGCTTGCTCGTCCGGCCAGCACACCTCGCCCGACGGGCGTGCGGCATCGGGGGATTCCCGGGTTTTGCGGACCTCAGCTCATGGCCAGGGCCGGCCACCCGGGACCGTTGAGGGTGCCTGCGGCCAGGCCCAGGTACACGGCGGCCAGGTCGAAGCGGGCGGCCAGGACGGCTGCGCGCAGCAGCGAATCCGCTCGCACCGTGTCCCCCGGCGCGACCACGTCGGCACCGGGCAGGTCCCGCAAAGCGGACCGTTCGAACACCTCCCCCTGATCGTCGTGGCGCGTGCTGATCAGGAAGGCCCTCAGCTGCGCCCCCGGGTCGTCCTCGGGGTCGGCGAAGATGTCGGCTTCGGAACCGACGGAAGCGGCGGCGCGGTGCAGCGCGCGCTGCACGACCGCCTGCGGGTACTCGGCGACGTGGGCCGGGACTCCCGCGTGCGTGCCGAGCGCGAACGCGCCGTGTCCGGCGACGGCGGTGGCGACCGGGTCCAGGCCCCACACCAGGGGCGTGCGCTCGGCCATCCGCAGCGCCAGCGACTTGGCGGGGTTGGTCAGCGACTCGTGGCCCGGGTGAGCGCGTTCGGCTTCCTTGTCGAGCTCGTCGGCGAGCTCCTCGACGTCGAAGTTCACCAGGCCCAGCTCGCGGAAGGTGATGATGCCCGCGGCGAAGACGTAGGCGAAGGCGAGCGCCGGCGGCACCGGGACCCGCGGCACCAGGACCTTCGCCCGGCCGGCGCCTGCGGCGGCCACAGGTCCTTCCGAGGGAACGGCGAGCACGACGCTGGCGCCGCGGCGGCAGGCGGTGGCCACGGATTCGGCGAGCGTGACGTCACCGACGTCGTCGGTGTGGGCGAAGACCACGTCCAGCGGGCCCACCCAGGACGGCAGTTCGTCGGAGATCACCACCGGCACCGGGCAGCGAGCGCCGGTCAGGGCGACCAGCAGCCGAGCCGCGCTGACGGCCACGCCGGGCCTGGTCAGCAGCACCACCGCGCGAGGTCGGTCGTCGGCCAGCTCGTCGAGACCGGCTTCGGCCGCGACCTCGGAGGTGGCGCGCACCTGCGCACCGGAGAGGGCGGCGAGCCTCAGCAGGCCGCCGGAGTCGACGTCGGCCAGCCGCGCCGGGTCGTCGAGGAGACTGTCGTCCAACACGGGAGCTTCACCCCTCCCCGGCGCCGCCAGGGGTCCCGCCCCCGACGGCCTCGTCCAGCAGCAGGACGGGGATGCCGTCCTTCACCGGGAAACCACGGCCGCAGGAAGTGCAGGTCAGGTAGTCGGCCTGCGTGTCGTCGGCCAGGCCGGGCCGCAGCTCGCCGTGCTGCTCGCACGGGCAGGCCAGGAGCTCCAGCAACTGCGCTTCCAGGTCAACGGCCACGTTTTCCTCCCAAACTCGCGCGCTTCGGCGAGTGCCACTCATCAGGGTCGACGCCGGTTCATCCGCGGATGACCGCGAGCACCTCGTCGCGCAGCGCGGCCATGGCCTCAGTGTCCCGCGCCTCGACGTTGAGCCGGAGAAGCGGTTCGGTGTTGGACGGTCGCAGGTTGAACCACGATCCGTCCGACAGCTCCACGGTAAGCCCGTCGAGCTCGTCGACAGAAGCGCCATTCCGGTCACCGAACGCGTCGGCGACGGCGCGCATGCGCGCCTGCTGGTCGTCGACGGTGGAGTTGATCTCGCCGCTGGCCTGGTAGCGGGAGTACTCGGCCATCAGCTCCGACAGCGGCTCGTCCTGGCCCCCGAGGGCGGCCAGCACGTGCAGGGCCGCGAGCATCCCGGAGTCGGCGCGCCAGAAGTCGCGGAAGTAGTAGTGCGCGGAGTGCTCGCCGCCGAAGATGGCGCCGGTCTCGGCCATCGTCTGCTTGATGAACGAGTGCCCCACCCGGGTGCGCACCGGCTTGCCGCCCTGCTCGGCGACGATCTCCGGCACGGCCTTGGAGGTAATCAGGTTGTGGATGATCGTCCCGCCGGGCTCCTTGGCCAGCTCGCGGGTCGCGACCAGCGCGGTGATGGCGCTCGGGGTGACGGGTTCGGCGCGCTCGTCGACGACGAAGCAGCGGTCGGCGTCACCGTCGAACGCGAGTCCCGCGTCGGCGCCGACCTCGCGGACCTTGGCCTGCAGGTCGACGATGTTGGCCGGGTCCAGCGGGTTGGCCTCGTGGTTCGGGAAGGAACCGTCGAGCTCGAAGTACATCGGCACGAGCTCCACCGGCAGGCCGTCGAACACGGTGGGCACGGTGTGCCCGCCCATGCCGTTGCCGGCGTCGACGACGATCTTCAGCGGCCGGATGTCGTGCAGCTTCACCAGGTCGAGGAGGTAGGCCGAGTACTCGGCGACCATGTCGCGCTCGCTGGTGGAGCCCTTCGCGCCGAGGAATTCCGGGACGCCGTGGCCGACGAGCTCCCGGATCTCCGACAGGCCGCTGTCCTGGCCGACGGGTGCGGCACCGGCGCGGCAGAGCTTGATGCCGTTGTACTCGGCGGGGTTGTGGCTGGCGGTGAACATCGCTCCCGGCAGCTCCAGCTTGCCGGAGGCGAAGTAGAGCATGTCCGTGCTGGCCAGCCCGATGGTGATGACGTCGACGCCCTGGCCGGTGACGCCCTCGGCGAACGCCTGCGCCAGCTCCGGGGAGGAGTCGCGCATGTCGTGGCCGATCACCACGGCAGGACCACCGACGAGTCTGGTGAACGCCGCTCCGATCTCCCGCACGACGTCGGCGTCGATGCCGTCGCCGACCACCCCGCGGATGTCGTAAGCCTTGACGATCCCCGACAGGTCCCGCACGCTGCACCCTCCCCGGTTCCCAACCAACGTGGTTGGCAGCCTACCGGCGATCGCGGAGCCGTTGGCAGCATCCGGTTTGACCCGAGCTGTTCGTCACGATCTGTTCACTCTTCAACCGGGTCCGGCAACGCCCGCAAATGCGCTCGACGCCCGGCTCCCGGGGTGCTGACCTGCGGTTCCACCGGCCTGTCCGGTCTTCCTGCTTCACGCACGGCCTCGGCCAGCGCCGTCAGATCGTCGTCCGACGGGGTCGGGGGAGCGAACTCGCCTTCATGCCGGACGACCTCCCAGCCGTTGGGAACGGTCAGCCGCAGCGCGTGCGCCTCGCACAGGTCGTAGCTGTGCGGTTCGGCATAGGTGGCGAGCGGCCCGACGACCGCGGTCGAGTCCGCATAGGCATAAGTGAGCGTGGCGACGGCCGGGTTGACACACCCGGTCCGCGAGCACCGCCTCACGCTCCGCACGCCACGCACGATAGCGCCTCCTGTCCACCTCGCGGCGCAGGCACGCGGAATCTCTTTCACGAGCCACGCCGAACACCAGTTTCCACCCTGCCTCCGCCGAACTGATCAGGTGTCTGCTTTCGGCGAACAGTCGGTCACGATCAGCAGCGGACATCCCCCTGCCGGTTGTCCCGGCCCGGGTTGCCGAGGGCGTACCCTCAGCCCGTGGTTACCGCACGTGGATCTCGGCGTCGAACCCGCTCCCGGCGGGACCGGCGCGGTCGTGGCCTGCGCGGACCGCTGTACCCGTCCTCGGTCCCGGTCTCGCGCAGCCGCTCGCAGCGCTTCGACGCGCTCGTGCTGGAGGCGCTGGAGCCCATCGAGCAGCGCTGGCACGCCGAGCTGACGCAGCTCGACGTGGCCGTCGACGAGGTTCCGGAGATCAGCAACACCGCTCCGGAGAAGGTCACCTGGGACGACGACGTCGTGGTCGACGCCAACGTCCCGCTGGCCCGGCTCGTGCCCGCTGGCGTGGACAAGCGCGGGTTGCCGACCCGGGCGCGCATCGTGCTCTACCGCAGGCCCCTGGAGGCCCGCGCCCGCGACGGCACGGACATGGCCGACCTGCTGCACGACGTGCTCGTCGAGCAGGTCGCCACCTACCTCGGGCTGGACCCGGACGTCATCGAAGGCCAGTGACGCCCCGACGTCCGCGCCCGGGGATCGCGGCGACCACCGTGAACAGCACCGCGGCCGCCTGCGCCACCAGCAGCGCGGTGCGCGGGATCTCGGTGTAGCCGACCTGGACCTCCGCCGCCTGCTCGGGCAGCGGGACAGCGACCTGGTGCCCCCACGCGGTGCCCAGCGGAACCCGCTTGCCGTTGATGGTGGCGTACCAGCCGGGCTCGTTCTCCGCGCCCAGCACCAGCGCGCGCCCGGAACCGCCTTCGGAGATCCGGACGGTGAACGCCGGCAGCTCGGCGTCCACCGGCAGCGGGCGCGCCTCGGGCGCAGGACCCGGCTCGGTCTGCGCCTGCCGGGAGAGGTCGGGGCCGACGAGCTTCACCGCGTCTGCGGGCAGCAGCAGCCGCAGCTCGCGCTGCGCGCCCTGCAGCCGACCGTCGTCGACGACCAGGTCGGGGGCGATGCGCGGCAGCCGGGAATCGGCGGGAACGATCACGTGCTCGGCTCCTCGGGCGGCGACGGCGGCGAGCGCCCCGCGCACGCGGGCGGTGTCGTCGCTGCTGAGGTCCTCGTCGACCTGGCGGAGCCACGCGGTGGAGTTGCCCGCCGGGGCGAGATCGTCGTCGCCGAAGCGCGGACCGGCGCCGGTGATCAGCCGCGCGGGCTGCGGTCCCGGCTCCGTGACCAGTCGAGTTCCGCTCCCGGCCGCGGCCGGGTGGGCGGCCAGCGGACCGAAAGCGCTGCCGACCGTCGAGGCCGCACCCAGCGCGAGCAGTCCCACGCCCAGCACCGGTGCGGCGATCTTCCAGTTCAGCGCGATGGCCTTCGCGCTCAGCACGATCCAGGCACATCCGGCGGCGACCAGCACCAGCGGGCCCCCGGTCCACCCGGGACTCGCGATTCCACCGGCGAGCGGTTCGGTGCTGACGGTTCCGGCGACGACCGCCACCAGCCAGCCGAGCAGGGCGACACCGGCACCGGCGAGCATCCGCTTGTCGAAGCAGATCGCCAGCGCCAGGATCGCGGCCAGCACCAGCAGCACGCCCAGCGCGCCCACCGCCGAGCCGTCCGGGCTGAGCGCGGCCAGCAGCACCGACGCGGGCTGCTCCGCGACGCGAGCACCGAGCCCGTGCACCAGGACCTCGGGGTGGCTCAGCAGCAGCACCGGCCACGGCAGCAGGCAGGCCACCGACAGCAGCACCAGTGCGATGAGCCCGGCGGCGCGACGCCGTCCGCGCAGACCGCTGCCGGGCACGAGGACGTGGGCGAGCAGCGCCAGCACGATCAAGGTCAGGTGCATCAGGGGCGAGAAGGCGCCCAGCACGGCCAAGCCGAACGCGGTGAGGCACGCGGTGCCGAGCCACCGGCCGTCGGACCGGCGGATCACCGCGGCGATCCCGGCGAGCAGCGGTGGAACGAGGACGTGCGCGACGACGACGTCGAGCCTGCCCTGCCCCGCGGAGATCGCGGCCACCGGCACCAGCGCGTAGGCGGCGGAGACCAGAGCGCGGCGCAGCGGCGAGACGTCGATCGCGCGGGTGGCGAGGTAGGCGCTGAGCCCGGCGAGCGGAACGCCGAGCAGCATCAGGACGGCGACGACCACCGCCGGTCCACCTAGGACGGACCCGAGCAGCGCCAGCACGGCCAGCGACGGCGACGCCGGTGATCCTGTACCGCCCCCGACGGCGTGCCAGGCGCTGAGGTAGTCGCTCCAGGTGGTCGCCAGGTCCGCGGTCGGCAGCAACCGGCCGCCGGAGAGGGTTCCGCCGAAACGTCCCGCGACCGCGGCGTTGACGAGCGCGAGGACGACGAGCGCGACGACCATCGCCGTGCCGGGCGAGCGCAGCACCGAGACGGCCCTGGAGCGCACCGAGCGGCGCTCAGGCTCCGGGGTTTCGGGGCTCTCCGGGACGTCGGCGGACTCACGCGGCGCCGGTGTCGGCTGCTCGGTCTGACCGCTTCGCTCGAAGACGATGCGGTGCAACGACTTCAGGCCCTGCAATCGCGACTTCGTCGGCTCGTCCACCCGCGCCGGCCCTCCCGCTCGTCCGAACCACTACGGCCCGAACGGTAATGCACGCGCGGCGTTGCGCGGGCGGGGCGCGGAGACCTCAGACCGCGCGGCGCTTGAGCTTGCGGCGCTCCCGCTCGGACAGTCCGCCCCAGATGCCGAAGCGCTCATCGTGCTGCAACGCGTATTCCAGGCACTCCGAACGGACTTCGCAGCCGGCGCAGATGCGCTTGGCCTCGCGAGTGGAACCGCCCTTCTCCGGGAAGAAGGCTTCTGGATCGGTTTGCGCGCACAGCGCGCGCTCCTGCCACTCCTGCTCTTCTTCCATCTCGAGAAGTTCGGCGAGCACGTCGAACTCCGCGACCGCAGCGGTGGCGTCACCACGCTCCGCGAGACGGCTATCTCCTGATTCCCACATGACTCCCCCGATTTCTCCCCGTAATCCCACCGGCCCTCCCCAGGACCGGAACGGGACGCACTCCTGCTCGCAGGTTCCTGGTCCCGAGACCGGGACCAGGAAGCATCGACGGCCGCGCCGTCGCCGACCGCTCGCATCGACGCCCTCTCAACGTCGGCGATGCGCCGATCGACCTCGTGTCCGGCCGGGTTCTCCCGCTCCCGGCCGAACGCCGCCGTGACCACCGCGCCGCAGCGAGGCGTCCGATTTCAGCAGCGAATGACACTGCTGTGATTACACCCGTGTAGCTCCTTGCGGTCAAGCCGGGACCATCCGTAGGGGGACATCCGGATCTGCGGATCCCCAGGTCCGGCCGCTCCAACCAGGCCCACGCGTTCGGCACAGGCCCGGTGCTCCGTACGGCGCATCGCGCTGCGCCAAGATCATTAATATCACCCCTCGACGATCACCGCCTGCCGAAGGCGATCAACACGCGCACGGCGAGTCGTGGAGACTTGGAGGGTGACTACTTCGGCCGTGCGGGTCAGCCCGCTGTTCCTCGGCATCGTCGCGGTCACCGCGCTCGGCGGTGTCCTGACGACGTTCACCAACACCGCCGCCCTGACCGGCGGAGTGATCCTCCTGGTGCTGGGCGGATGGGCGACTTCGCTGTGCCTGCACGAGTTCGGGCACGCGGCCACCGCCTACCGCGGCGGTGACCGGTCGGTGCGCTCGAAGGGCTACCTGACGCTCGATCCGCGCCGCTACACCGATCCTGTGCTGAGCATCATCCTGCCGCTGATCTTCGTCGCCATCGGCGGAATCCCGCTGCCGGGCGGAGCGGTCTGGATCAACCACGGTGCGCTGCGGGGCCGCAGGGTCGAGTCGATGGTCTCGCTGGCGGGACCACTGACGAACCTGGTGCTCGGTTTGATCCTCACCACCGTCATCGCGCTGGTCCCGATGCCGATCGGGCTGGCGGCCGGGCTGTCCTACCTGGCGTTCCTCCAGGTGATCGCGTTCGTGCTGAACATCCTGCCGGTCCCCGGGCTCGACGGGTACGGGGCGATCGAGCCGTGGTTGTCGGCACCGGCGCGGCGCTTCGGGGAGAAGGCGCGCCCGTGGGCGCCGCTGGTGCTGTTCCTGCTGCTGATCGGCGTGCCGTTCGTGGGCGGCTGGTTCTTCGAGCTCGCCTACTTCGTGTTCGACCTGGTCGGCGGCGACTCGGCGATGACCTCGCTCGGCCAGAGCCTGTTCCGCAGCATCTTCGGCGGTCTGTGAGTCCACCCACCGGGAGCGTCCGGGTTCACAACCTCCGCTTCCGGTGGGCGTGCGAGGATCGGTGGCGTGAAGGTCGTAGTTCTGGTCGGCGGCGTCGGCGGCGCCCGTTTCCTGCTCGGAGTCAAGGCGGCGCTCGGGCTGCCCGCAATCGGCGAGGCGGAGAGTTCCGAACACGAGATCACCTCGGTGGTCAACGTGGGCGATGACGTGTGGATGCACGGGTTGCGGGTCTGCCCCGACCTCGACACCTGCATGTACACGCTCGGCGACGGCATCGACACGGCGAAGGGCTGGGGTCGGGTCGACGAGACCTGGTCGGTCAAGGAGGAGCTCGCCGCCTACGGCGCGGAGCCGTCCTGGTTCGGCCTCGGCGACCGCGACATCGCCACCCACCTGGTGCGCTCCCGGATGCTGCGCGCGGGCTACTCGCTGTCAGCGGTGACCGAGGCGCTGTGCGACCGCTGGCGGCCGGGGACGCGGTTGCTCCCGGTGACCGACGACCGGGTCGAAACGCACGTGGCGATGGACGACCCGGAAACGGGCGAGAGCCGCGCGGTGCACTTCCAGGAGTGGTGGGTGCGCCACCGCGCGGAGCCGAAGGCGCACGCGATCGTGCCGGTCGGCGCCGACGAGGCCAAGCCGACCGCCGAGGTCCTGGACGCGATCGCGCAGGCCGACGTGGTGCTGCTGGCGCCGTCGAACCCGGTGGTGAGCATCGGAACGCTGCTGGCGGTGCCGGGTTTCCGCAGCGCGCTGCGCGAGACGAGCGCCGCCGTGGTGGGGCTCTCCCCGATCATCGGCGGCAAGCCGCTGCGCGGGATGGCCGACGCGTGCTTGAGCGCGATCGGCGTGGAGACCTCCGCGGAGGCGGTGGGCCGCCACTACGGCGCGCGCGGCGACGCCGAGGGAATCCTGGACGGCTGGCTGGTGCACAGCGACGACACCGCCGACGTGCCGGGCGTGCAGGTCCGCTCGGTCCCGCTGCTGATGTCCGATGTGGACACCACGGCGGCGATGGCGCAGGCGGCGTTCGACCTGGCCTCGGAGGTGAGGTCGTGAGCGGCGCCCGTGCTCTCCGACCGGACGTCCCGCAGGTCGTGGGGGCGGCATGAGCCCCAAGGATCACGCCGCTGCGGGCGGTGTGCAGCTGTTCGCGGTGACGCGACTGCCGGAGTTCGTCGAGGGCGACGACCTCTCGGCGTCGATCTCCGCGGCGGCCCCCTGGTTGAGCGACGGCGACGTGCTCGTCGTGACCAGCAAGATCGTGTCCAAGGCCGAGGGCCGGATGGTCACCGCGCCGGAGGACCCCGATGAGCGCGACGCGCTGCGCCGCGAACTGGTGCTCTCGGAGTCCACGTCGGTGCTGGCCCGCAAGGGCCGGACGCTGATCACTCAGAACAAGCTGGGGATCGTGCAGGCCGCGTCGGGCGTGGACGCCTCGAACGTGGCGCAGGACCAGATCGCGCTGCTGCCGGAGGATCCGGACGCGTCCGCGCGGCGGTTGCGCGAGGGGATCGCGTCGCGGCTCGGCGTGCAGGTCGCCGTGGTGGTCACCGACACGATGGGCCGGGCCTGGCGGGTCGGTCAGACGGACGCGGCGATCGGTTCGGCCGGGCTCGCGGTGCTGCACCGCTACGCGGGCAGCACGGACGCGCAGGGCAACGAGCTCGCGGTCACCGAGGTCGCCGTCGCCGACGAGATCGCCGGCGCCGCGGACCTGGTCAAGGGCAAGCTCGGCGGCATCCCGGTCGCGGTGGTCCGCGGTCTGACCACTGTGGACGACGGGTCGACGGCGCGGGATCTCGCCCGGCCGGTCGAGGAGGACCTCTTCCACCTGGGGACCGCGGAGGCGATCGCGCAGGGGCGTCGCGAGGCGGTGCTGGTGCGCCGCTCGGTGCGCGACTTCGCCGATACCCCGGTGGACGCGGACTCGGTGCGGCGCGCGGTGGGCGCCGCGCTGACCGCTCCCGCTCCGCACCACACGCGGCCGGTGCGCTTCGTGTGGCTGCGCGACCGCGCGCTGCGGATCAAGCTGCTGGACGCGATGCGCACCGCGTGGCTGGAGGACCTGCGCGCCGACGGCATGTCGGAGCAGGCCGCGCGGCGCAGGGTCACTCGCGGCGACCTGCTCTACGCGGCGCCGGACGTGGTGCTGCCGTTCCTGGTGCGCGAGGGCGCTCACGCCTACCCGGACGAGGCGCGCTCCGCCGCCGAGCGGGACATGTTCACCGTGGCCGGTGGTGCCGCGGTGCAGGGACTCCTGGTATCGCTGGCCTCGGAGGAGCTCGGCTCGTGCTGGGTCTCCTCGACGATGTTCTGCCCCGACGTGGTCCGCTCCGCCCTGGACCTGCCGGAGAACTGGGAACCTCTCGGCGCGGTCGCGGTCGGTCACCCGGCGACGCCCGCGGACGGACCTCGGCCGCCGCGCGATCTCGACGACGGATTGGTGGAGCTGTGAGCGGACCGCACGCCGACGCGACCCGGGTGCTCAGCGACTGGCGCCCGGCCGACCGGCAGCAGGAAGCGCTGCGCCAGGCGTTCCTCTCGCTGCTCGACGCCCGCGAGGACGCCTGCCTGCGCGCCTGCGAACCCGGTCACGTGACGGCCTCCGCCGTGCTGCTGGACGCGGCGGGCGACAACGTGCTGCTCACCCTGCACCCCCGGGTCGGCCGGTGGCTGCAGCTGGGCGGGCACTGCGAACCGGAGGACGGCACGCTCGCAGGTGCGGCGTTGCGCGAGGCGACCGAGGAGTCCGGGATGACCGGCCTGGTGGTCGATCCGGAGCCGGTCCACCTCGACGTCCACCCGATCACCTGCTCGCTGGGCAAGCCGACGCGGCACTTCGACGTGCGCTACGTCGTGCGCGCTCCGGCCGGTGCCGAGCCCACCCGCAGCGAGGAATCGCTCGACCTGCGCTGGTGGTCGCTGTCGGCTCCGCCGGTCAACACCGACCTCGGTCCGCTGTTCACCGCGGCGACGTCAGGCTGATTCGTTGAAGACGGCGTCTTCGAGACGCCGCAGCCGTGCTTCGACACCGTTGGGTTCGGAACGCGCCAACTCGGATTCGATCAGTCCCCTGATCCACGCCGTCGTCTTCACGTCATCGGCCGCGGCCCGGTCGCGAACCTGGTCCAGCAGCGACTTCGGCAGGCGCAGCGACGTGGTGATCATCGGGTCGGGCTCCGCGGGTTCGTCCTCCCAGTGCCCGGACTCCATGACCTCCGACATGTCATGGCTGCCGTAGTACTCGGCGAGCTTGTCGAGCTTCGTCATATCTCTCACCTTCCCCTACGCCGGAAGGTTCGGCGTTCTCTGAGTGTCATCTCGCGTGCGGTGCACACGTACCAACGCCCGTCCGCTCCGTCCGCCAGCACGACCAGCAGGTGCCGACCGGAATCCGTACGCCCGAAAAGCAGGGTCGCACCGCCAGGTCCGCGTACCGCCCACCGTGGCCTGCTGGTGACCACTTCTTCGACCTCGCCCGGGCGGACGCAATGCCGAGCGATGTGGCCCTCAGCCCGTTCAGTCCAACAGATCTCACGCACCCCCAGAGTAGAACACGACGCATTGCATCGCAATGCGAATCTGGGTTCAGTTCGCTCGACGGGATGTTCGTGGTCGCCACCGGTGTGGCAGTGACCACTGAGCGTGATCGACTGGATCAGAACGCCCGGTAGTCGCGGACCGGGTAGCGGGGGGCGTAGCGGGGACGGTTGACGCCTGCGGCCGCGAGATAGCGGACGGCGCGATGGCGGTGGCCTTCGTAGGGCTGGAGCGCGTCGAGCATCCCCTCGTCGTCGAGGGGGTGACCGACCAGAGCGGTGCCGACGATCGTGGGCAGGTGGAAGTCGCCGACGCTGACGGCGTCGGGATCGCCCCAGGCGCGCTGCGCGACCTCGGCCGCCGTCCAGGGCCCGATGCCGGGGATCTTCTGCAGGAGGTTCCGGCCTTCCTCACCGCGCAGGGCGACGGCCCTCTCCAGGCTGCGCGCCGACGAGGCCGCGGCGAGCAGGGTGCGGCGACGGGCTCCGTCGATGCCGGCGCGGTGCCACTCCCAGTCGCGGATCTGGCGAACCTGCTGCGGATCGGGCGCGGTCCACAGCTTCCCCACCGGCCCCGGCGCGGGGTGACCGAAGCGGCGGCACAGCTCGCGCCACGAGCGCCAGGCCTCCCGGTTGGTGACCTTCTGCTCCAGGATCGCGGCGACGAGAACGTCCCACACCCGGCCTGACGAGCACAGCCGCATCCCGGACGCCGCCCGCATCCCCCTGGTGATCACGTCGTGGGCGGGCGCGAACCCGCTCTCGTCGTCGGAGGCGCCGAGCAGGTCGGGAACGCCCTCCAGCACCGCGCTCGCTCCCGGCCCCCACGCGGATGCGCGAACGGTTCCCCTGCTCGCGCTGCGCAGCCGCAGGGTCGCCGGGCCGGAGGCGGTGGTGCTGGCCCACCACAGCTGACCCGGCTCGACGCGGGTGGTCGGGTCCCCGCTGCCACGCCGCAGCGGCGAGAGGACCTTGACCAGGTCGAGCGGGTAGTCGTGACGCCAGTCTCGGGTGAGGGGTTCTTCCATGGTGCTCAATCCGCCGAGAACCGTACTCCGTTCGGCGGAAGCTCGACGCCGGGCCACACCCGGACCCCGTCCAGCAGCTCGCAGTCGGCGCCGACCGTCGCGCCGTCGCCGATCACCACGTCCCGCAGCACCGCCCCGGCGCCCACTCGGGCACCCGCGCCGAGGACGCTGCGCTCCACGACGGCTCCGTCCTCGACCTTCGCCCCGTCGAAGAGCACCGAGGCGCTGACCTGAGCATGGGAACCAATCGCGCAGTCCGCGCCCACCGAACTGCCGCCGTCGACGACCGCGTCCCCGGCGACCTCCGCGCCGGCCGCCACCAGGGATCGGCCGGTCGGGCCGGGCAGGGCCTCGGACGGCGCGTTGCCCAGCACCAGGTCGGAGCTGCCCCGGACGAACGCAGCAGGGGTTCCCATGTCCAGCCAGTACGACGAGTCGATGTAGCCCTGCACGCGGGCTCCGGAGACGAGCAGTCCCGGGAACGTTTCGCGCTCGACCGACACCGGTCTGCCGGTGGGGATGCCGTCGATCACCTCTCTTCGGAAGACGTAGCAACCCGCGTTGATCTGGTCGACCGGCGGGTTCTCGGTCTTCTCCAGGAAGTCGGTGACGCGCCCGTCCGCGTCGGTGGGCACGCAGCCGAAGCGGCGCGGATCGTCGACCTTCACCAGGTGGAGGGTGACGTCGGCCTCGCTGTCGCGGTGCGTGCCGAGCAGCTCCGCGAGGTCCACGCCGGAGAGGATGTCGCCGTTGAACACCAGCACGTCATCGGCGCTGAGCCGGTCCGCGACGTTGCGGATCGCACCCGCCGTGTCCAGCGGTTCGGACTCCACGACGTACTCGATGTGCAGGCCCAGGTCGGATCCGTCGCCGAAGTGGTCCTCGAAGACCTCGGCCTTGTAGGAGGTTCCGAGGACCACGTGCTCGATGCCGATCGCCCGGATCCGGGACAGCAGGTGGCTCAGGAACGGCACTCCGGCCGTCGGCAGCATCGGCTTCGGCGCCGACAGGGTCAGAGGCCGGAGCCGAACCCCCCGACCGCCCACCAGCACGACCGCTTCCGCCTTCTGGCGCGGCTCGGCCGGGGTCTGCGCATCCGCGGACATCGGCGTCGTCCTCCTCTACCTGACCTAGATCGATGACGAAAACCCATTGGGGGGAATACTCTGGCAGTGGCACCGGCATAATGACACTGGGCCCGTGCCCGATGGCCGGGACTGGTTCAACACCACACCTGGTTCTCGCCGGGTTTGGCACCACCGACTGCGAACGACTGAGAGGGCATCCACATGGACCCGCGCCTCCGAGCCGACGAAGCACTTGCTCGCGCGCGGGCACGCGGCGCGTTCGTCGTCACACCGGACAACGCCACGTCGCCGATGGATGCGGCGAACACCGTGCGCATTCCGCGCGACATCGTCAACAGCGCGGGCGACGACACGGACACGAACATGCTGCCCGCCGCCGATCAGCAGCGGCAGGGGCAGCAGCACCCGCAGTTCCCGACCGCCGATGCCCACCCAGGGTGGCCGACCGAGGACTACGGGCAGCCGCAGCAGGGCCTGCCGCCGAACCCGTACCACTCCCAGCGAGGCCCGAACGAGTTCGGGCCGCTCGGGTCTCAGCCCGCGCAGCAGCAGTACCCGCAGCAGTACTGAGCCCTCAGCGCGCCTGGATCTTGGCGCGCGCGGCCAGCCCGACCTTCAGCGCGAGGCGCAGCGGGGCCCACTTCAGGCCCTGGTAGCGGTCGGCGAGGTAGCGGTAGGCGGAGCGGTGGTGCTCGGCGAGCATCTTCTTGGAGACCTGGGAGGTCGACGCGCCGCCGATGTGCATGATCTCGGCGCCGGGCACGTAGACGTTGAGCCAACCGGCCTTGCCGAGGCGGTCGCCGAGGTCGACGTCCTCGAAGTACATGAAGTAGCGCGGGTCGAAGCCGTCGACCGAGTCGAACGCCTCCCGGCGCATCAGCACGCACGATCCCGACAGCCATCCGGCGGTGCGCTCGCTGCTCCCCGACTCGGACTGGCGGTAGGCGCGGGTCCACGGGTTGCCCGGCCACACCTTGACGAACAGGGCGTGCCCGACGCCGCGACCGATCGACGGCAGCAGCCGCGCGGACGGGTAGACCTCACCGTTGGGTTCGGTGATCAGCGGGCCGAAAGCGCCGCCCCGGGGCCACCGCTCGGCCGCTTCCAGCAGATCGTCGAGGGATCCCGCGCCCCACTCCAGGTCCGGGTTGGCGATGACCACCCACCCGCATTCCGGGCCGAGCGCCGCGACTCCGCGGTTTGCCCCGCCGCCGTAGCCGAGGTTGCCCCCGGTCGGCACGAATTCGACGTGCTCGTGCTGCTGCGCGGCCCGCTGCGGAGCGCCGTCCTGCGAGCCGTTGTCGGCGAGGATCACGCGGACCGGGCGCTGCGTGGCCTTGCCCAAGGTGTCCAGGAAGCGCTGCAGCGTTTCGCCGGGCGAGTAGGTCACGGTGACGACGGCGAGTTCGTCGCCGTAGGTGCGCGGGTGGGTCACGCCGTCACATTCTGCTGCAACGCGGTCGCAGCGCGGTCAGCGGGTGCTGGCGTGGTGGGCGCGCGCGTAGGCCTCGCGGTGCTGGATCGCGCAGGCGCCCCAGGTGAACTCCTTGGCGCGCAGCTGGGCCGCCGCGGCCAGCGCCGAGCGCCGAGCCGGGTCGTCGAGGAGTTGCCGCAGGCCCACGGCGATGTCGCTGGGCCGCACGCCGCAGTAGGCGACGGCGTCGCCACCGACCTCCGGCAAGCTGAGCCTGCGGGTGGTCAGCACCGGTGCGCCGCAGGCCATGGCTTCCAGGACCGGCAGCCCGAAGCCCTCGCCGAGGCTGGGGTAGGCGACCAGGCGCGCGCCGCCGAGGAATCCGGCGAGCTGGTCGAACGGCAGGTATCCGGCCCTGATCACCCTGATCCGGTGCGGCACCGATTCCAGCGCCCGCTCGACCTTGGTGTCCCAGCCGGGTTGTCCGGCGAGCACCAGCGCGGGCGCGTCCTCGCGTCGCCCCTGGCACGCCTGCGTGAAGGCCCGGATCAGCGCGGGAACGTTCTTGCGCGGTTCCAGGGCCCCGAGGAACGCGACGTAGGGCTGGTCGAAGAGGTCGAGGCGGTCGCGGACGGCCTCGATCTCCTCTGGTGCGGGCGGGTGGAAGCGGTCGGGGTCGACGCCGTGGTAGCTGACGGCCATCCGGTTGCGGTCGGCTCCGACGGTTCGCGCGAGTTCGGCGGCGGTGGCTTGGCTGGGCACCACGCAGATCTCGGCCCGGCGCAGCGCCGCCCTCGTCCACGCCCGGAAGAACCGGGCCTTGACCGGCGAGTGCACGCGGCGGTTGGTGAAGAACGTCGCGTCGTGCAGGGTCACCACGGAGGCGGCGGGGTTGGCCACCGGTGTCGTGTAGTGCGGCGAGTGCAGCACGTCGACGCCGAGCTTCTTGACCAGCATCGGCAGCGTCGTCTGCTCCCACGTCAACCGCGCGGTCCGGGTGGCCACGGCTTCGGCGGCCGGCACGAGCTGCGAGTTCGGCGCGAGGGCCGCGTACAGCCCGGCGTCGCGCGGCTGGCACACCACGGTGACCCGCGCGCCGTCCGAATCCAGGGCCGCGAGCAGGGAATCGACGTACCGCCCGACGCCGCCTCTGTCCGCGGGCACCGCGGTGGCGTCGATCAGAATGTGCGGTTCACCTCTGTGCACCAGGAAAGAGTACGGCGAAGGTTCACCGCTTCGTGCCCAGTACGTGAAAAACGTGAGACGGGAACGCGCGCGCTGTGAGCAAGGGAACCTTCCTGTCACCACCGCCCACAGGCGACCGGCCACCGGGGGCGGAATCGCTTGGGGCGCCGGTGGCCCGGGGCGAGGATGGAACCTTCCTGTCACTCCCCGACGAGCTCGCGGTGCAGCGCCCAGATGTCGCGGGCGGCTCGTTGCCAGCTGAAGTGGGCCGCGCGGCGTTCACCGGCGGCGGTCAGCTCCGCTCGGCGCTGCGGGTCATCGGCGATGCTGCGCAGCGCGGTCGCCAGGGCGATGGGTTGGGCTCGGGGGACTTCCAGTCCCGCGCCGCCGGCGACCTCCGACAGCGCCGGGGCGTCGGAGTGCACGACCGGGACGCCGAGGGCCATCGCCTCGATCACCGGGAGACCGAAGCCTTCGGCGAGGCTCGGGGCGACGAGCGCGGTGGCGCCGCGCAGCAGGCCGGACAGCTCGGCGTCGGTGACCCCGGTGAGCACCCGGAGGTGCCGGTAGCCGCAGTCGGCGGCGAGCGTGGGCAGGTCGAGGTCGCCCCAGCCCGGCCGGCCGACGATCAGCAGCGGGAGGTCGGGGGCGTCGGGTTCGGCGAGGGCGCGGATGAGGTGCTGGTAGCCCTTGCGTGGCTCGATGGTGCCGACGGCCAGCAGGTACTCCTCCGGCGGATCGAGGTGGGTCGCGGTTCCGGCCTCGGTCAGCAGATCGGGGCTCACGCCTTCCGGGATGACGCGGGGGCCGGTGGTGAGCGGAACTCGACCAGCCAGGTCGGCGGCCACGGCGCGGGTGGGCACCACCAGGGCATCCGCGTCGCGGGCGGCGCGGGTGATCGCGCGCCGGTGCCAGGCGACGCCGCGCGGGGTGAGCGTTTCGGGGTGGGTCCAGGGGACGGTGTCGTGCACGGTGACGACCAGGCCGCGGCCGCGCCGCCGAGGCGGGGCGAGCGGGGTCATCGCGTGCACGGTGTCGCCGCCCGGCCACAGCGGGACGCCGCGCTCCCACGCGGCGATCAGCGCGCGGCGCGGCAGCGGTAGCACGCGGGGTCCCGCGACACCGGTGATGCGGGCTTCGCCTGCGTCGCCGCTGCGGCTGATCGCGCTGGTCAGCTTCCAGCCGTCGGGGGTGGTGGCCGCGAGGGCGCGCAGCAGTTCGGCGGTGTAGCGGCCGGTGCCGCCGGGGACCGGGGCGAGCAGCTGCTCGGCGATGGCTACCAGCTCGGGCACCCGCCCAGCTTCGCACGCGCTGGAGGGACGCCGAGGCGTGGCGCTAGGTTTCCCAGGTGACATCAGACGGGGTGCGCAGCACGGTCATCGTGATCACCTGGCGCGGCCGGGACCACATCGACGCATGCCTGGACGCGCTGGCGGCCCAGTCGCGCGGGCACCGAACGCTCGTGGTGGACAACGCCTCCGACGACGGCACCGACGCGCTGCTCGCCGCTCGCTCCGGGATCGAGGTGCTGCGCCTGCCCCGCAACACCGGCTACGCGGGAGGCCTGGCCGCGGCATTGCCCCTGGTGGACACGCCGTTCGTGGCCTGGCTCAACGACGACGCGGCCCCGGCGACCGACTGGCTGGAAGTGGTGGAAGGGAACCTTTCGCGCACCGCGACCGCGGCGGCGGTCGCGTCCGTGCTGGTGACGCCGGAGGGCCGGGTGCAGTCGACCGGGGTGCGGCTGACCGCCGACGGGCACGGTGCCGACGCGACCGCGGCGGGCGAGGTGTTCGGCTTCTGCGGCGGGGCGGCGCTGCTGCGCACCGACGTCCTGCGGGATTCGGGCGGCGTCCCGGCCGAGTTCTTCTGCTACTACGAGGACACCGACACAGCGTGGCGGTTGCGGCTCGCCGGGTTCGACGTGGTGCCGACGGAGGCGACGGTGAGGCATCTGCACGGGGCCAGCACCGCGCCGGGTTCGGCGCGGTTCCACCGCTGGAACGAGGGGAACCGCCTGCTCACCCTGCTGCGCTGCGCACCGGCGGGCTGCGCGGCGCGCGAGCTGGCGAGGTTCGCGGCCATCACGCTGGCGCTGCCGTGGCGCCGGTTGCCCGGCGCCCCGCCGAACCTGCGGGCGGGCCTGCGGCTGCGGGTGCTGATGAAGGTCGCCTTGCGACTGCCGGCGACGTTGCGCGCTCGTGGCCGAATCGGCCGGATGGCGCGGGTTTCCCGCCGCGAGGTGTGGGAAACCTGGGCGGGGCGCTGAACGGACGTCAGTGCTGTGCAAGGGGGCTGTAAGCGGCCTCCAGACACTTCGTGGGCATGACTACGAGTGGAGTGCACGAGCGTTCTGTCGCCGTCGTCGGGATGTCCTGTCGGGTTCCCGGCGCGAACAACCCTGACCAGCTGTGGGAACTTCTGCGTCGCGGTGTCGACGCGACCTCGGAGACGCCCGCCGAGCGCTACGACGCCCCGGCGCTGCGGGCCGCGGGCCCGGGCGGGTTGGCGGGTTCGCGGGCCGGGTACGTCGACGGGATCGCGGATTTCGACGCCGACTTCTTCGCCATGTCCACCGCCGAGGCCTCGGCGGTCGACCCGCAGCAGCGGCTGCTGCTGATGTGCGTGTGGGAGGCCTTCGAGGACTCCGGGCTCATCCCAGCGCGGTTGCGCGGGACCAGGACCGGTGTCTTCGTGGGCAACTCGCGGGCCGACTTCTTCGAAACGGCGCTCCGGCAGGGGCTTTCCTCGGCCACGGCGACGCAGCTGGGAAACGTTCGCTCACTGCTGCCGGCTCGGTTGTCGCACGTGTTCGACCTGCGCGGTCCGAGCGTCGTGGTCGACACCGCGTGCTCGTCGGCCTTGACCGCGGTTCACCAGGCGGTGCAGAGCCTGCGGTCCGGCGAGATCCCGGTGGCGGTGGTCGCCGGGGTGAACCTGCCGCTGCGGCCCGACGAGGCCGCGATGATGTCGCACGCCGGTGCCATGTCGGCCGATGGCCGCAGCCGGTTCGGCAGCGCCGAGGCCGACGGTCACGCGCCCGCTGACGCGGTGGCGGTGGTCGTGCTCAAGCCGCTGGAAACCGCGCTGGCCGACGGGGACCGGGTGCGCGCGGTGATCGCGGGAAGCGCCGTGGGCAACGACGGGTGCAGCAGCGACGCGGTGCTCAACCCATCGCTGGACGGCCAGCTGGACGTGCTGCGCTGGGCCTACCGGGACGCGCGCGTGGAGCCCTCGGCGGTGGACTTCGTGGAGGCGCACGGTGCGGGTTCACCGCTGCTGGATCCGCTGGAGCTGACCGCGCTCGGCCAGGTCTTGGGAACCTCCCGGTCACCGCACCAGCCGCTGCTGGTGGGCTCGGTGAAGTCCAACCTCGGGCACGCCGAGGCGGCGGGCGGGCTCGTCGGGCTCATCAAGGCCGCGTTGTGCTTGGAGCACCGGCAGGTTCCCGCGAGCTTGCACGCCGGGCTGCCGCGCACCGATGTGGACTGGACCGGTCTGTCGATCCCCCGGGCGCTCACCGACATCCCGGCTCGGGCGATCGCGGGGGTGTCCGCGCAGGGTTCCTCGGCGCTCAACGCTCACGTGGTGCTGCGCAGCGCCGAATCCGAGCCGCGCACCCCGGACGACGGGACGCGCTGGCCGCTGGTGCTCTCGGCGCGCACGCCGGAGGCGCTCGCGGAGTTGACCCGTGCCTGGGCGGAGCACCTTCACGGCCCGGGGACGGCGTTCCCGGTGCGAGATCTGTGCCGCAGCGCGGCGCTGCGACGCACTCGCTTCGATCACCGCGTCGTGGCGATCGGCGCGACGCACCGCGAGCTCGTCGAGTCGCTGACCACCGGCAGCACACCTGAGCTGGACCGCTTCCTGGGTGCCGAATCGGTGGACCGGGGCGGGCTTTTCGGCCCTGGCCGGCATGCGCCGCTGCCGACCTACCCGTGGCAGGCGCGACGCTGCTGGCCCGGCGAGGAACCCACCGGTGACGACCCGGCGGAGTGGCTGCTGGGCAAGCACGCGCGCACCGGGTTCGACGAGGACTCGGCGCTCGCCGACATCGGCATCGACTCGCTGGCGAAGCTGCAACTGCTGGTGGAGCTGCAGCAGCGCACCGGGCACGAGGTCGACCCGGAGCAGCTGGCGGCGTTGCGCACGGTGGGCCAGCTGCACGCGTGGGCTCGGGAGCTGATGGAGGTTCCGCGATGAACGTGCACACCTGGTTCGAGCGGGCGGCCGCACGGTTCCCCGACGAGCCCGCACTGGAGGTCGACGGGTCCAGCCTCACCTACGCCGAGCTGCGCGAGCTCGTGGAGCGGCTGGCCGCGCGGCTGCACGCGGCGGGGGCGCCGCGACGGGTAGGGCTGCTCGCCAACCGCTCGGTGCTCGCCTGCGCCGGATATCTGGCGGTGCTGCGCGCGGGTGCGACGGTGGTTCCCCTGAACCCGCAGCACCCGCCGGAGCGCGTTCGCGAGCTGGTGGCCCGGACCGGCGTTGAGCTGCTGCTCGCCGAGGAGTCCGGCGCGCGGAGTGACTGGAAGGTTCCCATGCTGCGCGCCGGGACGGACGAACCCTTCGGGCAGGCGCCGGAAGTGGCGGTGGATCCGGACGATGCCGCCTACGTCATCTGCACGTCGGGGTCGACGGGGGCGCCGAAAGCGGTGCCGATCTCGCACCACAACGTCGAGGCGTACCTGTCGGAGGTCGCCGCGCGGTACGGGATCGGGCCGGGCAGCCGGGTTTCGGGGAGCTTCGACCTGACCTTCGACGGCTCGGTGCACGATCTGCTGGTCACCCTCGGCCAAGGCGGAACGCTGGTGGTGCCGCGCGCGGGAGCGTTGCTGTCGCCGGTGCGCACCATCAACGCGCTGCGGCTGACCCACTGGTTCTCGGTGCCGTCGCTGATCACCTTCGCCGACCGGCTGGGCACCTTGCGTCCCGGGGCGATGCCGACGTTGCGGTGCAGCATCTTCGGCGGCGAGCCGGTGCCGTTGGAGGCGCTGCGCGGTTGGCGGCGAGCCGCACCGGGCACCGAGATCGAGGTGCTCTACGGACCGACGGAGCTGACCGTGGCGTGCACCGGCTACCGGTTTCCGCGCGAGGAGTCCCAGTGGCCGAGCACGGCGAACGGGATCGCCCCGATCGGGCAGTGCTTCCCGTCCTCGGAGTTCCGGCTGCTGGATTCCGCAGGCAGGCCGGCGTTGCGCGGCGAGTTGTGCGTGCGCGGGCCGCAGCGGTTCGCCGGGTACCTCGATCCTGCCGATGACGAAGGTCGCTTCGCTCCCGGCGGCTGGTACCGGACGGGAGACTTGGTGACGGTGGAGGACGGGTTGCTGCTGCACCTGGGACGCACCGATCAGCAGGTGAAGGTGCGGGGGCATCGCATCGAGCTCGGCGAGATCGAGGCCGCGTTGCGCGCGCTGCCCGGGGTGAGCGACGCGATCGTGCTGGCGGTGCCCACCGACGGCGAGCCGGAATTGGCGGCGGCCGTCGGCGGTGACTGCGATCCCGACGCTCTGCACTCCGGTCTCCGGGACCGGTTGCCGTCGTACATGCTTCCGCGCCGGATCACGGTGCTGGACCGACTTCCGCTCAACGCCAACGGCAAGCTCGACCGCCGGGCGTTGCGCACCGAACTGGAGCTGTGAGGCGATGATGTTCGACGCGATCGTCGTGGGAGCCCGTTGCGCGGGTGCGCCCACCGCGATGCTGCTGGCGCGCGCGGGGCACCGGGTGCTGCTGCTGGATCGGGGCGAGTTCCCCTCCGACACGATTTCGACCCACGTCATCCACCAGCCGGGGGTGGCGGCGCTCGCGCGCTGGGGCTTGTTGGACGAGCTGCGCGCCACGGGCTGCCCGCCGCTGCGGCACGCGCGCTACCGGGTCGCCGATGTCCGGCTGGACGGGTGCGGCCGCGGGGTGGCCGGGCAGCGCACCGGGTTCGCGCCGCGCCGCTTCGTGCTGGACGACCTGCTGGCGCGGGCGGCGGTGGTGGCGGGCGCGGAGTTGCGGGAGAAGTGCCGGGTGACCGGCTTGCTGCACGACGCCGACGGCCGGGTGGTGGGGGTGCGCGGTGATCACCGCGGGGTGGAGTTCACCGAGCGCGCGTCGCTCGTGATCGGCGCCGACGGGATGCGCTCGGCGGTGGCTGCGAAGGCCGGTGCTGCCCGGACGACCTCGGACTCGCGGTTGACCTGCGCCTACTACTCGTACTGGACGGGTGTGCCGGCGGATCTGGAGATCTACGAGACGCCGGGCAGCTGGGTGGCGGCCGCGCCGACGCACGGGCACGCGACTCTGGTGCTGACCTACTTCCCCCAGTCGCGGTTCGGTTCGGTGCGCGCCGACGCGCAGCGCGCTCATCTCGACCGGGTCCGCGAGACCGCTCCCGAGCTGCGCGAGCGCTTGCAGGGCGGGGAGCAGGTGGAGCGGTTGCGCGGCAGCGGGGATCAGCAGAACTTCTTCCGCGAGGCGGCTGGCCCGGGTTGGGCTCTGGTGGGCGATGCCGGCCATCACAAGGATTCGATCACCGCGCGGGGAATCAGCGACGCGTTCACCCAGGCCGAGGCGCTGGCCCGGCACGTCAGCGGCGAGCTGGACTCGCCGGGCAGGCTCGACGTGGCGCTGCGGCGCTTCGCCGCCGAACGGGACGCGACCCTGACCCCGGGTTATGAGGCGACGTTGGCGGTGGCCCGGATGGCGCCGCCGAACGAGCACCGGTTGGCGCTGCTGCGCGCGGTGCAGCAGGACGCCGAGCTCACCTCCACCTACTTCGACGCGTTCGCGGGTTCCGTGGACATCACGGCCCTCTACACCCCGAAGCTCCTGGAACTGCTGAGCCACGGTGCGGGGTGACGGGTAGCGATGAGCGCCGCATCGGGCGGTTTTGGTCCGAATTGACCCGGCATTTCGGACATGATCACGGGTCGGTTCGGACCAAAACTGCCCGATGGTGAGGCGGTGCACGGGGCCCTGCGACCCGAACCGGGTGGCCGGTCGGCTGGCTCCAGAAGTGCGCCGAGCCCGAATTGACCGAACACGTGGGCGGGGTGTGAGCGCGATAGGGCAGGCTGGGGGTCGTGGTCGAAGCGAACTTGCCCGTCGTCTCCGTGATCGTCGTGAACTACCGCGGCGCGGAGGACACCATCACCTGCCTGCGCGCGGTGCGCGATGAGCTGGACTACCCCGCGGACAAGCTGGAGGTCCTGTGCGTCGACAACGCCTCCGGTGACGGCTCCGCCGGGCGCATCCGCGACGCTGTGCCCGAGGCGCGGCTGATCGAGTCGGCGAGCAACACCGGTTTCGCCGGTGGCTGCAACCTCGCCGCGCGAGAGGCCACCGGTCAGGTGCTGGCGTTCCTCAACAACGACGCCCGGCCGGACCGCAGCTGGGCGCGCTCGGCCATCGAGGTGCTGCGCTCGGAACCGACCGTCGGCGCGGTGGCGAGCAAGGTGCTGGACTGGGAGGGCAAGCGCATCGACTTCGTCGACGGCGGCCTCACCTGGTTCGGCATGGGCTACAAGCGCCACGCCGGTGAGCTCGACGACGGGTCCCACGACGCCGCGCGCGACGTGCTGTTCGGCACCGGGTCGGCGCTGTTCGTGCGGTCCGAGCTGTTCGCGGCCCTGGAAGGCTTCGACGAGCGCTTCTTCATGTTCTACGAGGACGTGGACCTGGGCTGGCGGCTGAACATGCGCGGCTGGCGGGTGCGCTACGAGCCGCGGTCGCTGATCTTCCACCGCCACCACGCCTCGATGGCCGAGGTGTCCTCCGCGCGCGAGCACTACCTGCTGGAGCGCAACGCGCTGGCCGCGCTGTACAAGAACGTCTCCGACGACACGCTGGCCAAAGCCCTGCCCGCGGCGATGGCCTTGGCGGTGCGACGCGCCACGGCGCGCGGTGAGATCGACCCGACGCAGCTGGAGATCACCCGGCGCGGCGAGACCGAGGACGACTCGCCGGTGCCGATCGACCGCTCCGCGCTGGCCGGGATGCTGGCCATCGACCAGTTCGTGGAGTTGCTGCCGTCGCTGAAGACCTCCCGCGAGCTGGAGCAGAGCGCGCGGGTGCGCACCGACGCCGACCTGCTGCCGCTGATGCGCAAGGCGATGGAGCCCGCCTACCCGCTCCCCCGCTACCTCGCCGCGCACGACGCGCTGGTCGAAGCGTTCGAGCTGGACGAGGTGTTCGGACGGCCGCGCAAGATCGTGGTCATCACCGGTGACGCGGTGACCGAGCGGATGGCGGGGCCCGCGATCCGCGCGTGGCACATGGCCGAAGTGCTGGCGGCCGAGCACCAGGTGCGGCTGGTCAGCGTCAACTCCCGGGTCGATCCGCCGGAGTCGGAGTTCGAGGTGGTGGCCGCCAAGCCGCGCGAGCTCGCCGAGCACGCCGACTGGGCCGACATCGTGGTGCTGCAGGGGCACGTCCTGGAGATGGTGCCCGCGATCAAGCGCGTGGACTCCACCAAGATCGTGATCTGCGACGTCTACGACCCGATGCACCTGGAACTGCTGGAACAGGGCAGGGATTCCGACGACGAGCGCCGCGCGAAGGACCTCGCGGGCGTCACCGACGTGCTCAACGCGCAGTTGGAGCGGGGCGATTTCTTCCTGTGCGCGTCGGAGCGGCAGCGGCACTTCTGGCTCGGGCACCTCGCGTCGCTGGGCCGGTTGACCCCGGGCCTCTACGACAACGACCCGACGGTCCGGTCCCTGCTGTCGGTGGTGCCCTTCGGCTTGCCGTCGGTGGCTCCACGCCGGACCGCACCCGCGATCAAGGGCACCAGGCAGGGGATTTCGGCCGACGACAAGGTCGTGCTGTGGGCCGGTGGCGTCTACAGCTGGTTCGACCCGCTGACGCTGCTGCGCGCGGTCGACCGGCTCGCGCAGCAGCGCAGCGACGTGCGCCTGTTCTTCCTGGGCATGAAGCACCCGAACCCGGACGTGCCGGAGATGGGCATGGCCGGGCAGACTCGGGCGTTGTCGCAGCGGCTCGGTTTGACCGACAAGTTCGTGTTCTTCAACGAGACCTGGGTCCCCTACCAGGAGCGGCAGAACTACCTGCTGGACGCCGATTGCGGTGTCACGACGCACTTCGAGCACGTCGAGACGACCTTCGCGTTCCGCACGAGGGTGCTGGACTACCTGTGGTCCGGGCTGCCGGTGATCACCACGGACGGCGACTCGTTCGCCGACCTGGTGCGCAGCGAGGGCATCGGTGTCGTGGTGCCCGCCGAAGACCCGGACGCGCTGGCCGATGCGCTGGAGAAGGTCCTCTACGACGAGGAGTTCGCCGCCGAGTGCCGGCGCCGGATCGAGCCGGTGCGCGAGCGCTTCACCTGGGAAGCGGTGCTCTCGCCGCTGACCGCGTTCTGCCGGGATCCCCGCCCGGCCGCAGACCGGCTGGCCGCCACCGCGCCGCTGGTGCGCAGCGCGCAGCCCGGCCGGGTCGAGACGGTGCGCCGGGATCTGGCGCTGCTGCGGGAGTACTTGGACGCGGGCGGCCCGGCGGAGGTCGCCAAGCGCGCGACGGGCAGGCTGCGGCGTCTCGCCGGGGATCGGCTTCGTGGCCGCTGATCTGCGCGTTCTGCTGGACGCCACACCGCTCCTCGGTCCTCGCACGGGCATCGGGCGCTACACGGCGTCGCTCACCTCGGCGCTGACGTCCGATGTGGACGTTCGGTTGATCGGCTTCAGCACGCGCGGCTGGCGGCGGTTGCGCGCCGAAGCCCCCTCCGGGACGGCTGTGGTGGGACCGCCGATCCCGGCGCGGGCGTTGCGGAAGTTGTGGCGAGGCGGGGGTTTCCCGCCGATCGAGCTGCTGTCCGGAGCGGTCGAGGTGGTGCACGGGACGAACTTCGTGCTCCCGCCGTCGGTGCGCGCGGCCGGGGTGGTGACCGTGCACGACCTGGCGTTCCTGCAGGATCCGTCGCTGGCCTCGGACGACCTGCCTGCGCTGGTGCGGCGTTCCGCGCAGCGCGCGCGCGTGGTGTGCACGCCGACGGCGGCGGTGGCCGATCAGGTCGCCGAACGGTTGGACGTGGCGCCCGAGAAGCTCGCGGTCACGCCGCTGGGGGTGGATCCCGAGTGGTTCTCCGCCGTTCCCGCCCCCGATCACCGGATCCCGCCGGAGTACTTGTTGTTCGTCGGCGCGGACGGGCCGCGCAAGGGACTCGACGTCCTGCGGGAGGCCCTGGCACCGGACCTCCCGCCGCTGGTCATCGCGGGCCCGGGCCCGGCGGGCGAGTCAGGCGGCGTGGTCCGCACGGGTTTCCTCAGCGACGAGCGGCTGCGCGCGCTGGTCGCCGGGGCGAGCGCTGTGGTGCTGCCGTCCCGCGACGAGGGCTTCGGCCTGCCGGTGCTGGAGGCGCTGGCGTGCGGGGTGCCGGTGGTGTGCTCGGACCTCCCGGCGCTGCGCGAGGTCGCCGGGTCGCACGCGGTCCTCGCGCCCGCCGAGGACCCGGCGGCGCTGCGGGAAGCCTTGCGCCGCGCGCTGTCCTCGCCTCCGGACGCCGAAGCCGGTCGCGCGCACGCGAAGTCGTTCAGCTGGCAGCGCTGCGCGAGGCGGACCCACGCCGCCTACCTGCGGGCCGTCGCGTAGCCGGAGCTCAGCCGCTGTGGCGGAAGGCGTCCCCGTCGGTGCCGAAAGCCGTCTTCAGCGCGTCCTGCCAGGGTTGCAGCGGCGTCAGACCGGCTTGTTGCCAGGCGTTCCCGGACAGCACCGAGTAGGCGGGGCGCGGGGTGCGCGTCGGGTATTCCGCGCTGCTGCACGGGTTCACCCGGTTCGGGTCCAGCTCCAACGCGGTGAAGATCGCGCGGGCGAAGTGGAACCAGCTCGTGCTGCCGGCGTTGGTGCAGTGCAGGACCTGCTGCTGCGGGCCGGTTCCGGAGGCGACGAGCTCGGCCAGTTCCAGCAGTCCGCGCGCCAGGTCCGCCGCCCAGGTGGGCGATCCGATCTGGTCGTCCACGACGGACAGCGAGTCGCGCTGCGCGGCGAGCCGGGCCATGGTCTTGACGAAGTTGCCGCCGTGCGCGCCGTAGACCCACGCGGTGCGCACGATCCACGCGCGCGCACCCGAGTCGAGCACCGCCTGCTCGCCGTCGAGCTTGGTGCGCCCGTAGACGGTGCGCGGCCCGGTCTCGTCGGCCGGCTCGTAGGGGCGGTCGGCGTCGCCGGGGAATACGTAGTCGGTGGACACGTGCAGCAGCGGCAGGTCGCCGTCCCGGCACGCCTCCGCCAGCGAGGCGGGGCCCGCGACGTTGACCTCGCGGGCTCGTTCCGGATCGGACTCGGCCGCGTCGACGGCGGTGTAGGCGGCGGTGTTGATGACCACCGGGTGCAGTTCGGCGTCGCGGGCGACCTCGGCGAACGCGGCGACGGCGTCGCGCACCGCATCGGGGTCGGTGAGGTCGAGCTCCGCCGAACCCGGTGCGTGCACCAGGGTTTCGCGGGCGCGCAGGATCGCCGCCAGCTCCGAACCGACCTGGCCCCGGCCTCCCGGCACGAGCACCGCGAGGCCGGTCATCGGGCCACCGCCGCGCGTTCCTTCAGCGGTTCCCACCAGGACCGGTTCTGCCGGTACCAGGCGATGGTGTCGCGCAAACCGGTCTCGAAGTCGACCTGCGGGACGTAGCCGAGCTCGGCGAGCTTGGCGTGGTCGACCGAGTAGCGGCGGTCGTGGCCCTTGCGGTCCTCGACGGGCTCGACCATCGCGAAGTCCAGCCCGAACTCGGCCAGCAGCCGCTCGGTCAGCTCCCGGTTGGTCAGCTCGGTCCCGCCACCGATGTTGTAGATCTCCCCGGGCGTTCCGGACTCGGCGACCAGCTGGATCCCTCGGCAGTGATCGCCCACGTGCAGCCAGTCGCGCACGTTCATGCCGTCGCCGTAGAGCGGGACCTTGCGCCCGTCCATCAGGTTCGTGATGAACAACGGCAGGACCTTCTCCGGGAACTGGTACGGGCCGTAGTTGTTGGAGCACCGCGTGATGCACACCGGCAGGCCGTGCGTGCGGTGGTAGGCGCGAGCGAGCAGGTCCGAACCGGCCTTGGCCGCCGAGTACGGCGAATTCGGTTCCAGCAGGTGGTCTTCCGGCCACGAACCGGTCTCGATCGAGCCGTAGACCTCGTCGGTGGAGACGTGCACGAACTTGCCGACTCCGGCCTCCAGCGCCGCTTGCAGCAGCGCGTTGGTGCCCACCACGTTGGTCACCACGAAGGCGTCCGAGCCGGTGATGGAGCGGTCCACGTGGGTCTCCGCGGCGAAGTGCACGACCACGTCGACGCCGGGCATGAGTTCCGCGAGCAGGTCGCGGTCGCAGATGTCGCCGCGCACGAAGCGCAGCTTCGGGTCGTCGGACACCTCGGCCAGGTTCGCCTCGTTGCCCGCGTAGGTCAGCTTGTCCAGCACGACGACCTCGGCGCCGCTGAACGCGGGGTAGGCCCCACCGAGCAGCTGCCTGACGTAGTGCGAGCCGATGAAGCCGGCCCCACCGGTGACCAGAATCCGCATTCCGCCTCTTCCTCGTCCTCTGCGCGGGCGCCTGGGCGCACCACCCCGCGCTGGGCAGTCTGACATGCGCCGATACGGGCCCGAACCGACTCCCGCGTTACGTACAGTTACAGGCATGCTTCACCCTTATGAGTGAGGTCACCAGAATCCGAGGGACCTTTCATCGCTGGAGTCGATCACCGTTAGCCTTCATCGAGAAGTCGGGCAATATCACTCCTGTAGGTGTAACGCTCGCCCCCGCAGCCCCCGAGGAGGAATCGCGTGGACGACCGGCCGAGGCGGCCCGGGAGCCCTGATGGGCGGCCTGGCAGAGGAGTTCCGCCGCGCGCGCCCGGCGCCGGACCGGCCCGTTCCAGCGCTGCGGCCGGTCGGCCGCAGGCCCCTCGTCGCACCGGTGCGACGAACGCTGCGAACGCCGCGAACGCCGGCCCAGCAGGTGCCACGAGGAGCAGTTCGGCGACTGCTCAGAGTAAGGCTGCGGCGAGAAGTTCCGCTCGTTCCGGTGATGGACACTTACCTCCCGGCGACGTGTGGAGCCGCGGCGGTTTCTGGCAGCGCAAGGCCACCCGCAACGGCGCTCGCACGCTGACCGCCCTGCTGTCGGTGATCGTCCTGTGCGTGACCGGCTTCGCCTGGGCGATGTTCCGGCCCGGCGCCGGGGGCACCGGGACCGCCGACGTCATCGGCAGCGGGTTCAGCGCCCCCGACGGCGCCACCGACATCCTGCTGATCGGCAACGACAGCCGCACCGACGCGCAGGGCAACCCGCTGCCCAAGCAGATCCTCCAGGAGCTGCACACCACCCAGGAGGGCGGCGACCTCACCGACGCCATGATCCTGGTGCGCATCCCCAACGGCGGGCACAGCGCCAGCGCGATGTCCTTCCCGCGCGACACGATGGTCGACAGCGGTCTCGGCGGCGACAAGCACAAGCTCACCGAGACCATGAACCGCGGCAAGGACGCGGAGCGCGCCAAGCTCCAGGAGGACGGCGTCACCGATCCCAAGGAGCTCGACGAGAAGTCGCGGCTCGCGGGCAAGCAGGCGCTGCTGAAGACCATGGAGAAGCTCACCGGAGTCAGCATCGACCACTACGCCGAGGTCAACCTGCTGGGCTTCTACGAGATCACCAAGGCCGTCGGCGGCGTCGAGGTGTGCCTCAACGACGCCACCAAGGACAGCTACTCCGGCGCCGACTTCAAGAAGGGCGTGCAGACGATCCAGGGCGCCGACGCCCTCGCCTTCGTCCGGCAGCGGCACGGCCTGCTCAACGAGCTCTCCCGCGGCAAGCGCCAGCAGGTGTTCATGTCGGCGCTCGCCCACCGGATCCTGTCCTCGGGCACGCTGGCCAACCCCTCGAAGCTCAGCGCCCTGATCGACGCCATCAACAAGTCGGTCACCCTCGACCCGGCGCTGGCCAACGACATCCTCGGCTTCGCCGAGCAGATGCAGGGCATCGCGGGCGGCAACGTGCAGTTCTACAGCGCCCCGGTCCACCTGGTCGGCGACTCGGGCGAGGAGGACGTGACGCTCAACCTCGCCGAGAGCAAGCAGTTCGCTGCCGACCTGCTGCTGCCGCCGCAGCAGCGCGCCCAGAAGCTGGCCACCCTGAAGTCCCCGACCAAGATCAGCACGAGCGTCTACAACGCCTCGGGGGTCAGCGGTCTGGCGGCCAACGTGCTGGAGGAGCTGACCAGCCAGGGGTTCCAGGAGGGCAGCAGCGCCAACTCCGAGACCCGCAGCTCCTCGGTCGTCTACTACGCCAACGGCGAGGAAGACGTGGGCAAGATGGTCGCCGAATCCCTCGGCGGGCTCAAGACCGAGGCCAAGCCCAACATCACCGCGGGCAGCGTCGAGGTCTACATCGGCAAGGACTACAAGGGTCCCGGCAAGCAGAACTTCACCGGCGCCCCGACCGTCCGCCTCGACGGCCTCAACAAGGCCGCCCCGCTGCGCACGCAGGCCGACACCGGGAACACTCCCATCACCGCAGACGGAGTTCCCTGCATCGACTGACGAGCATGGGAACCTTCCTGCCACCGGTGGCAGGAAGGTTCCCATGCTTCGCCGGGCGGTCCGCCTGACGCTCCACTCCCCTTCGTGCCGGGTTGCCGCGCGCCCAGAAGAAGGGCGGCGACCGGTTCATCCTCACCAATTTCCGCATTCCTCGGGACGGCTTCGACGAATTGTGCGTGGGCCGTCCGGACAAATGCGTCTGCGCATGGGGGACACCCCTGGGGGATAACCCCCAGGGGTGTCCCCCATGTGTCGACAGATCCACGGATCAATCGGAATCTCAGCAGGTCAGAGACTTTCTCAAAGTTTTTTCCAATTCAGAGCAACCGCACCCCGACCGGCACGTCTTACGGGGCAAAAGCGGGTGAGAAAACCCGATAGCACAACCCCTGGGGAAAGGACTTGACCATGGTGAAGCGAATTCGGACCATCGGTGCCGCGACCGCTCTGCTCGGCGGGACTCTGCTGATCGCCGGATGCGGCGGCCAGGCCGCGACGTCCAGCGCGGCCACGCTCAACGACACCGGGTCCCACGCCGCCTCCGCCAACGCCCGCACCCCGCAGGGCGATGACATCTCCGCGTTCAACTGCTCCGCGACGGACTTCGAGATCAAGCTGCAGGCCCAGCCCGACCCGAGCCAGTACCTGCTGACCATGACCAACACCTCGGACGAGGCCTGCCAGCTCGGCGGCTGGGTGAACCTGACGCCCACCAACATGGCCAACGAGCCGATCGAGGAGATCGCCGGGAAGAACGTCGAGATCCCGGGCGGACCGCAGGACATCACCCTCGAACCGGGACGGACGGCCTTCGCCGGCGTGCACGCCGACCTCGGCGACAAGGGCGACCCCAACACCTACGTCACCAGCGGTTTCCTCGCCACGCCCTCGGACATGAGCGGCTCGGTCAACGCGCCTGTCAACAGCACGAACAACGAGCCCGTCACCGAGATCCCGCTGAAGGGCCTCCAGGTCGGCACCCTGCAGCCCTCGCCGCAGGGCGTCCTGTTCTGATCCATCGCACTACCGCACGAAGCCCGCGCCGGACCGGCGCGGGCTTCGTCGTGCGCGACGCCGAGCGCGGAGTGAGCGAAAGGTTCCCATCCTCGCCCTTGGGCCGTGATCCTCGACCGGTTTAATGTGAATCATCGACGCGAAACCCAGGGGGAGGGCTCGGTGAGCGAACCGGATCAGGGGGATGAGCTCCCCGAACCGGAGGAGGACGACGGCGCTCTCGTTCCGCGCCGGCGTTCAGCGGCGCGGATCGCCGGGCGCAGCGCGATCGCGCTGGCCTCGGTCGTGGTGCTGGGCCTGAGCGCGGCGGGCTGGTTGGTGGCCGACCGGCTCAGCGACGTCAGCTCGGCGAAGGTCCTCAGCGAGGTGCCGCACGCTCCCCCGCAGGACGACGGGGCAACCGACGTGCTGCTGGTCGGCAGCGACAGCCGCACGGACGCGCAGGGCAATCCGCTGCCGCTGAAGGTCCTCAAGCAGCTGCGGACCGAGGCGACCGGCGGGCTCAACACCGACAGCCTGGTGTTGATCCGCATCCCGCACAGCGGAGCCGCGCCGACCGCCGTGTCGATCCCGCGCGACACCTACACCGAGACTCCGTCCGGACGGCCCGACAAGATCAACTCCGTGTACGGGCTCATCAAGAAGGCGACCTCCGACGAGCTGGAGTCCGAGAACCTCCCGCCGGTCGAGGTCGAGCACCGCGCGAAGGTCGCCGGGCAGCGCGCGCTCGTGCAGACGGTGCAGACCCTCAGCGGCATGCGCATCGACCACTACGCGGAGATCAACCTGCTCGGGTTCTTCGAGCTCACCGATGCCGTCGGCGGGGTCGAGGTCTGCCTCAACAATGCGACCAGCGACAAGGACTCGGGGGCGGACTTCAGCGCCGGGCGGCACACCATCACCGGCGGCGACGCGCTGTCGTTCGTCCGCCAGCGGCACGGTCTGCCCCGCGGGGACCTGGACCGCATCGTGCGCCAGCAGGTGTTCATGGCGGCGCTGGCGAACAAGGTCCTCTCCACCGGCACGCTCACCGACCCGGCGATGGTCAACGACCTGGTCGCGGCCACCCAGCGCACCGTGGAGCTCGACGAGGGCTGGGACGCGCTGGGTTTCGTGCAGCAGATGCAGCAGATCGCCGCGGGACGGGTCAACTTCGTGACGATGCCGGTGCTCAGCGCCGGTGCGCGCGACGAGCGCGGGCAGAGCATCGTCTCGATCGACCCGCCGGGCGTGCAGCGGTTCTTCGCCGGGCTCTCGGCGAACCCGCCCGGCCTGGCCCCGAAGCCGGTCCTCCGCCTGGACGGAACGGCGAAGCGGCAGCCGATCACCTCCGACACCGACGTCCCCTGCGTGAACTAGGGCCTGTTGCGGGGTTGCGTTGCCGGGCGGTGCGGGTGGCAGAACCTGCGGCGGCGCCGGCTGAGTCCCACACCTGGAACGGCGGCTCCGCCGCGTCTTCACCAGCACCTGGCCGGATAGGGTTCGTGCATGAGCGTCACCCAGGCACTTCTCGGCCCGCTGCTGGCCAGCGGCGCGCCCAAACCGCTGATCACGCACTACGACGACGCGACCGGTGCGCGCATCGAGCTCTCCCGCGCGACCACCGCGAACTGGGCCGCCAAGACGGCGAACTGGCTGGTCGACGAGATGGACCTGGAGCCGGGGACGCCGGTCATGGTGTCCCTGCCCGCGCACTGGCAGACCGCGGGCGTGCTGCTGGGCACGTGGTGGGCCGGTGCGCACGTGACGTCGGAGGCCGGTGGTGCGGAGGTCGCGTTCGTCCCTGCGTCCGATCTCGCGCGCGGCGAGGGCGCGCACGCCGTGGCGGCCGTCGGGCTTGATCCGATGGGAGCTCCGGTTCGCGACCTGCCGACCGGTGTCGTGGACTACGTCTCGGACATCCGCGTGCACGGCGACGACTTCAACCCGATCGCGCCCGTGCCCGGGGATTCGCCCGCACTGCTGGGGACGTCGGTGGACGGCCTGCTGGACTCGGCCCGCAGCCGCGCGAGCGAGCTCGGCATCGGCCGCGACGACCGCGTGCTGTCCACGTTGGACTGGACGCTGACCGGTGGTGTCGTGGACGGGCTCCTCGCGGTGCTGGCCGCGGAAGCAGCCCTCGTGCACTGCACCAACCTCGACCTGTCCCGGCTCGACAAGCGCCGCGCCGACGAGCGGACGACCGTCGAGCTCGGCCTCTGAGAGGCCCCTCACACGAGCCCGCATCCCGAAGCTACTCGTGGGTAACCTCGATGGATGCGTGATGCCGAGTCGCTCTTCCGGACCGACGGCGAGTTCTTCGTGCCCAACGAGGCGTCGGGGAACCCGTGGGGCGAACTCACCGGTGGCGGCCCGGTCGCGGGCCTGATCGCCCGCGCGATCGAAGCGGCCAACGACGACCCGGACCTGTTCGTGGCACGGCTCACGGTCGACCTGATGCGCCCGGTGCCGCGGGTTCCGCTGTCGATCGACGTGCGGCCGCTGCGCACCGGCAAGCGGCTCACGGTGGTGCAGGCCGGTCTGCACATCGACGGCCGGCTGCACACCAACGCCACCGCCCACCTGCTGCGGCGCTCCGCGCTCGACGGTCCCGTCCAGGACGATCCGGTGCCCTTCGACGGCCCCGAAGGCCGGGAGGACCGCACGCTGCTCCCGCCGGAGCTGGGCCTGCGCTGGGGCGTGCACGACGTCATGCAGGTGCGGTGGCTCGCCGACCAGTCGGCCACTGGGACCAGCCGCGCGTGGATGCGGATGCCGCTCCCGCTGCTGCCCGGCGAACCGCTCAGCCCGCTCTCGCACGTGGCGATCCTCGCCGACGCGATCAGCGCCGCCAGCCCGGTCGGTGAGCTGTTCGGGCCCTGGATCAACACCGACGTCTCGCTCTACCTGCACCGCGAGATGGAAGGCGAATGGCTCGGCATGGAGATGCGACGCGACGTCCAGCTCACCGGGATCGGAGTCGCCAACGCCCGCCTCTACGACGTCCGCGGCCCGATCGGCACCGCCCACGAAGCCGTCATGACCAACCAGCTCGGCTGACGGTCGCGACGGCTCCGCTTCAGGAGGTGGTCTTGTCCTGGAGGGCTGCGTGCTTGTTCAGGACCATGGTTTCGAGATCCGCCTGGAACCGGGCCATCTGGGCGCGCAGGCGGGTGCCCAGCTCGCCGGAGTCCGCCGCGAGGGTGCGCACCGCCAGGAGACCGGCGTTGCGAGCACCGCCGACGGAGACCGCGGCGACCGGGACGCCCGCGGGCATCTGCACGATCGACAGCAGCGAGTCCATGCCGTCCAGGTGCTTGAGCGGCACCGGCACGCCGATCACCGGCAGCACCGTGGCCGAGGCGACCATGCCGGGCAGGTGAGCGGCACCGCCCGCACCGGCGATGATCACGCGGATCCCCCGGTCGGCGGCCTCTCGCGCGTAGTCCAGCATCCGCTGCGGCGTGCGGTGCGCGGAGTAGACGCCGACCTCGAACGGCACGCCGAACTCGGTGAGCGCGTCACCGGCGGCCCGCATCACCGGCCAGTCGGAATCGCTGCCCATGATCACGCCGACGAGCGGCTGCTCAGTCACGCCGAAAACCTCCGGGAATCTCGAGAACTGGTGCGCTTCAGTGGATCTCGTGGCCGTCGAGCCATTCGCCCGCGGACAGCCAGTGCGCGGCGAGCCGCGCCTGCTCGCGGACCTCGGCCATGTCGTTGCCGAGAACGGTGATGTGCCCCAGCTTCCGGCCGGGGCGCTCGCTCTTGCCGTAGAGGTGGACCTTGGCGTGCGGGTAGCGGGCGAACAGGTGGTGCAGCCGCTCGTCGACGCTCATCGCGGGTTCGACCTCGGCGCCCAGCAGGTTCGCCATCACCACCGCGGGCGCGGTCTGCGCGGTGCTGCCCAGCGGGTAGTCCAGCACCGCGCGCAGGTGCTGCTCGAACTGCGAGGTGCGGGCTCCCTCGATGGTCCAGTGCCCGGAGTTGTGCGGGCGCATCGCGAGCTCGTTGATCACCAGGCCGTCGTCGGTCTCGAACAGCTCCACCGCGAGCACGCCGGTCACGCCGAGGGATTCGGCGACGCCCAAGGCGATGTTCTGCGCCTGCTCGATCAACTCCGGGGAGGCGTCGGGCGCCGGGGCCAGCACCTGCACGCAGATGCCGTCCTCCTGCACCGTTTCCACCAGCGGCCACACCGCGCCCTGCCCGAACGGCGAGCGGGCGACCAGCGCGGCGAGCTCCCGGCGCAGCGGGACCCGCTGCTCGGCCAGCAGCGAGGCACCGCCGTCGAGGAGCTCGGTGACGGTGCGCTCGGCTTCCGCGGCGTCGTCGAGCATCCACACGCCGCGACCGTCGTAACCGCCGCGCGCGGTCTTGAGCACGCACGGGAAACCGTGCTCGGCACCGAACGCGAGCACGTCGCCGACCGAGGTGATCTCGGCGAACGGCGGCACCGGCCGGCCGAGCTCGGCGAGCGCGCGGCGCATCACCAGCTTGTCCTGCGCGTGCAGCAGCGCGTCCGGCCGCGGCTGGACCGACACCCCGGCCGCCTCCAGCGCACGCAGGTGCTCGCCGGGCACGTGCTCGTGGTCGAAGGTGACCACGTCGCAGCCCTGGGCGAAGGTCTTCAGGGCGTCCAGGTCGGTGTGGTGGCCGAACTCGACGTTCGAGGCCACGAGAGCCGCCGACTCGTCGGCGGAGTTGGCCAGCACCTTCAGCGACTGCCCGAGCGGAATGGCCGCCTGGTGGGTCATCCGGGCGAGCTGGCCACCGCCGATCATTCCGACGACTGGGGTTCCGGTGCGCTGGTCCACCCGTTCAGCCTAAGGGGTCCTCGCAGGATCACTTTGCTCGGCGGTGCGGGTAGCGGAACCTCACACGCCGTCTGGCCTCCGTGCGCCGCGACTTATGTATGCCAATACACGGCGTCGCGGCGTACTCACCCAGACGACGTGTGAGAACCCGCGGCGGTGCCAGCTGAGTCCCACACCTGAAACAACGGCTCCGCCGCATCCTGAAACGACTCCTCAGGTGACCGACCCCTCACACCAGCATCGGGAGGGGTGAGCGCGACCTGTTTCACAACGATCACGCCGAAGCCCGCGAGCGGCGATCACAGAGAGGCCAGCAAGTGGCACGCTCCCGCGTGGTCCTCCGGCAGCGGCTCCTGCTGGATCCGGATCTGACCGCAGTCGCGCAGCGCCGGGTCGGCCGCCAAGCGGTGCTCGATCATCCAGCGCGCCTGCTGGCACCGGGCCGGCAGCTGCGGCGTGCGCGGCGCGAGCACCGCGGCGGTGGCGGCGCGCAGCAGCGCGGAGGTCTCCCCGGAGTCGAAAACCGCGCGCAGCACGTCGGCGATCAGCACCATCGCGACCATCCGCGGGTAGCCGTCGGTCGACACGCCCAGCCCCACGGTGGTCAGCGCGTAGTCCTCGTCGGCCGTCGATCCCCGGGAGCTCGCCTCCCGGTAGACCTCGTGCAGGCGGGTGCGCAGGTAGCCGGCGGTGTTGAGGCCGGTCAGCGGGTCCTCGACCTCGCGTCCGACCGACATGCCGCTGACCGCGTCCGCCCAACCCAGCGCGGTGATGCGGATCAGCGAAGCGGGCACCGCGTCCGGGTCGGCCGAGACCAGCCCGTCGGAGTCCTCGCTCGCGACCGCGTGCAGCGCGGCGAGGTCCTGCAGGGTCCCGGCGAGGCCGACCCCGGTCTCGGCGCGCGACGCCCCCAGCTCGGCCAGCGAGTCCGACAGGTCATCGCCCGACACGACCGCGGCGCACACGGCGTCGACCGCGGGCACCTCCCAATCCCCCGGGAACGGCCATCCCGCTGCGAGGCTCGCCGTCCGCCAGCGGGAGCGCACCGCGCGCCGCAGCGTCGGCGCCATCGACGAGTCACACCTCAACGACCGGATCCGCATGCTCCACGTCCCTCCCCAATGGGCTGTTCATCGATGAGACGGAGCAGTCGGTCGCCCATGACGGTGGACTCGCTGGCTTTGCCAATACGATTCGGATCACAATGATCGACGAATTCCACATCGGGTGGTTTTCTCCGGTCGGACTGCCCGGTATTAGTACTGACTAGGACATGCCCCTTCGGGGAGGAAGGTGCGGCGTGGCGACTGTCCCGGCAGAAGTCCAGAACCCCAGCGACGGTGAGCTGCTGGAGCAGGTGCGCGGGGGTTCGTCGCAGGCGTACGGCGAGCTCTACGAGCGCCACGTCGCGGCGGCCTACAACATGGCCCGCCAGGTCGCGAAGTCCGCGGCCGAGGCCGACGACCTGGTCTCCGAGGCGTTCGCCAAGGTCCTCGACGCGCTGCGCGAAGGACGAGGCCCCACCAGCGCCTTCCGCGCCTACCTGCTGACCTCGCTGCGGCACGCCGCCTACGACCGGACTCGCCGGGAGCGCAAGGTGCAGCTGGCCGACGACGTCGCCGAGGTCTCGGGCGCCGACGTCAGCGTGCCGTTCAACGACACCGCCGTCGCCGGGTTGGAGCGCACGCTGGCCGCGCAGGCGTTCTCCCGGCTCCCGGAGCGCTGGCAGACCGTGCTCTGGCACATCGAGATCGAAGGGCAGTCGCCCGCCGAGATCGCGCCGCTGCTCGGGCTGACCCCCAACGGCGTCTCGGCTCTCGCCTACCGGGCCAGGGAAGGGCTCCGACAGGCCTACCTCCAGGTCCACCTGGGACAGCTGGAGGCGTCCGGCGACAGCGTCCAGCAGTGCCGCGCGGCCGTCGACCGGCTCGGCGCGTGGACGCGTGACGGGTTGTCCAAGCGGGAGACCGCGCAGGTCGAGACCCACCTGGACACCTGCGACCGGTGCCGGGCGCTGGCCGCGGAGCTGGCCGACGTCAACGGCGGCCTGCGCGTGATCATCGCGCCGCTCGTCCTGGGCGTCACCGCCACCGGCTACCTCGCCTCGATCTCCTCCGGCGGCACCACGGCCGGAGCGCTGGTCGCCGGTGGTGCCGCGAGCGGCGCCGGGGCAGGGGCCGCCGCGGGGGAAGCCGCCAGCGCGGGTCCCCGGCAGGCGGCGACCGCCGGAGTCGCGAGCGCGGTGCTCGCCGCGGCGATCGCGGTGGCCATGACCTCGGGAACGGACCAGACGATCCCGGTCGCGCAGGCACCCGCGCCGCCACCGGCCGCAGAACCCGCCGCACCACCGCCGCCCGCACCGCCCGCGGCGCCGCCTGCCGCACCACCGCCCGCGCCCGCACCGCCTCCGGCAGCCCCCGCGCCCGCCGCGCCACCCGCTCCCGCTCCGGCGCCCGCGCCGCCGCCCGTGGTGACCCCGTCGCTCAACGCGACCGGCCCTGCGCAGCCGTTGCAGCTGGTCGCCGGTGGCGCACCGGTGTCGGTGCCGATCCGGGTGACCAACGGCGGCAGCGGTCCCTCGATGCCCGTCACCTCGACGATGGCCCTGCCGCCCGGCGTCACCGCGCAGCTGCCGGCCTCGGTGTCGGGTCCCGCGAGCTCGACGTCGCAGACCGCGCCGGCCGGCACGTCGCCGCAGAGCGCCTCGCCGCGATCGCTGCGCGCGCAGGCCGCCGGGTCGCCGTCGATCAGCTGCGACGGGCGGACCGGCACGATCACCTGCCGCACCGATCGCGGTCTGCAGCCCGGCGAATCGATGGTCTTCGACTACCTGGTGCGGGCCGACGAGTCCGCGACCGGCGGCGAGATCACCGTCAACGTCAACGCAGGTTCCGACATCGACCTGCGCCTGCCCGCGGTCCCGGTGATCGTCGAGCCCGCGCCGGAACCGGAGCCGCCGAAGCCGGTCGACGACGTCGACCTCCACGCCTGGGCGTGGGACCAGCCCTGGATGGACGTCAGCCGCGTCGCGATCGGCGTCCGCAACACCGGCACCAGCACCGGCCGCGCCGAAGTGGTCGCCGAGCTGCCCGACGGCGTCGAAGCCGACTTCGTGCCGGCCGGGTGCACCGCGACCGACCAGGCCGTGACCTGCGTGGAGGACGATCTCGCGCCGCGCGAGGGCTTCTACCGGGAGCTGTGGGTCTCCGGCGAGACCGACCACCCCGGGTGGCCGTGGTGGCCGGTGCACGGCCCCGAAGCGCCGCCCGTCGACGGCCGCCAGCAGCACCGCACGTGGCTGCCGATCACCGCGAAGCTCGGTGAGGCGACCGATCAGCAGTCCGTGCCGCTGCGCGTCTGGACCCCCTGGTGGCCCCCGGTGCCGCCGAAACCGCCGGAACCGACGCTGCCTCCGACGAGCACGACCACGTCGACGACGACCAGCACGCGCCCGGACTGCCCGCCGTGGTGGCCGCCGGGCCACACCGGCGAGCCGTGGCCGCCCGGGCACGGCAACGGGCACGACCGCCCGTGGTGGTTCGACGACCCGCACTGCCGGCCGCCGTCTCCCGAGCGGCCGGTGCCGCCGCAGGAGCCCTCGCCGACGACGGTTCCGCCGCCGCCCACGACCACGACCGCCCCACCGACGACGGGACCGACCACGACGGCTCCGCCGCCGACGAGCACGACGACGCCGAGCCCGAGCACCACGGCTCCCCCGTCCTCGACGACGGCCCCGCCGACCTCGACGACGACGACCGCTCCGAGCACGACGTCCTCGGGTTCCTGACCTTCCTCGCGGCCCGCTCCCGCCGTGGCGATCACGGCGGGAGCGGGCCGCGAGAAGTGAGATGACGTACTCCGGTCCCGCCTCGACGATTCGGGCCACTCCGTAGACTCGGGGGCGTGTCCGTTGCAGATTCGGTGCTCGAGCGAGTCCCGCAGGCGTACCGAGCTCTCGCGTTGCGGCATCGCGAGCTGCTCAAGTTCGGGGTCGTCGGCGCGATCACGTTCTTCATCGACACGGGCATCTTCTACGCGCTGAAGCTGACGATCCTCTCGCCGAAACCCGTGACGTCGAAGGTCATCGCGGTGCTGGTGGCGACCCTGGTGTCCTACGTGCTCAACAGGGATTGGTCGTTCCGCACCCGCGGCGGTCATCGCAGGCACCACGAGGCGACGCTGTACTTCATCATCAGCGGCATCGGGGTCGGGCTGTACTCCGCGCCGCTGTGGGTCTCGCGCTACATGCTGCACCTGCAGACCCCCTACACCAGCAGGCTCATCGAGGAGCTCGCCGACTTCACCTCGGGTCAGATCGTCGGCCTGCTGCTGGGGATGGCGTTCCGCTGGTGGGCGTTCCGCAAGTGGGTCTTCCCCACCGATCACGACCAGGAAGCCCCGCACGACGACCGCGCGCTGGCCCGCTGAGCTCAGCGGGGCGTGGGCTCCGGCTTCCACGGCAGGCCCAGCACGTCGTCGGCGCGCGCGACCCGCAGGAACACCTCGAACATCGCCGGGCGGGCCTGGCTGAGCTCCAGCCGGCCACCGTCGGCTTCCACCAGCGCCCTGGCCAGCGCGAGCCCGACACCGGTGGAGCCGTGCCCGGAGAACCCGCGCTCGAAGACGTGCGGGACCAGCTCGTCCGGCACGCCGGATCCGGCGTCGGACACCTCGATGAGCACCGTGCCCCCGCCGTGCCGGGCGGTGAGCGTGACCGGGCCTTCCCCGTGCCGCAGCGCGTTGTCCAGCAGCACGCCGATCGCTTCGCGCAGCCGCCCCGGGGTCGCCCGCGCGAGGAGTTCGCCTGCGACCTTGAGCCGCAGCGTCCGGCCCTGCGCGCGCAGCGGTTCCCGCCACTCGTCGGCGACCTCGTTGAGCAGGTCGGTCACGTCCAGGGGTTCGGCGTCGCGGGCGCGAGCGGCCGTCGCCGCCGCGAGCAGGTCGTCGAGCACCGCCGAGAGCCGCTCGGCCTGCTCCAGCGCGGCGCGGGCCTCCTCCGAGACGTCGGCGTCGTCGACCGCCGCGAGCGCCTCCAGCCGCAGCTGCAACGCGGTCAAGCGGCTGCGCAGCTGGTGCGAGACGTCGCCGACCAGCTCGCGCTCCCGCTGCACCAGCTGGGACAGGGCGGCGCCCGAGGCGTCCAGGGCGTCGGCGACCCGGTCCAGCTCGGGAACCTGGTGTCGCTGCGGGTCGGCGCGGAAGTCGCCGGCGCCGAGCCGCGCGGCGCGCGACGCGACGTGCCGGAGCGGGTCGGCGAGCCGCCGGGCGGTCACCGAGGCGACGATCATGCCCGTGCCCGCGGACAGGATCACCAGCATCAGCACCAGACCGGCGACCTGGAGCTGCTGGGTGCGCACGGGCGCGCTGGGCGCGGCGATGGTCACCGTGCCGCTCTGCACCATCGGCACGCTCTCCACCAGCGGGTTCTCGCCGGGATCGGGGCCGTAGACGTAGTCGTGGGCCTGGGTGCGCACCACCAGCCTGGCTCCGCGCGGCACCGCCAGCCGCACCGCGTTGAGGTCGATCGGGCGCTGGTTGGCGACCTGCTCGTCGAGCAGGGTGGCGATCTGCTGCGCGCGGGTCGACATGTCCGCGCCGGTCAGGTCCTGGACGAGCTTGAGCGCGGTGAAGCCCAGCGGGAGCCCCAGCACGACCGCGGTCACGGCCACGGCGAGCAGGGTGGCCTGCAGAATCCGACGACGCATCGAGGCCGGCCTAGAAGTCGGCCGGGAACGTTGCTGCGCAGGTCACTTCGCGAACCCCTCAGTCCGAGTTGAAGCGGAAACCGACACCCCGGACGGTGGCGATGCGGGTCTCGTCGAGCCGGCCGTTGCTGTCGCTGAGCTTCCGGCGCAGCCACGAGATGTGCATGTCGAGGGTCTTGCTGCCCTTGCGGTCGGACTCCGGCCAGACCTCTTCGAGGATCTCCTCGCGGGTCACGACCTGGCCCGCGTGCTGCATCAGCACCCGCAGCAGCTCGTACTCCTTGTTGGCCAGCTGCACCTCGTGCTCGTTGACCAGGACCCGGCGAGCGGTCAGGTCCAGGCGCACGCCCGAGGCCTCGACCGTCTCGGGTGCGCCTCGGCGCAGCAGCGCGCGGATGCGGGCCATCAGCTCGGCGAGGCGGAACGGCTTGGCCACGTAGTCGTCGGCCCCGGCGTCGAGCCCGACCACGAAGTCGACCTCGTCGGTGCGCGCGGTGAGCATCAGGACGGGAAGCCCCCGTCCCTGCGACCGCAGCCTGCGGCACACCTCCAGCCCGTCCATCTCCGGCAGACCCAGATCGAGGACCAGCAGGTCAACACCGCCCTCGGAGGCTGTGCGCAGCGTCGACGGGCCGTCTTCGATCACCTTCACGGTGTAGCCCTCGCGTTGCAGCGCCCGGGACAGCGGCACAGCGATGGCCGGATCGTCTTCTGCCAGCAGCACCACGCTCACGTCTCCCAGCCTAGAGGGCCCGCGAGGGCGCGTGCCCCGCCTGGGCCGCTGGACGCCGGCGACCGGGCCGCGAACGTCAGCCGAAACCTTCGCCACGTACTGGGAAATTCCTGTTCACCGCGGTCGGCGAGGCGCGGTCCCCCGGTGGCGGCCGACGCCCTGGGCCGGGTCGCCGGGGCCGACGGACTAGGGTTTGCGGACGTGACCAGCGATCTCGACCTCGCCCAGCAGCTGGCCGATGTTGCCGATTCGATCACCACGGCGCGCTTCCGCGCCCGCGATCTCGGCGTCGACCGCAAACCCGACCGCACGCCGGTGACCGACGCCGACCTGGCCGTCGAGGACGCCGTGCGCGAGGTGCTCGCCGAGCACCGGCCCGGTGACGTCGTCGCCGGTGAGGAGCGCGGCGGCACGACGGGCGACGGCCGGGCCTGGGTGCTCGACCCGATCGACGGGACCAAGAACTTCCTGCGCGGGGTTCCCGCCTGGGCCACCCTGATCGCGCTGGTCGACCAGGAGCGACCGGTGGTCGGCGTGATCAGCGCCCCCGCCCTGGGCAAGCGCTGGTGGGCGGCGGTCGGCGCCGGTGCGTGGTGCCGGACCGGCGACGGCGAGCCGGAGCGGATCTCGGTGTCCGGGGTGCGCGACACCGCCGACGCCTACGTGTCGACCACCCACCTGGGCACCTGGGTGGAGCACCACTCGCGGGAGTCCTACCTGCGGTTGATCGACGCCTGCTGGGAGAACCGGGCGTTCGGCGACTTCTGGCACCACTGCCTGGTCGCCGAGGGCGCCATCGACATCGCCGCGGAACCGATCGTCAACCCGTGGGACGTGGCGGCGGCGCAGGTCCTGGTGGAGGAGGCCGGTGGCAGGTTCACCGACCTCTCCGGGGTCGCGCGCTTCGACGGCGGGAACGCCCTGTCCACCAACGGGCACCTGCACCGGGAAGCCCTGGACCTGCTGGCGCTGTGACGGGCTCGCCCGCGGCGGGACTCCCTACACCTGCGGTTCCGCTTGGCGGGTGAGGAGTTTCGCGTAGCCGACCCCCGCCGCGAGCAGGAAGAGGCCCGCGCAGAGGAAGGCGATCACCCGGGCGAAGCCGTCGAGGGTGGCCAGGTCGAACAGGAGCAGCTTCGCCAGCGACACGGCCGTCAGCACGAGGCCGCCGATGCGCAGGTGCCGCACGTGGACCCCGCGCAGCAGCAGCGCGATCGCGAAGACCACCCAGCACAGGGTGATCAGGATGTGCCCGGCGAGGAACGCCCCGCGCGACTCGCTGACCAGCAGGCAGGCGGCCATCGTGGCGCTCGCGGTGCCGTAGAGCAGCGCCAGCGCGGCGGAGGCCCACAGCCACAGCGACGCGGGCAGGCTGCCGACCTTGCCGATCCGCACCCCCGCGGTGGGCAGGCCGACCGCCACCACGGTGATCAGCAGGCCAGCGACCAGCCCGGCGACGCCGGTGCCCTCGTCGAACCACAGCAGCGCGTCGAGGGGAACCTCGTTGCCCAGCGCCAGGAAGAACCCGAACACGGCGTAGCACGCGGCGCCCAGCAGGATCCCGCCGCGCTTCAGCAGGTGACCGGCGACGGTCAGCGCCAGCGCCTCGCACAGCAGGCCGGTCGCCCAGCTGGAGGCGTCCAGCGCGGTGATCGTCGCCTGCCCGGTGGCCACCACGGCCATCGCGCCGACGGCGGCCAGGAAGCGTCCCGGCAGCCAGTCGGCGAAGGCCGGGAGGTAGCGGCCGACGGCCCAGATCACGGCCAGCAGCAGCGCCATGCCGACGCCGGTCGCGGTGGCCTCGGCGCGTTCCAGCAACATCGGCCCGGCCAGGAACGACGGGGTCGGCGCGGCGATGAGCAGGCCGATGGTCGTGCGCTCGGCGGTGTGCCGGAAGCCCGCGGTGACGGCGGCGATGAGCACGCCCAGCACGGCGGCGGCCAGGATCATGGGCACCAGCACCGGGTTCGGGTAGGCCAGGCCCCAGAACGCGCCGATCAGCGCGGCCAGCGCGGTGGGGATGCCCGCGGCCAGCGCGAGCCCGCCCCAACCGCGGCGCACCTGGACGGGTGCGGCAGCGACCTGGAGCAGCACGACGAAGCCGATCAGCAGCGCATCGGCCCCCTGCGTGATCATCGGAGCGCAGATCGCGGAGCCGAGGACCACTCCGACCGCCAGCGGCTGCGCCTGCCAGCGGTCCGCGAGCGCCAGGCCGCCGATCGCGACGAGCAGTCCGAGGCCCAGTCCGGCAGGGGCCGGGAGGAACCCGTAGAGGGCTGTCGCGGCGACGACGTCGAGGAACAGCGCGGCGAAACCGGTGGTGGCCAGCGAGATCGACGCGACGCGCTGCTCGGCGGCCTTGCGGTGGACCCACCAGCCCGCGGCGATCAGCAGCGCGGCCAGCGCGGCTCCGCCGGCGATCCGCGCGGCCGGGCCGACCCAGTCCTGCTGCACGGCCAGCACCAGCAGGAACACGACGCCGAGCAAGGTCACCCCGCCACCGACCCAGGCCAGCACGCGGCTGGGTTCGAGGTTCGGGCGGATCCGGCGGCGAGGTTCCGCCACCGGCTGCGGGGCGGCTTGGACCGGCGCGGCGGGTGCGCTCGGTCGTTCAGCGCTCACCGCCGCCGGTTGCTCGGCCTGCGGCTGCGCGGGAGCGCCCTGGGGGCGGTGCGCCGCCTCGGCCTGCAGCACGCTGCCCAGGTAGGACAGGCGCTGCCCGATGGCGGACAGCTCGCCTGCGACCAACTGGAGGGTGTCTCCCTGGTGCGGTTGCGACATGCCGACATGATCCTGGCGCGTGCCGGAGCGGACATCAGTAGCACTACTCAGATGCCCGGCTTCAGGGGTCGGATCAGCGGGGAGCGGGGGTTCCCCGGGGCGGTGTGCTGGTCGCGTCGACCGGGCCCACGACGCCGCGCAGGGCTTGGGTCCAGGTGAGCCGACCGAACAGGTAGAAGCAGGCGACCTGCTCGTTGCTGAAGCCCGCCCAGTCGTAGCGGTTGCCCTGCTCGCGCCAGAAGACTTCCCAGGCGGGCCCGTTCTCGGTCTCCGCGCGCAGCAGGCACCAGGCGTCGTCGGCTTCGGCGCCGATGGAGACCAGCTCCTCGGGCACGCCCATCGCCATCAGCCAGCCGAGTACCGATTCGCCGTTCACCGCGTGCTCTCCTGTTGCCCATCGTGCTCGTCCGGTTCGGGGGGTTGTTCGCCGTCGGTGGTCCCGCTGAGCACCAGGCGCAGCGTGGAGGCCTCCGACAGCTGTCTCGCCTTCGTCAGCTCCACCAGGTGGCCGAGGCCGACGAGGTCGTGGGCGGATCGGGTGGTGCGGTAGCGGACACCGCCGCCGGGCTGCTCGAACCACGGCGCGGCCACCGACCGCCACACCGGCAGCGGTCGCAGCAGCCGGTAGCGCCGGTGGTCCCGCGCGGCGTGCGCGGGCGGGAGCGAGCGGTGCGCGAAAGGTGTTGCGTCGGCCCAGAAGAGCCGTCCGTCACCGGATCCGAGCAGGTCGATCACGGTGTCCGGTTCCAGCACCACGGCCTCACCCGGTTCCGGAAGCTCCTCGGGCGGCGGCCAGCGGTGCGCGAGCCGGTCGGCTTCGCGGATCTCGTAGCGCCGCTCCCAGTCGAGTTCGCCGAGCTCGCCGAGCGGGTCGTGCCCGTCGAGCAGTTCCTCCGGGAGGCGACCGGGCTCGGCGCGTTCGGCGCGGTGCCGTCGCGCGTCCTCGTACACCGCGGTGGACTGGGCGCGCCGCACCGCGTCGGTGTCGGCGATCAGACCCGCGTCCGGGTGCTCCTGCGGCGGGAGGCTCGCGCCCGTCTCGTGCGGGGAGAGCTGCCGGCTCGCCTGATCCGCGGCGACCGGCATGTAACCGATCGGGAACTGGTGCAGCACGAACGCCACCACGTCGGCGTTGCGCGGGCCGTGACGCAGCGGTCGTTGCTGCGGTTCCGGGGCCACGGGCCCGGGATGACCGGACGAGGACTGCGCCAGCGGGCGGAGCGCTCCGCGCTGCACCGGTTGGTGCGGCGGCAGGTTCGCGGCCCGCTGCGCCCGGTTGACCGGCGGTGCCTGCCCGAACCCGGCCGGACCGCGGCCCGGCGCCGACGGTGCCGGTGCGTAGCCGCCCCGCTGCCCGGCGTGCGCGGGGAAACCCGCTGCTGGGGCCGGGGGTCGTGGTCCGCTCCTCGGCGCGGACCACGCGGCGTGCGGAGCGGTGCTGGGCGCTTCGCCCGGCCGCCGGCCGGTCACCGGGATCGGCCCGGTCCCGGCGTCGGCGAGACCCGGCTCCCAGCCCTGACCCCGCGGATCCGCGGGAGCGCCGAAACCGCCTTCCGGAACCGCTTCGCGGACGGTGTCCTGCGCGCCCTGCGCTCCCCCTGCTGCTTGCCCCACACCACGTTCCACATCGTCGATCGCAGCACCGGGTTCGGCGCTGCCCACGGCGGTTTCGGCGTTCAGCGCACCGGCTGAGGCCGCACCGGCGTCGTTCTCCCCGGCGTCGGGCGCCGGCGTCCCTGCGTCGCTGCCGCTCATCGCCGCACCCGCCTTCGCTGCGAGCGGCCGGCACCGGAGCGGGCGCTCAGCCGCGAAGCGTTGTGCGCCACCGGTTCCGGACCTGCGGCCGCGAGCCGGTGAGCCGCGGAGTCGTCCACCCGGGGTCTGTGGTCGGTTGGCACTGCCCTCCCCTTTCCGCCGGTGGACGGTGCCCTCGTGGTGCGCACCGATGGTTCGATGGTTCCACGCGGGCCCGCGCTTTTCAGCTACCCGACGCCCAAATTCGCTGAAATCCCGCAGCGGCGCAGCCTCCTGTGAGGACCCTCTCAACGTCGCCCGGGCCTGGTAGCTGCGAAGATGGCGTCATGGCCACCATCGCGTACGAGGACCTCACGCCGGGGCGGACGTTCGATCTCGGCAAGACCGAGATCGACCGCGAGGAGATGCTGGCGTTCAACGCCCGCTTCGACCCGCAGCCGTTCCACCTCGACGAGGAGGCCGGCCGCAACTCGGTGCTGGGCGGCCTGTGCGCGTCCGGCTGGTTCACCGCGTCGCTGTGGATGCGCGCCTACGTCGATCACGTGCTGGGCGATTCGACGTCGCAAGGTTCCCCCGGCGGCAACGAGCTGACCTGGATGGCCCCGGTCTTCCCCGGCGACGTGCTGCGGTTCGGCGTGGAGGTCACCGGCCAGCGCCGCTCCCGCAGCAAGCCGAACCTCGGCCTGGTCGAGATCACCGGCACCGCCGACCGGGGTGACGAGCGGGTCCTGCGCTTCAGCTTCGTCGGCCTGTTCGCAACGCGCGAGCAGGACTGAGCAGCTCACCTCGGGTCGTGGCGCGCGTTCTCGACGCGCAGCCCGGCGGTGACCGCCGCGTGCACGGCGCGCGCCAGCGACGCCCCGATGCGCGAGCGGGGCCCGCCGTAGAGCTCGTCGTCCCCGTCGGCGGGGCAGAGGATCGCGGTGGCGTCGGTGACCGTTCCGGTACCCGCGACGCCGGATTCCAGCAGGGCTTGGGCTTTCGCCTCGGCGACCGTCGCGACGGCGTTCACCAGCGCCGCTTCGCTGAGCCGCACCGGTGACCAGCAGACCGCGTTGATCGTGCCCGGAGCCCACGCCCGCTCCCCGGCGGGCGCGGCGGCCCAGACGGGAGCGTTGGCGCCGGTGGTCACGCTCGCCCGGACGCCGCCGTCGGTGGCGGTGACCTCGTGGCGCACGTCCACCGCGGTGAGCAGGCCGATCCCCGCACCGGACAACCCGAGCCCCGCCGCCATCTCACCGGCGTGCGCCCTCGGGTCGGGGTGGTCGTAGTCGGTCATCACGGTCGCGTTGAGCACCCAGTTCCGCAGGCCGATGCCGCCGCCGCACGGCGCGGAGGAGATCGCCAGCCAGGGGCGCGCGCACCGCCAGACCAGCACCGGCCGGTCCTGCGCGCTGCGCAGGACCGGGTCGGGTGCGGTCACGAGCCCAGCGCCTTGACCACGCGCGACGGGCTGGGGCGGCCGAGCTGCTCGGCCATCCAGACGCTGGTCTCGACGAGCTTGCCGAGGTCGACCCCGTGCTGGATGCCGAGGCCTTCGAGCATCCAGATCAGGTCTTCGGTGGCGAGGTTGCCGGTCGCGGACTTGGCGTACGGGCAGCCGCCCAGACCGCCCGCCGAGGAGTCCACCGTGGACACTCCGTGGCGGAGCGCGGTCAGGGTGTTCGACAGCGCCTGGCCGTAGGTGTCGTGGAAGTGCACGGCCAGCCGGTCCACGCCGACCCCGGCCGCGACGAACGCGCGCAGCAGCGACTCCACGTGCCCCGGGGTGGCCACCCCGATGGTGTCGCCGAGCGAGAGCTGGTGGCAGCCCATCTCCAGCAGCCGCTTGCCCGCCGCCACGACCTGCTCTACCGCGACGGGGCCTTCCCACGGGTCGCCGAAGCACATCGACAGGTACCCGCGCACGGCGATCCCCTCGCCCACGGCGCGCGTCACCACCGGCTCGAACATGGCGAACTGCTCGTCGAGGCCGCTGTTGAGGTTGCGCTGCGCGAACGTCTCCGACGCCGCGGCGAAGATCGCGATGTCGCGGACCTTCGCCTCCAGCGCGCGCTCCAGACCGCGCTCGTTGGGCACCAGCACCGGGTACCGCGCACCCGGCGCCTCGTCGAGACCGTCGAGGAGTTCGGCGGCGTCGGCCAGCTGCGGAACCCACTTGGGGTGGACGAAGCTGGTCGCTTCGAGCACCACCAGGCCCGCATCGGCCAGCCGCCGCAGGAACTCCAGCTTGACCTCCAGCGGAACGATCTCCTTCTCGTTCTGCAGGCCGTCCCGGGCTCCGACCTCCCAGATCGTCACCTCGCCGGGCAGCTGCCCCGGCTCCGGCGAGGCGACCGGCATCGGCAAGCCCAGTTCACGTGGTCCCATCAGCTCTCCTGCGTCCGTTCGGCGTTGTCGTCCACCTCTCGGTAGAGCAGCGAGTGCACCTGCTCCACCTGCGGGATGTCGTCGAATTCCAGAGGTTCGTCGGAAGCGGACTCGATCACCAGCGTGCCGCAGCCGAAGATGCGGTCCACCACTCCGCGCCGGAAGCGCACCGAGTTGATCCGCCACATCGGGATGTCGATCCCGGACCTGGTGAACACGCCCTCCCGGACCATCAACCGGTGCGTGGTGATCACGAAGTGGGTGGTCCGCCAGCGGGACACCGGGGCGAGGGTGAACCAGAAGATCACCAGCAGGCCGACGACGCCCAGCGCGATCCACACCGGCAGCCGCCAGGGCGTGGTCGCCACCAGGGCTGCCAGGTAGGACGCCCCTCCGACCACGACGAACAGCACCAGAACCGGGCCGAGCAGCATCTTCCAATGCGGGTGCTTGTGCACGACGACGCTCTCGTCCTCGCTGAGCAGGCCGTCTGGGTAGGCCACGGTTCCCCTTCCTCCTCGAAACCGGTCCGCGAACCCACGCTACCGGCCTCACCCGGGCGTGAAGGACCCTCAGCTCCTGCGGACGTGCACCACGTCCCCCGCCGACACCGCCGTGGGCTCGCCGTCATCGGCGGCGACCACGAGCCTGCCGGAGGAATCGATGTCGGTGGCCAGCCCGTGCAGGTCGGCATCACCACCGAGCTCGACCCGCACCCGCTGGCCCAGCGTCCGGCACCGCCGGCGGTAGCGGTCGAGCAGCCCGGTGGACTCCACGTCCCCGCCCGCGGTCCGCCACAGCCCCTCGGCCTCGGCGAGCGCGGCCAGCAGCTCGGCCGCGAAGTCCTCGCGATCCACGGTCGCGCCCTCGGCGGTCAGCGAGGTCGCCGGCAGCCCACCCGCGCCGGTGGGGAGGTCCTCGCGCTGCTGCCGGATGTTGACGCCCATGCCCAGGACCAGCGCCATCCCTTCCGGCCCGGCCAGCGCCTCGGAGAGGATCCCGGCGCCCTTGCGCCAGTCGTCACCGGCGCCGAGCAGCAGATCGTTGGGCCACTTCAGGCCAGCGGGCACGCCGGTGGTCCGCTCGACGGTCTCGGCGAGGGCGATCCCGGCGATCAGCGGCATCCAGGCCACCGCCGACGGCGGCACCCCGGGACGCAGCAGCACGCTCACGAACAGGCCCGAACCGCGCGGGGAGATCCACTCCCGCTGCATCCTCCCTCGGCCGGCGCTCTGCTCCTCGGCGATCAGCACCGTGCGGTCGGCGGCGCCCCGACCTGCCTCGGCGACCAGGTCGGAGTTGGTGGAGCCGGTCACGGCGACCACGTCCAGCGCGGTGTAGGGACCCTCGTCGACCAGCCGCCGCCGCAGCCGGTCCCCGTTCAGCAGAACCTCGGTGCTCACCCGCTCAGCCTAAGGGGACATTGCGGAATCACCTTGCTTGGCGGTGCGGGTAGCGGAACCTCACACGCCGCCTGGACTCCGTGCGCCACTCCTCAGGTATGCCAATACAGGTCGTCGCGGCGTACTCGCCAGACGGCGTGTGAGAACCCGCGGCGGTGCCGGCTGAGTCCCACACCTGAAACAGCGGCTCCGCCGCATTCTGAAACGACTCCTAAGCCGGTCGGTGGTGGCCGCCCAGCCACCGGGGCCAAGGGGCGGGACATACGATCTGGCGCGTGCGCTTCGTGCTTGCTTCCGCCTCGCCCGCCCGGCTGTCCGTGCTCCGCTCCGCCGGGATCGACCCGCTCGTGAAGGTCTCGGGCGTCGACGAGGACGCGGTGGCCGCGTCGCTCACCGACCCCACGCCCGCCGAGCTGGTCACCGCGCTCGCGCAGGCCAAGGCCGAGGCGGTCGCGGCCGAGCTCACCGGTTCCGAGCCCGACGCGGTGATCGTCGGGTGCGACTCGATGCTGCTGATGGCGGGCGGGGAGATCGTCGGCAAGCCCGGGACGCCGGAGGTCGCGGCCCAGCGGTGGGCGCAGAACGCGGGCACCAGCGGCGAACTGCTCACCGGGCACGCGATCGTGCGGCTGCGCGACGGCGCGGTGACCGATCGGACGGCAGGTCACCTGAGCACGACGGTCCGCTTCGGCACACCGAGCGAGGCCGAGATCGACGCGTACGTCGCCACCGGCGAGCCGCTGCACGTGGCGGGCGGTTTCACGCTGGAGGGCTTCGGCGGCTGGTTCATCGAGGGCGTCGACGGCGACCCGTCGAGCGTCCTCGGCATCAGCCTCCCCCTCACCCGCCGACTCCTCGCCCACCTCAACCTCCCCATCACCACCCTCTGGAACCACCCCACCCCCTGACCGCGGGGGCAACCCGGCTCCGGTGGCCCGCGCCGTTGGGACCGGGCGTCACCCGTGGTCAGTTTTGGTCCGAATTGACCCGACATTTCGGGCATTGATCATGGACGGTTCGGACCAAAACTGCCCCCTGCGATGCCGGCATCGGGGTGAAGCGCGGCACAGAACGGGCGCCTTCGGGACTTTTTCCCTCGTTCGAGTGGTTAATTTGAGTCGCTATGGCTGTCCCGCGACGGTGGTTCCTGACCTCTCGCCTGCACGTCGATCTCCGACGGCAGGCCAGCTGCGTCTGTCGCTGATCTCCGCCGGCCCGAGCTGACGCCCCCGCTCGGCCGCGCCTCCCGCGGCGCTCCCGCCGCCCCAGCGCTCACCTGCGGTGCTCGCGCCGCCCAGCGCTCATCACGCCCATCCGGGCACCCATCCTTCACGTCTCCAGGAGATCCCTGTGTCCGACAACGCCGGGCGGTTACGCCTGCGCTTCAACCCGAAGCTGTTCGCCGTCGCCGTTCTCGCCTCGCTCGTCCTCGGCGCGCTGCTCGGCTGGGTCGCCAAGCAGACCGGAGCCGACTGGCTGATCACCGCCCTGGACACGATCGGCTCCACGTTCACCAAGCTGCTGAGCTTCACCGTGCTGCCGCTGATCTTCACGGCGATCGTGGTGGGCATCAACAGCCTGCGCGGGCTCGGAGGTGGCCGCGCCGCCGCCCGGCTCGGCGGCAAGACCGCGCTGTGGTTCGCGATCACCTCGCTGATCGCGGTGGTGATCGGTCTCGTCGTGGGCTGGCTGTTCCAGCCCGGTCGCGGACTGCTCATCGAACCCGATCCCGAGAAGCTGCAAGCGATCGGCCAGAAGACGCAGGGCTCCTGGCTGGACCTGCTCAACGGTCTGGTCCCGGAGAACCTGATCAGCGCCTTCGCCGAGGGCGAGACGCTGCAGGTGGTGTTCGTGTCGCTGATCATCGGCGCCGCCACCTACAGCCTCGGTGACAAGGCCGCGCCGTTCGTCGAGTTCAACAAGGCCGCGTTCGAGGTCATCCAGCGCGTGCTGGGCTGGATCATCCGACTCGCCCCGCTGGGCACCCTGGGCCTGATCGGCAACGCGGTGGCCACCTACGGCAACGAGTTCTTCCTGCCGCTGGTCAAGCTCATCGGCTCCACCTACGTGGCCTGCCTGCTGGTGCTGTTCGCGGTCTACCCGCTGTTGCTGGGGCTGGTCGCCAAGGTCAGCCCGGCCCGGTTCTTCGCCAAGTCGTGGACGGTGCTGCAGTTCGCGTTCGTCTCGCGCTCGTCCGGCGCGAGCCTGCCGATGACCCGCCAGGCGGCGGAGAACCTCGGTGTTCCGCCGTCGTACGCGAGCTTCGCGGTCCCGCTGGCCAGCACGACCAAGATGGACGGCTGCGCGGCGATCTACCCGGCCATCGGATCGCTGTTCATCGCCCACCTCTTCGGCATCCACCTGGGCCCGCTGCAGTACCTGACGATCATCGCCGTGGCGGTGTTCGGCTCGATCGCCACGGCCGGCGTGACCGGCTGGTTCACCATGCTGACGCTGACCGTGGGCGCCCTGGGCTTCCCGCCCGAGGTGGTCGCCACCGGCATCGCGATCGCCTACGCGGTCGACCCGATCATGGACATGATGCGCACCGCCACCAACGTCGCCGGCCAGATCGCCGTCCCGGTGATCGTGGCCCGCAGCGAGGACGTCCTCGACGACGAGGTGCTGAGCGCGTCCAGCGCGCCGCCGCTGCTGGGCGGGCGCGAACCGGCGACGGCCTGAGGCCCGCTGCGCGCGGCGGGCGCGAATTCCGCGCCGCCGCGCGCAACCCGCCTGGGCACTCGGTCGGGTGATTGTTCGTCCGTAGGATGGGCGTGTGGACAGCGGTCGGCGGGGAAAAGACCTGCGCATCGGTGACCCCGAGCGGGAGCGGGCCATCCAGCAGCTCGGCGAGCACTTCTCGGCCGGGCGCCTGGAGCTCGCCGAGTACGACGAGCGGAGCAGGCACGCCGCTGCCGCGCGCTTCGGATCCGAGCTCGACGTGCTCTTCGAGGACCTGCCCGGACCGCGTCCGTCGAGCGCCCTGGCTCCCTCCGCGACACGCCCAGGGCCGTCGCCGGGAAACCTCGCTCTGACCGTCGGCGCGGTCGCGCTGCTGATGGTTCTCCTGGTGCTCGCGCGGCCCATCGGGCTGATCTTGTTGTTCCCGACGCTGGCGGTCGTCTGGTTGACCTGGCGACGCAGGTGAGGACCTACCGTCACCGTCGACCACGTTTCGTTACGGTGATGTCCATGCACAGCTCGCGGCCCAACGGGGTCCGACGTCTCAGCGCGTTGCTCGGCCTCGGCGCCCTCACCCTCACCGGGTGCGGAATCTGGCAGTCGGCCCCGACGGCCGGCACGGCGCCGCCGCCACCGCCGCCCGCGCCGGTCACCAGCGCACCGCCCTCGCTGCCGCCGCGGCCGTTCGACCTCGGTCTGGACGGCGTCGACCCGTGCGAGCTGCTCACCACCGACCAGCGCAGCCAGCTGGGCTTCGACCGCGAGCCGCTGCCGGACTCCGACGCGGGCTTCGGCAACGCCGCCACCTGCAGCTACCGCAACACCACGGCCAAGGTCGGCGCCCGGCTCGCGTTGATCACCACCGAGAGCATGCGGGTGTGGACCGACGACACCGCGCAGGTCGAGGCCTCGCCGATCCTGGTGGAGGGCTTCCCGGCGCTGGTGATCAAGACCCCGGGCCTGGACCTGTCCTGCAACGTCGCGGTGGACGTGGCCGAGGGCCAGCACCTGGACGTGCTCTACCGCGACGACGGCGGGCAGCCGCCGCCACCGGTCGACCAGTTGTGCTCGGGCGCTCAGCGGGTCGCCGAGGAAGCGGTGCGGACCCTGGCTCACCCGCCGTCCACCAGCTCGGAGACCTCCGCTCCCGGCGGCTCCACGCAGCGCTCGTCCGACTCGACGCCCTGATCCGGCAGCACTCCCCGCGTATGGCGGACTCCACAGCGTGACAGATCGCGGATACAGTGTCCGGCGGACGTTTCACCTGTGGGAGGGGGCGACGTGCCTTTGACGGACCCGTACGGCGCGGGGTCCGGGGGCTCGATGCAGGTCGAGCCCACCGCGATTCCGCGTCTGGTCAACTCGCTGCAGGAGTCGCTGGACGCGGTCGGGCTGCAGATCGAGCACGCCATCACCGAGCTCCGCATCCGCCCGTGGGCCGGTGACCCGGTCAGCACGGACGCGGCCGAGCAGTTCAACGAGCGATCGGTCGGCGGTGGCGAGGACGCGTTGACGGCGTTGTGCGGTTACCGCGACCAGCTGCAGGCGGCCGCCGAGTCGTTGCAGGCGGCAGGCCGCCAGTACGAGCTGATCGACAACGAGAGCGCGGCCGGTCTGGGCGGGGGTTGCTGATCAGCGATGGGTGACCACCGATGGCAGGGCTACCGGCACGCCGAGCTGTACGCGCAGATCAACGAGGGCCCGGGGGCGCACGGCTCGACCGACAGCGTCCGCCGCTGGAGCGAGCTGACCCGCGCTCTCGGCGAGATCGACGGCGGTCTGGCCGCCGCGACCTCCGCCGCGCGGAGCGGGTGGCAGGGCGCCGCGGCCGACAGCGCGAACGCCGGACTCCGCCCGCTGGGTGAGTGGGCGGTGCTGGCGCAGCAGGCGACCACCGTGATGCGCGAGCGCGCCGAGCAGCAGGCCGAGTTCATCAGCAAGGCCCGCAGCGAGATGCCGCCCCCGGTGGCGGTGACGAGCGAGGAACCCGGGGCCGCGACGACCGCGCTGACGCACCTGTTCGGCGGGCAGACCGACTACGAGGTCGAGGAGGCCCGGCAGCACGCCGCGGAGCAGCGCGCGTTCGACGTGATGCGCACCTACGAGGCCTCCACTCAGGCCAACACCACGTCGCTGGCCTCGTTCACAGCACCGCCGCAGGTCGTGGTGGACGCCCCTGCCTCGGGCGGGGCCAGGACCCCGGTCGGCGCCCCGCAGGTGACGATCAGCTGGGGTCCCACGGCCGCCCCGAGCACCGGTTCACCGGCCGGTGGGACCGGCAGCAGCAGCGCTGCTCCCGGCACGAGACCGGAGGGCCGGCGCACGACTCGCCCGACCGGCACCGCCTCCGGGCGGTCGTCCGGCAAGCGCGCCAAGGGCGGCCGGGACGACGCCGTGGAGCACGAGGTCACCGAGAAGCTGGGCGACGGCGGGTTCTTCGGCGAGCAGCAGACCAGTTCCCGTCCGGTGATCGGCGGCGAGCCGGGTCGATGAACACCGCTCGGCGGGCCGAGGAGTTGATCAACCTCTCGGCGCTGGAATTCGACGTGCTCACCGAACACCTGGAGATCGACAGCGTTCCGCTGGTCCTCAAGGTCCCGTCACCGGGGCGCACCCACGCCGACCGGGCGAAGCTGGTCGCCTCCGCGTGGCGCGCGCTCACCAAGCGCGGCCTGATCAGCGGCGGCGCGATCGACGCGGAGCTGGAGCGGATGCTGCGGCTGGTCGCCGAGCCCGGCCGGGAGGTCGACGGGCGGAGCTGGTTGCAGCGCAGCGTCCGGGTGCTGGCGGCGGCCGAGAGCATCGGCGAGCGCGCCGTGCTCGCGGTCAAGGACGGCGAGCACCTGAGCTTCTCCCCGACTTCCGCGTCGGGGCTCCCGCGCGCGGCGGTCTCGCGGCTGCCGGAACTGGCTCCCGGACCGGGGCGGTCGGTGTCGGTGCCCAGTGCCGCGCTCGACGAGGCCGCGGCGGAGGTCGGAGACAAGGCCGAGCAGCTGCTGCCGGCGCTGCAACGCCGAGGGGTCCGTCCCGACGACGCCGAAGCGCTGGCCGGGATGGTCGCCGGTGTTGTGGCGCAGGGGCAGTTCGGTGCGGCCGCGCGACTCCCGCACGGTCGGCGCGAGCGGGCGGAGCGCGTCGTCGGGTTCTTCGACACCGCACTCGGGCGCTACGCGCAGCTCCGCACCACCTCCCCCTCCGGGGAGGCGTGGAGCACGATCGCTCCGGCCGACAACCGCCGCCTGGTCGGGCTCGTCGACGAGCTCCTCGCCGAGGTCACCGGTTCAGCGGTGCGGTGACCGCAGTCCCGCGGCGACCCGCGTTCACATTTCGCGCGAAATTCGAGTCCCGAAGTCGGGAGTCGAATTTCGCGCGAAACTCGAATGCCGTGCGCCGCGTCAGACCACGGGTTCGATGAGGCTGTTGCGGGCTTCCGGGGCCGCCGAGCGCTTGGCGTCGGCCGCCTGGTCGCTCGGTTCGGTCTGCGAATCCCGCTCCGCCTGGACCCGTTCGGTGTAGACCGCGATCTCGCGGGCGATGGTCTTCTCGTCCCAGCCGAGCACCTCGGCCATCAACCGGGCGACGGCGTCGGCGCAGTCCACACCTCGGTGCGGGTACTCGATGGAGATCCGGGTGCGCCGGGTGAGCACGTCCTCCAGGTGCATCGCGCCTTCGTGGCTGCACGCGTAGACGATCTCGGCCTGCAGGTAGTTCGGCGCGGCGGGAACCGGTTTGAGCAGCTCGGGACGCTTCTCGGCGGTGCCGAGCACGTCGTGGATCTCCGAGCCGTAGCGGTCCAGCAGGTGCCGGATCCGGTACGGGTGCACGCCGTGCGCCGCCGCCAGCTGGTCGGCCTGGTTGACCAGCGCGTGGTAGCCGTCGGCCCCGATCAGCGGGACCTGGTCGGTGATCGACGAGGCCATCCGGCCGGGGATGTCCGGCGAGATGGTGTCGACGGCGTCGGCGGCCATGACCCGGTAGGTCGTGTACTTGCCACCGGCGATGGCCACCAGGCCCGGAGCCACCCGCGCGACCGCGTGCTCGCGGGAGAGCTTGGAGCTCTCCTCGCTCTCGCCCGCCAGCAGCGGCCGGAGCCCGGCGTAGACGCCCTCGATGTCGTCGTGCGTCAACGGGGTGGCCAGCACCGAGTTGACGTGTTCGAGCAGGTAGTCGATGTCGGCCTTGGTCGCCGACGGGTGCGCCAGGTCGAGGTGCCAGTCGGTGTCGGTGGTGCCGATGATCCAGTGGTTGCCCCACGGGATGACGAACAGCACGGACTTCTCGGTGCGCAGGATCATGCCGCTCTCGGCGACGATCCGGTCGCGCGGGACGACGATGTGCACGCCCTTGCTGGAGCGGACGCGGAACCGCCCGCGACCTCCGGAGAGCTTCTGCAGCTCGTCGGTCCACACGCCGGTCGCGTTGATCACGGCGTGGGCGCGGACCTCGACCTCCTCCGCGGTCTCCACGTCGCGCACCCGGAGTCCGGCGACCCGGTCGGCTTCCCGCAGGAACCCGGTGACCTGCGTGGAGGTCGTGACCACCGCGCCGTAGCGCGCCGCGGTGCGGGCGACGGTCATGGTGTGCCGGGCGTCGTCGGCCTGCGCGTCGTAGTAGCGGATGCCGCCGATCAGGGCGCTGCTCTTGAGCGCCGGGACCATGCGCAGCGCGCCCGCGCGGCTGAGGTGCTTCTGCCCCGGCACCGACCGGGCGCCGCCCATCGTGTCGTACATGAGCAGGCCGGCCGCGGTGTAGGGGCGCTCCCAGAACCGGCGGGTCAGCGGGTAGAGGAACGGAACCGGCTTGACCAGGTGCGGAGCGATCCGCGTCAGCATCAGCTCGCGCTCCCGCAGCGCCTCGCGCACGAGCGAGAACTCCAGCTGCTCCAGGTAGCGGAGCCCGCCGTGGAAGAGCTTGCTGGATCGACTCGACGTCCCGGCCGCCAGGTCGCGGGCCTCGACCAGCGCGACCCGCAGTCCTCGGGTGGCCGCGTCCAGCGCCGCGCCGGCACCGGTCACGCCACCGCCGATCACCACGACGTCGAATTCCTCGGTTCCGAGCCGCTTCCAGTTCTCGGCCCGCTCGGTGGGTCCCAGCGTGCCCTTCAGCCGGTTTCCGGTCTCGGTCTTGTCTTTGGACACCGCGTCCTCCTCGCTTCGGTCGCGTCCCACCGTTGATGGCTGCTTGTGTGGACTCGTTCTGGTTGGCGGTGCACGTGGCGGATCCTCAGGGGCCCGCCGGCTCCGCGTGCCGCTCGACGAGCACGTGCGATGCGCGGCGCTTCGGCGTCCCAGCCGGAGAACCGCGTCGTGCGAACGGTTTTCCGGTTCGCGGCAGCGCCGCTCGCCCGCAGCTCCCGCGGCTCCCGGCACGCGTCACCGGTCCTGCGCGCAGACGGCGCTCCCCGTTGGTCATCATGCCCGACCAGCCCCCTGCGTGCCTGCCGCAGCGCGGCCCGCCGCGGACGCTTGTTCGACGAGCGCGCCCCTCTCGCGCAGCACCTCGATCTGGCTGCTCGGGGTCTGCGAATCGACGATGACGATGTCGAAGTCCTCGACGGGAGCGACCGCGTGCAGCGCGCGCCTGCGGAACTTCGTGTGGTCGACGTAGAGCACGGTGCGCTGCGCCGCGGCGAGCATCGCCTTCTTGATCTGCACCATCTCCTGCTGCGGGTAGCAGCAGATGCCGTCGGTCACCGCGGACACCGACATGATCGCCAGGTCCACCCGCAGGTTGCGCAGCGAATCCAGCGCCATGCCACCGACGAACGCGTCGGCCCACGGCAGGTAGTCACCGCCGATGCAGATCAGGCTGATCCCGGGTGCCGCGGACAGCTCGTCGAAAACGCCCCTGTGGTTGGTGACGACGGTCAGCGGCGCGCGCTCGGGCAGCAGCCGAGCCAGGTGCACACCGGTCGTGGAGTCGTCGAGCACCAGCGCCTGGCCGGGCTCGATGAGCTCGGCGGCGGCACGGGCCAACTCCTCCTTCTCCACCTGGTTCTGCTGCAACCGGTATTCCGAGGCGGCTTCGTAGAGCAGCGACGACGCGGCCGAGACGTTGCCCCGGTTGCGGTGGACCAGGCCCTGCGACTCGAGGTCGGCGAGGTCCCGGTACACGGTCATGGCGCTGGCGCCGATGGTCGCGACCAGATCGTCGATGCGCAGCGTTCCCTCCGCCATCACCAGCTCGGTGATCTTGCGGCGCCGGTCCTGCTGCTTGCCGGACGGTCGTCGGCCGGACATGGGTGGCTCCTCGTTCCGGATGGCCTGCGAGCGGTGGGGTCACGTCCTCCACCACACGCTCACCGTACAACTCGATAAAAACACCATCTCGACCGACCCGCAACGCTTCTTTTCACACAGTTGTTGTGATTAAGGTGTCGTTCGGTAGCCGGGATCGATCAGTCGATCCGGGCGTGCCGGACGACGGTGCCACCCGCGCCGAAAAGCCGGTACCGGCGATCTTCGGCATTCCGCGCTACCACCGGGCGAGCTGCGGATTAGGCGGTACAGACGAACGCGCTGCGCACGACTGGCGGCACTGATGGACACGTGTTGCCATGCGGCAGTACCGTCCCGACTCGCTCCATGTCGGACAGACACCGAAGACCCGCCTGTGCCAACGGCGGCATCACGAGGGGAACGGGAGAATGACCAGTCTTGGCGAGGTATTCCTCTGGGAGCTGCTCGGGACGGCGATACTGACCCTGATGGGTTGCGGCGTGGTCGCGAACGTGACCCTGAGCAGGAGCCTCGGAGTGGGCGGCGGCTGGCTGCTGGTGAACTTCGGCTGGGGCTTCGCGGTTTTCGCCGGTGCGAGCATCGCCGAACCTTCCGGGGCGCACATCAACCCCGCGGTCACCATCGGACTCGCGATCTACGGGGACACCGCGTGGTCGCAGGTCCCGGTCTACATCATCGCGCAGATCATCGGTGCCACGCTGGGCGCGGTGCTGTGCTGGGCGGCCTACAAGTTGCAGTTCGACACGACGGAGGCTCCTGCCGACACCCGGGGGATCTTCTGCACCGGGCCGACCGTGCCGAACGCTCCGTGGAACATGATCACCGAGATCATCGGCACCTTCGTGCTGGTGTTCTGGATCATCACCAACCCGCCGGCAAGCCCGGGCGACACCGCCGGTGTGCCGGACTTCGGCAACGCCGCGCTCGGCTACGCCGCGGTCGCGTTCATCGTGATCGGCATCGGCAACTCGCTCGGCGGGCCGACCGGTTACGCCATCAACCCGGCGCGCGACCTGGGGCCGCGCATCGCCTACGCGATCCTGCCCATCCGCGGCAAGGGATCGGCCGAGTGGGGTTACTCGTGGGTCCCGATCGCGGGCCCGATCATCGGCGGCGTGCTGGCGGGACTGCTCGCACTCGCCCTCCCCATCAGCAGCTGACAAGGAAGGTGTGAAAGATGGCCTCGTACGTCGCCGCCATCGACCAGGGAACCACTTCATCGCGGTGCATGATCTTCGACCACTCCGGCAGGGTGGTCGCGGTCAACCAGAAGGAGCACCGCCAGCTGTTCCCGAAGGCCGGCTGGGTCGAGCACGACCCGCTCGAGATCTGGGACAACGTCCGCCAGGTGTGCGCGGGCGCTCTGGCCAGCGCCGACCTGGTCTCGTCCGACATCGCCGCCTGCGGCATCACCAACCAGCGCGAGACGACGGTGGTCTGGGACAAGGCCACCGGCAAACCGGTCTACAACGCCATCGTCTGGCAGGACACCCGGACCGACGAGATCGTCAGCGAGCTCGGCGCGACGGAGGGGCAGAACCGCTTCCAGTCCAAGACCGGGCTGCCGCTGGCCACCTACTTCTCCGGGCCGAAGGTGAAGTGGATGCTCGACAACGTCGACGGCATCCGCGAGCGCGCCGAGAAGGGCGAGCTGCTGTTCGGCAACATGGACACCTGGGTGCTGTGGAACTGCACCGGTGGTCCGGACGGCGGGCTGCACGTCACCGATCCGACCAACGCCTCGCGCACGCTGCTGATGGACCTGGAGACCCTGCAGTGGGATCCGGACATCTGCGCCGAGATCGGCATCCCGATGTCGATGCTGCCGGAGATCCGGTCCTCCTCGGAGGTCTACGGCCAGTTCCGCGAGCGCGGTGTGTTCGCCGGGGTCCCGATCGCAGGCATCCTCGGCGACCAGCAGGCGGCCACCTTCGGCCAGGCCTGCCTGTCGCCCGGTGAAGCCAAGAACACCTACGGCACAGGCAACTTCGTGCTGCTCAACACGGGCACCGAGCGGGTCCTCAGCGACAACGGCCTGCTGACGACCGTGGGCTACAAGATCGGCACCAACGACACGGTCTACTGCCTCGAGGGCTCGATCGCGGTCACCGGTTCGCTGGTGCAGTGGATGCGGGACAACCTGGGCATGATCGGCAGCGCCCCGGAGATCGAGCAGGTCGCCCGGAGCGTCGACGACAACGGCGGTGCGTACTTCGTGCCCGCGTTCTCCGGCCTGTTCGCTCCGCACTGGCGCTCGGACGCGCGCGGCGCGATCGTCGGGCTCACCCGCTACGTCAACCGCGGCCACCTTGCCCGAGCGGTCCTGGAAGCCACGGCGTTCCAGACCCGCGAGGTCATCGAGGCCATGAACGCCGACTCCGGCGTTCCGCTGAAGTCGCTGAAGGTCGACGGCGGCATGGTCGTCAACGAGCTGCTGATGCAGTTCCAGGCCGACATCCTCGGCGTTCCGGTGATCAGGCCGGTGGTCAACGAGACCACCGCGCTCGGCGCCGCCTACGCGGCCGGCCTCGCGGTCGGGTTCTGGGGCAGCGAAGCCGACATCCGCAGCAACTGGGCCAAGGACAAGCAGTGGGACCCGTCGATGACCGACGAGATCCGCGAGAAGCAGTACCGCGACTGGCAGAAGGCCGTCACGAAGACCTTCGACTGGGTCGAGTGATCTGAGCCTGCCGCGAAAGGCGGTCCGACCCGCGCGGTCGGACCGCCTTTCGCTTTCCCGCCCGCTGAAAATCCTCCCGGCCGAGTTGGTTTCGGCGGAGGATCAGCGTTCGAGGAGGGACTCGATCCGGGCGACGGCGCGGGCGAGCCCGCCTGATTCCTCGATCTCGCGGCGCATCTCCGCCACGTGGCGCAAGATCCGCGGGTTCGAGGTGACCTCGGCGAGCGCTTCCCGCAGTTGCTCGGGAGTGACGCTTCCGGAGTCGATCTGCACGCCGAGATCGAGCTCCTCGATCCGCGCGGCGTTGGCGAACTGCTCCGCAGCCTGCGGTGCGGCGATCAGCGGGACGCCGTGGAACATGCCTTCCATCACCCCGCCCATACCCGCGTGAGTGATGAACGCGTCCGCGTGCGAGAGCACCTGCAGCTGCGGGATCCACTGGTGGACCTCCACGTTGCCCGGCGCGTCGGCCAGGTCGGCCGGGTCGACGTCCCGCCCGACCGCCAGCACGACGTGCTGGTCCGTCCCGCCGAAGGCAGCCACGCACCTGCGGTAGAAGTCGAGCCGGTCGTTGTAGGCCGACCCCAGCGAGATCACCACGACAGGCCGGTCGTCCGGCGGGCTCCAGGTGCCCTGGAACGCGCGCTGCGAGAGCATCGGGCCGACGAATTCGAAGGACTCCTCGGCGCTCTCGCCGAAGTACTGGAACTTCCTCGGGATCGCCACGATGGCCCGCACCGGCACCCCGATGTCCTCGAAGGACAGATCGGTGCCCTGCTCCGCGAAGTACCGGTCGTACCGGGCCCGCACGGCCGCTTTCTCCGGCGCGTCCTCCTGCTGACCGCCCAGCACCTGCTCGATGCCCGGGGAGTAGACGTGCGTCGGGGAGAGCTGGATGCGGGGGACCTGCCACTTCTCCGACAGGACGAGAGCGGGGAACGCGGCGACGTCGTAGACGATCAGGTCGGGCCGGTCGGACGCGAACGCCCGCTCGATCTGCGGCACCACGAGTTCGGTCTCGTCGAGGAACAGGTGCTGCGCCTCGACCTCGTCGTCGGGCCACTCGGGCCGCAGGGCGCCCGAGGTTCCCGGTAGCAGCGACTCGTAGCGGACCGGCTCCGCACCGGTTTCGGCGACCTGCGGCGCGAACTCGTCGGTGGTGGCGTAGCTGACGCGGTGCCCGCGGGCGACCAGCTCGGCGACGAGGCCGAGCCCGGGGTTGACGTGACCGTGAGCGGGGATGGACGCGAACAGGACGTGCGCGCGCCGCTCGGTCCGGTGGACGTTCTGGACTGGTGTCGACATGGGTGGCAGAACTCCTGATCAAGACGCCCTGATGTCGGGCGGGAATGGTGGGTTGCCGCGCCGCGGGAAGCCGTGCTCCCGCGCGCGGTGAGGCCGCCTGAGGCGGGCTTGATCAGAGGTAGAGCTGCCACTGCATGCCCCCAGGCTAACGCCGGTCCAAGGGACGTGTCGCCCGATTTTCCCGCGCGCGGGGCAGCGGCTCAGCCCGGCCGCTGGTCGGGTGGCAGTTGGCAGGCGGGGGTGGTGCCGGGGAGGCGGGAGCGGTTGTCGGCGACCCATCGGTACGCGCGGGCCGCGATGGTGCGCAGCAGCGGTGCCGACATGATCCGGCCGAGCACCGCCCAGGGGAGCCGGCAGGACTTCAGGAGCCTGGCCACGGCCTCCGCCCCGCCGAAGACGCGGCCGGAGCGGTCGATCCAGAGGACCTCGTGGCGGGCCCGGGCCTCGGTGGTGCGCAGCGCGGTGAGATCGACTTCCTGCCACGGGCGGACGCTCATGCTCACCGGCAGGCGCACGGCGAGCCGGACGCTGCGGGTGCAGAAGCCGCAGTCGCCGTCGTAGATCAGCACCGGGCGTTCGGTCATGCCGCCATCCTCCTCCGCGGGAGGCGCCGCGTCAGTCCAGGTCGTCGTGGCGCATCAGCAGGCGGCCGGCCTCGGTCAGCGAACCCGACAGCGACGGGTACACCGAGAACGTGTTGGCCAGGTTGTCCACGGTCACCTGGTTCTGCACGGCGAGCGCGATCGGCAGGATCAGTTCGCTGGCGTTCGGCGAGACCACCACGCCGCCGACGACCACACCGGTCTGCGGGCGGCAGAAGACCTTGAGGAAACCGCGGCGCAGACCTTCCATCTTGGCGCGCGGGTTGGTCGCCAGCGGCATCATCACGGTGCGCGCCGGGACCTCGCCGCTGTCGATGGCCTGCTGGCTGATGCCGACCGTGGCGATCTCCGGGTGGGTGAAGACGTTCGCGGCGACGGTCTTGAGCTTGATGGGCGTGACGCCCTCGCCCAGCGCGTGCCACATCGCGATGCGGCCCTGCATGCCCGCCACCGAGGCCAGCAGCAGCAGACCGGTGCAGTCACCGGCCGCGTAGATGCCGGGGGCTCCGGTCCTGGACACCCGGTCGACCTCGACGTAGCCACCCCGGCCCGGCTCGATGCCGACCTTCTCGAGGCCGATGTCGTCGGTGTTGGGCACCGATCCCACGGTCATCAGCGCGTGGCTCGCCTCGACCGTGCGGCCGTCGGCGAGGTGGATGATCACGCCCTTGTCAGTGCGCTCGACGGACTCGGCGCGGGCGTGCTTGACGACCTCGGTACCGCGCTCGGCGAACACCTCTTCGAGCACGGCGGCGGCGTCGGCGTCCTCGTGCGGCAGCACGCGGTCGCGGCTGGAGATCATGGTGACCTTGACGCCCATCTCCGTGTAGGCCGAGGCGAACTCCACACCGGTCACACCGGAGCCGATGACGGCCAGGTGCTCGGGCAGGTCAGGCAGGTCGAAGAGCTGCCGCCAGGTCAGGATGCGCTCGCCGTCGGGCTCGGCGTCCTTGAGGATGCGCGGCGTGGCACCCGTGGCGATCAGCACCACGTCGGCGGTGAGCTCCTCGCAGGTGCCGTCGGCCCGGTCGACGCCGATCTGGTGCACCGCCATGCCCGGGGTCGGGTCGGTGAAGCGGGCGCGGCCCGGGATGATCTTGACGCCTTCGCGTCGAACGCGGGAGCGGATGTCGGCCGACTGCGCGAGGGCCAGGCCCTTGACCCGGCCGTGCACCACGGCGACCTCGACGTCGGCTTCGTGGGAGGAGGGCCGGATGCCGAGCTCTTCGGCGTCGCGAAAGGAGGAGCGAGCCCCGGCGGAGGCGATGAAGGTCTTCGAAGGAACGCAGTCGTAGAGCACGCAGGCCCCGCCGAGACCTTCCGGCTCGACGAGCGTGACGTCCGCTCCGTTGGAAGCGGCGACCAATGCCGCCTCGTAGCCCGCCGGTCCGCCGCCCATGATCACGATGCGGGTCACTTCGCGCTCCTCCTGAGTCCATCTGGCCGATGGGCACCCGGTTGCCGATGGTCACCGATTACACCGATGGGCGCCGGACTCACGGTACGCCGCGAAGACTCCGGGCAAACCGGGTGGTACCGCCCGGGACGAGTGATCGTGGCGAACGCCACTCCCGCTTCTCGCCACCGCCTGTGATCGTCAGCGCTGCGCAGGCGATCGTCGTCCCGGCGCGATCCGCACCGGGCTCCGGGCGAGGCAAGAAACCCACATTCGTGCTCCGATCCGGTCCGCTTTTCGGCCGTGGAATCGCTACCCTGTGGGACGTGCCTTTGTACGCCGCGTACGGATCCAACATGGATCCGGCCCAGATGTTGAAGCGCGCCCCGCATTCCCCGATGGCGGGAGCCGGCTGGCTCATGGACTGGCGGCTGACCTTCGGCGGCGAGGACTACGGCTGGGAAGGCGCCCTCGCCACGATCGTCGAGCAGCCCGGTTCGCAGGTCTTCACGGTGCTCTACGACGTGAGCCCGGAAGACGAGAAGAACCTGGACAACTGGGAGGGCGCCGAGCTCGGGATGCACAAGAAGCTGCGGCTGATGGTGCAGACCCTCGACGGCTCCGCCCTGGCGTGGATGTACGTGCTCGACGCCTACGAGGGCGGGCTGCCCTCGGCGCGCTACCTCGGCGTGATGGCCGACGCGGCCGAGGCCGCCGGAGCCCCCGAGGACTACGTGGAGAAGCTGCGGAAACGCCCCTGCCACAACGTCGGCCCAGGCTCTCCGCGCGAGCTCTAGCCCTGTTCAGATGTAGTGAGGGTGTGTGGGGGAAGCTTTCATGAAAACTTCCCCCACACACCCTCCCACCCCACACCAAATACCTCTAGAGCCAGCCGCGGTGGCGCAGCTCCGCTGCGAACCGCTCGTAACCCGAGTGCAGGCGGTCCACTTCCGCCCGGTCCGGTTCGAGGAGCTCGCCACCCGGCACCATCGCCGCCGCGGCAGCGCTGAGGTCGGGGTGCAGCGAACCGGTGGCCGCCAGCAGCGCTGCGCCCAAAGCGGTCCCCGCGCCGAGCACGCGCAGCACCGGCCGGTCCAGGACCGAGGCCCGGATCCGGCACCACGCCTCGCTGCGAGCGCCGCCCCCCGCGGTGCGCACCGGTCCCTCGGCCACCGCACCCAGGGTGGCCAGGCGTTCCAGCGCGAGACGTTCGCAGAAGGCGACCGCCTCCAGCTTGGCGCGGTGCTCGTCGACGCGGTCCTGCGGTGATCCCACCTGGAACGCTTCGGCGTCGGGCGCCTGGAACGGGAACCGTTCTCCCCGCCCGCGAAGCGGGTAGTCGAGCACGCTCGCGGGACCCCGCGCGAGGGCGGCGGCGTCCAGTTCGGACAGCTCCTCCGGGTCCACATCGGACAGCGCGGAACCGCCGATGTTGGCGGCCCCGCCCGGCAGCCACCGCCCCTCGGGGTGCAGGTGGCTGTAGACGACTCCGGCCGGGTCGTGCACGAGCTTCTCGGAAACGCCCTTGAGCACCATGGTCGTGCCGAGCACGGTGACGAACTGCCCGGGATCGACGGCGCCGGAGGCGAGCTGCCCGGCGCAGCCGTCGGTCATTCCCGCGCGGACCTCGCAGCCCACCGGCAGACCGGTCAGCACCGCGGCCTCGCGCCCCACGCGACCGAGCACGGCCGTGGGGCGCTCGACCTCCGGCAGCAGGCTGGTGGGCGCTTCGAAGGCCCACTCACCCGTCACCGGGTCGTACCCGCTCTTGAGCGCGTGGCTGGTGTCGGTGGCCACGGGGTGACCGACCAGCCGGTGGGCGATCACCTCGGGCGTGTGGCAGATCTGCTCCGCGTCGGCCGGGAGGTTCTCGGCCAGCCAGGCGACCCTGCGACGACGGTCGTCGTACATCAGCGCCGGGCCGACGGGCTCGCCCCGGACGTCGACGGCGACGACCGTCCCGGAGGTCGCCGAGATCGCCAGCGCGGTGATCCCGCCGCTGCGCGCACCCAGAGCGCGCGTGCACTCGGCCAGGCAGTCGCGCACCGCGGGCCACCACGAGCTCGCGTCCTGCTCCGATCGCCCGTCCGGCGTTCGCACCGGGCCCGGCAGCGTCCGGGAGGCGTGCGCCAGCGGCTCGCCCGCCGCGTCGTGGACCTGCACCCGGACGTTGGCCGTGGCCACGTCCACCCCGACGACGAGATCGCCCGTCACGAGGACAGCTTCTCCAGGGCGCCGGGCAGTTCGGCCAGCGAGTGCACCGCGATGTCCGGTTCGGCCAGCTGCTCCGGGGTCGGTGCCGGGGGCGCTTCGCCGCGCAGCACCCACACGGTGCGCAGGCCGATGCGCTGGGCTCCGCGCACGTCGGTGTCGAGCCGGTTCCCGACGTGCACCGCCCGGGACGGTGGCACTCCGGCCTCGTCGAGGGCGTGCTGGAAGATCCGCGGATCGGGCTTCTCGGCGCCGACCGTCTCGGAGATCGCCCAGACGTCGATGTGCTCGGCGACGCCGTCGCGGCGCAGAGCGTCGACGACGATCGAGCGCTGGTTGGCCACCAGCGCGATCCGGAACCGCTCGCGGAGCTGGCGCAGCGCGGGCAGCACGTCGTCGTAGAGGGCTTCGGGCGGGTACTCCCAGTGCGCTTCGGCCAGGTCGGACAGCCGCTGCCGGTCTTGCACGGTGAGGAACCGCTGCGCCACGGCGGTGCGCAGCGAGCCGCCCTGGGCCTGCCTGCGCTCGTCGTAGAGGTGCAGGAACTCGGTCTCGCCGAACTCGCGCCCGTCCTCCGCGGTGAGCTGGCGGGTGGCGCGCAGCAGCGCGTCCCGGTAGGCGACGTCGTCGTAGACGGGACCGCCCACGTCGAGCAGCACGAGGTCGATCGGTTCGGGTCCGGTTGCGGGGTCGGCCGGCACGTCCGGTCCTTTCGTTCGCGGTCCACCGGGACCGGGGTGGCACCCTTCACCCTCAAAATAACATCGTGAGCGACAGAGTTAACAGCATTCGATGTGATATCTACCAGTGCGTTCATGGTGTGGCTCCCGCGAACGCGTCGCCCGGCCGAACCCACGCCAGCTCCAGCAGCGCCAGCGCCTTCCTGGTCCCGCGCCGGTCCCGTCGGCGGCGCAACCGCTCCCCGATCAGCGCGCGGAAGTGCTCGGCCCCTGCCCCGAGGCGGCACAGGGCCCGCTCCAAGCAGTCCAGCGCGGAGCGCTGCGGGCCCGTGCACAGCACGTCGGCGAGCGCCACGTCCAGCGCCTGGACGCGGAGCCCGTCGAGCTCGATGGCGTCCGTCTCCCGGAACCAGGCGTGGTGCACCACCAGATCACCGTGCGACCGCAGCTCGCGGTCGTAGGGCACGGTCACGTGCACGGCGTCCTCGACCGGCCCGCAGCCGTGCATGGCCACGGCGGTCGGCCCCGAGATCACGCCTTGGTCGCCGGCCCGCAGCAGCGCGGCGGCGGCCCTGGTCATCGGATCGCGCAGCAGCGCGGCCGGGAGCACCACCCCTGGCCAGGGCTGGACCCACTCTCCGGACTCCAGCCACTCGGCGAGCTCGGCGACGCCGAGCAGCCGTTCGGCTTCGGCGCGCGGCAACGCGCCGTACCAGGGTTGCGGGCTCGTCGAGCCGGGCGCGGGCAGGAACTGCGGGCAGTTGATTGTCGTCCCCATGCCCGTAAAGAGGCGCGAACCCCTCCCGCAGATACGTTCCGCGCCGGATACACCTCGATCAGGCGAAGATCCGGCGCGGAATCAGCTCTCGATCAGCTCCGCAGGCTCAGCAGCGCGGTGTGGACCATCGTCCGGACCCCGACCAGCAGCGCCCGCTCGTCGAGCGTGAAGGTCGGCTGGTGCAGGTCCTTGATCCGGCCGCTCCCCGAGTGCACGCCCAGGCGCGCGAAGGATCCCGGCACGTGTTCGAGGTACCAGCCGAAGTCCTCCCCGCCCGACGACTGCGGGGTGTCGGCGTGCGCCCCCTCGCCCATCGCGGCGGTGATGCCGGCGCGCATCAGCTCGGTGCTCTCCAGCTCGTTGACCACCGGCGGCACGCCGCGGCGGTGCTGCAGGTCGAAACCGACACCCAGCGGCGAGAGCAGGCTGCCCGTCAGGTCGTGGACGAGCGGTTCGAGCTTCGCCCAGGTGTCCCGGTCGGCCGTGCGCAACGTGCCGGTGAGCACGCCGTCCTGCGGGATGGCGTTGGGCGCCTCGCCCGCGTGCACCGCTCCCCAGGTCAGCACGGTCCCGGTGCGCGGGTCGACGCGGCGGGACAGCAGCCCGGGCAGTCCGGTGATCACGCTGCCCAGCGCGTGCACCAGGTCGGCGGTCAGGTGCGGCCGCGAGGTGTGCCCGCCCGGCGAAGTGAGGCGCAGTTCGAGCAGGTCGGTGGCGGAGGTGATGGGCCCGACGCGGGTGCCGACGCTGCCTGCGGGCAGGCGCGGGTCGCAGTGCAGGCCGAAGATCCGGTCGACGTCGTCGAGCGCTCCGCTGGCCAGCACGTCGAGCGCCCCGCCCGGCATGACCTCCTCGGCGGGCTGGAAGATCATCCGCACCCGCCCCGGCAGGTCGGGAGCGGTCGCCAGCGCAATCGCGGCGCCGAGCGCGACCGTGGTGTGCGCGTCGTGGCCGCAGGCGTGCGCGGCACCATCCACTGTGGATGAGTAGGGCAATCCGGTGGCCTCGGTCAGCGGCAGCGCGTCGATGTCGGCGCGCAGCGCGACCGTCGGCCCGGCGGACGTTCCCACGATGTCGCAGGTCAGGCCGGTTCCGGTGGGCAGCATCCGGGGCGTGAGACCGGCCCGGCCGAGCTGGTCGACGAGGAACGCGGTGGTCCGGTGCTCGGCCCGGGAGAGCTCCGGGTGGGCGTGGAGGTGACGGCGCCAGGCGATCACTCGATGCCAGTTCGCGCCGAGCCACGCGTCCAGCCAGGACGGTCCGCGGCCCGCTCCGAGGTCGGGCACGCCGGACTCCACACTGGATTCGAGGTGGGAATCCATGCCCTCAATCGTGCTTTCAGACAGGCCGATCGGCTCGTCAGCAACCAGAGTCGCCTGGCCGACGGCCCACTCCTCGGCCGTCACCGCCGAACCGTCACGGTTCGGGAACTGACCCGGGTCCGGGCCACGAGAATCCACCACGGTCACGCCACGCCTCCCGACGTGCAGAACTGTTCGGTCGAACCTTGTCCAACGCGGTCGGCGACACCGGCGAGCAGCCGTTCGCGCTGCGGGCCGTCGAGCACGGCCGCCAGCGCCGTCCAGGCCATCGCCACCGCTCCGTCGAGGACCGCCCGGTCCGCCGAGGGAGTGGCGCAGGCCGCGGCGAACTCCGCCTGGTGGTTGACCGCGTCTCCGCATTCCACCGCGATCATCGGATGGATCGCGGGCAGGGCCCTGGTCACGTTGCCCATGTCGGTGCTGCCGATGACCCGGCCCTGCTCAGTGCTCCGATCGAGCGGTTCACGCCCGAGATCGGTGATGGCACGGCGGTACGCCTCCGACAACCACTGGTCGCAGGCGAGCTCCGCGTAGACCGGGGAGATCTGCACGATCTGGTGCGAGCACCCGGTCGCCGTCGCACCCGCTTCGAAGCAGGCCCGGATGCGGTTCTCCAGGCGCTGCAAAGAGCGCGCTCCGGCAGCACGCAGGTTGTAGACCGCCGCGGTGCGCGCGGGCACGATGTTCGGCGCCGCGCCACCCTCCGTGACGATACCGTGCACCATCTGCTGCGGCTCGAGGTGCTGCCGCAGCAGCCCGATGGCCACCTGCGCGACGGTGAGGGCGTCGGCCGCGTTGACGCCGAGCTCGGGCGCGGCCGCGGCGTGGGCGGCGCGCCCGGTGTAGCGGACTTCGAGGTCGGTGATGGCCAGCGAGCTCGGCAGGCAGATGTCCTCCGGGCCGGGGTGCACCATCATCGCCAGCGCGACGTCGTCGAAGAGGCCCTTCTCCAGCATCAGGACCTTCCCGCCACCGGTCTCCTCGGCGGGAGTGCCGAGCAACCGGACCGTCAGCCCCGCCTCGTCGGCGACGTCGGCCAGAGCGAGAGCGGCACCGACCGCAGAGGCCGCGATGACGTTGTGCCCGCAGGCGTGCCCCACCTCAGGCAGCGCGTCGTACTCGGCGCAGATGCCCACGACGAGGTCGCCGCTGCCGCGCTCCGCGACGAGCGCGGTGTCGAGGTCGGCGACGGGCTGCCGGACGCTGAAGCCGTGGTCGGCGAGGAGCGCGGCGACCTTCGCGGCGCTGCGGTGCTCGGCGAACGCCGTCTCCGGCTCGCCGTGGATGCTGCGGGACAGCCCGGCCAGCGCTCCTTCGTTCCGGCGCACGACGTCGCGGCAGCGGTCGCGCAGCGCGGCATGACCCACGGATGAGGTCTGGTCTTCGGGCGGGGTGGTACGCATGTGCGCTCATCCTGCACCAGCCCGATCAGCCGCGCGTCGCGAGCGGACCGAGCCGAGACCACCGGTAGGCCTGCTGCGCCGAACGGGTGGCGGGACTTCGGCTGAGCAGAAAAGGGGAAATTCACGTTATTCCCCTGTCGCGCAATTTCCCGGTTGAGCTCGGGATTGTCAGGTGCGCGAACGGCGATGGGGTGTGGGCCGGCACCGGTCGGGGGGCTTCCCGGCGCCGACCCACGTCTGGAGTGGGCTACTCACCCAGGAAACGCGCGAAATGACTCCGCACGTGCGATCAGGAGTGAAAATCCCACAGCTTCGCCGTCAGGTCTAGTCCATGGCGGAAATTGATGGCAAAGAACTGGTTAAAACCGACCCTGGCGTCTGTTTTATTGGATTGCCTACTTCTTCTTCTCGAAGAAGAGCAGCGACTTCTTGCGCGCCTTGCGGGAAAGGAGCACGAGTCCGATCAGCACCACACCGGCGACCCCCATCGCGACGCGCTGATTGCGCTCGGCGTCGGTCTCGTCCTCGGGCGCGGTTCCCCCCGGCGGCTGCTGCCCGACGACTACCGCGACCTCCGCCGAGCTCGTCTGAGCCGTCACCGGGCTCGCCACCGCCGTCGGCGTGAGCAGCAGGGATAACGCGATCGCGAACCCCGCGAGCAGGCGGCCGATCCGCCACATGATGGCTCCACATCCTTCGCGTCGCGCCGGAGGGCGAACACCTCCGGGCCGTCTTTCAGCGACCCCGTTCGAGGGTCACCCGTTCCGGTCGAAGTCGATCATATCGAACGCCTGTCTCCTGACAGAACCTTCGACCTCCACCAGACAGGACAGTCCAGGATCGACCGATGACCGACAACCGCCGGTTCAGCGAACTCCGGACTCACGATCGATTCGGTCACCGAGCTCATCGATGATCAACGTTTCCCGGTCGACGCTTCCGGTGCGATACGCCGCGCGGCCCACGAGTTGGGCGAGAACAGGTGCGGTGAGCGTTTGGAACAGTCCAACGAGGATCAATCCGGTCGCGTAGCCGAGTTCCAACTGCACCCCGGTGCCGATCAGGATCAAGATCAGGCCCAGGGTCTGCGGTTTCGTCGCCGCCTGCAGCCTGGCGGTGACGTCCGGGAAGGTCAGCAGCCCGATCGCGCCCAACAGGCAGGACAGGGCGCCACCGATCAGGCAGATCGCGGAGAGAACGTCCGTCCAGCTCATCGGTACGGCTCCTTCTTCTCGATCAACTTCGCGGTGCTGATCGACCCGATGAACGCCAGCAGCGCGAACGCGGCCAGCAGAGCGATGTTCGACCCGTCCTGCTGCAGGCCCATGCCCACGCAGGTGCCCGCCACGATCAGGGTCACCAGCACGTCGACCGACACGATCCGGTCCAACGTGGACCGGCCGAGCAGCAAGCGGACCACGACGAGCAGACCCGCCACGGCCAGCAGCACGAACGTCACGGCGAAGACCCAGATCACGCCGCATCACCCCTGACCAGTTCTCGCTGTCCGGTGGAACCGACCGCGTCGACCACCAGCCGCTCCAGGAACCGCATCTCGTCGCGCACCGAGTCCTCCTCGCCGGGCCGCAGGCCCAGCGCGTAGACGTAGCAGGTGCGGTTGGCGCGATCGATCTGCAGCACGAACTTGCCCGGCGCCAGCGACACCGCGCTGGCCACGATCGCGATCAGGTGGTCCGAGTCGACGTTCAGCGGGGCGGCCACGATGCCCGCCTTGGCGCGGTTCCGGTGGATCACGGCCTGCCACGCCACCCGGACCGTGGAGATCACCAGGTCCCACGCCAGGTAGGCCACCAGCCGGGCCGCGTGCAGCGGGCGCAGCACCATGCCGGTGCGCAGCATCGGGACCGGGAACAGCAGCGTCACCAGCAACGCCACGACCACGCCGAAGAACAGCGTGCCCGCGTCGAACTTGCCCCACAGCAGCACCCACACCGCGGTCAGCCAGATGACCAGCGGGATGCGGCGCACCAGCCGCTTGCGACGCGGCATCCGCTCACCCACCGGAACCACCTCCCAGCACCGCGGTCTTGTAGGTCTGACCGTCCATGAGGTCGTCGGCCGCGCGACCCGCGATCTCCCCCAGCGGGCCTGCGACCAGCGCGATCACCAGGCTGGACACGACCAGCACCCCGGTTGCGGCGAGCATCGGCTTGCTGGAGCTGGCGGTGCCGACCACCAGCTCATCGGTGGGATCCGGGTCCGGCGCGGGCGCCTTCACCTGCCCCCAGAACACCCGGGTCCACACCCGCGCCATCGCGTAGAGGCTCAGCAGGCTGGTCAGCACCATGCCCGCGGTCACCGCGAAGGCGGTGATGCTGCCGCTGGAGACACCCGCCTGCAGCAGCGCGAGCTTGGCGACGAAGCCGGAGAACGGGGGCACGCCCGCCAGGCTCAGCGCGGGCAGGGCGAACAGCACCGCGATCAGCGGCGTCGTCTTGGCCATGCCGCCCATCCGGGTCAGCGCCACGGTGCCGCTGTGCCGCGTGATCAGACCGCTGACCAGGAACAGCGTCGCCTGCACGGTGATGTGGTGGACGACGTAGAGGATCACGCCGGTCAACCCGACGACGTCGTAGACGCCCAGGCCGAACAGCATGTAGCCGATGTGGCTGACCAGCAGGAACGACAGCAGCCGGTTGAGGTCGTTCTGCGCCAGAGCGCCCAGCGCACCGACGATCATGGTGATCAGCGCGATGCCGAGCATCAGGTTCCAGCTCTCCGAGTGCGAGAACACCAGGGTCTGGGTCCGGATCAGCGCGTAGATGCCGACCTTGGTCAGCAGACCGGCGAAGACGGCCGTGACGGGTGCGGGCGCGGTGGGATAGCTGTCCGGGAGCCAGAAGTGCAACGGCACCATCGCGGCCTTCACGCCGAACACGATCACCACGAGCAGCGCCAGCGCGATCTGCAGGCCCCGGGGAAGCTCGGCGACCTTGGTCCCCAGGTCGGCGAGGTTCACCGTGCCCGTCGAGGCGTAGACCAGCGCGATCATGGTGATGAACAGCAGCGACGAGGCGAGGCTGACGATCGTGTAGGTCATGCCCGCCCGGATCCGGGTGGACGTGGTGCGCCGGGTGATCAGCACGTACGACGAGCTGAGCATGATCTCGAAGGCGACGAACAGGTTGAACAGGTCGCCGGTGAGGTACGCCAGGGACACGCCCGCGCACAGCATCAGGTACATCGGGTGGAACGTGGTGCTGGAGCGCTCCCGGCCGTAGTCGGTGATGCGCTGGCCGATCGAGTAGATCAGCACCGCGAACGTCACGACCGAGGAGACGACCAGCAGCAGCGACGAGAGCCGGTCCGCGATCAGCGTGATGCCGTGCGGCGCGGGCCAGGCGCCCATCTGCAGCACGACGGGACCGCTCTGGTCGGAGACGTAGAGCAGCACGCCCGCGTCCACGATGATCACGCCCAGGACCAGCAGGCCGAGGAAGCGCTGCAGGTCGGCGAACCGGCCGAGGGCCAGCGAGAGCCCGGCGGCGGCCAGCGGGAGCAGGACGGGCAGGGCGACCAGGACCGTCACTGCGCCGCCTCCTTCGCCGGTTCGTCGTCCGCCGTGTCGTCGTCGGGATCGTCATCGGCTTCCAGCCGCTTCTCCAGCCGCTGGATCCGGCGGTCCTCCACGTCGTCGCGGACCTCGTCGTGCCCGAGCAGCGTCCAGGACCGGTAGGCCAGCGCCAGCAGGAACGTGGTGAGCGCGAAGGTGATCACGATGGCGGTCAGCGCCATGGCCTGCGGCAGCGGATCGGCCATCTCCGCCGGGCCGGCGTTCGAGAGCATCGCGGGACGGGCCGGTGGGCCGCCCGCGATCTGCAGCAGCAGGTTCGAGCCGTGGCCGAGGACCACGATGCCCAGCAGGATGCGCATCAGCGACCGCTGCATGAGCAGGTAGAAGCCCACCGAGTAGAGCACCGCGATGACCAGCGCCATCGTCAGGTTGATGGTCATCGCTGCCCCCTCGCCGCGGCTTCGGCGTCGGCCTCGATGCCCGAACCGAGGGTGCGCAGCAGGTCCAGCACGACGCCCACGATCAGCAGGAACACGCCGGTGTCGAGGATGATGCTGCTGACGAACTTGATCTCGCCGAGCAGGGGCGCGGTGAACTTGTAGATCGTGGTCTCCAGCAGCTGACCGCCGAACAGCAGCGGCAGGAACGCCGAGGCGCAGGCGATGGTCAGGCCGAGACCGATCAGCACCGGCGGTCGCATCGACACGACGGCGCTGTCGTCCATCCGGCCGCCCGCGAGGTGGCGCAGCAGGAACGCCTGACCGGCGACGAGGCCACCGGTGAACCCGCCGCCCGCCCGGTCGTGACCGGCGAACAGCAAGTAGATCGACAGCACCAGCACGGTCGGGAACACGATGCGCGCGACCAGCTCCAGCAGCACGGAACGCGGTTGGCCTTCTCGGCGGAAACCGGACAGCAGCCAGCGCTCGGTCGGCGTGTCCCATCTCGTCCACGGCGGCGGCTTTGGCGGGGGACTCAGTTGCGCACCTCCTTCTGCTGCGTCTGGACGCGCCGGCGGCGTTCGTGCCGGGACGCCAGGATCAGGCTGGCCACGCCGGTCGCGGCCACCGCGAGCACCGAGATCTCGCCGACGGTGTCGAAGGCCCGGAAGTCCACGATGATCGCGTTGACGACGTTGGTGGCCCCGGCGCCCTTCTCGGCGTGGGCCACGAAGAACTCGCTGGCCTCGGGCGGGGCCTGCCGCGCGGCGCTGAACCCGATCGCCGCGAGCGAGACGAACAGCCCGGCGGCGGTGGCGATGATCGCCTTGGGGATGCGGATGGCCTTCGAGGAGTCGGCCTGCGAGAAGCGCTCCGGGAGCCTGCGCAGCACGAACACGAACGCCACCACGGTCAGCGTCTCCACCAGGAACTGGGCGAGCGCGAGGTCCGGGGCACCGTCCACGATGAACAGCCCACCGATGCCGTACCCGATGACGCCGACCAGCAGGACCGCGGTGAGCCTGCGGTGCGCGCGCAGCACTGCCAGCGCGGCGACCACCACGCCCAGGGCGAGCGGCAGCTGCATCAGGTTGTCGACGGCGCGCAGGTCGTCGGGCACGGTGAGCTGGATCAGCAAGGCCGATCCGGGGATGGCCACGACGGTGACCAGGATGATGCCGAGGTAGGTGGGCAGCGAACCCACCTGCAGCCGCGCGGTGACGGCGACCGCGACGCGCTCCAGCAGCGCCATGATCCGCTCGTAGCCGCGCTGGGCGTTGAGCGGCTTGGGGAGCCGGTTGCGCCACGCGGTCAGCGGGGTGCGCCCCCGGTGCAGCACCAGACCACCGGCGACGGCGAGCACCGACAGCGCCAGCGGGATGTTCAGTCCGTGCCACAGCGCCAGCTCGGCCGGCTTGCCGACGGACTCGTAGGACTGCGCGTAGCCGTCGGCCAGCTCGTTGGCGATCGGGTAGGCGATGCCCAGCACGAGTCCGCCCAGCGCGGGAAGCCCTGCGGGGATCAGGGCCTGGAGGTCGGCGGGCTTGACCGGCGGCGGGACGACGCCCGGCTTGGTCCCGAACGCGCCGAACCACATGCGCAGGCTGTAGGCGACGGTGAGCATCGACCCGATCACCAGGAAGACGTCGACCACCACGCCCTCGGGACCGGCCAGGAACGCGCCGAAGGCGGCTTCCTTGCCGAGGAACCCGAGCATCGGCGGCAGGCCCGCCATCGAGGCCGCGGCCAGCGCGGCGATCACCGCCAGCCACGGCTGGCGGCTGCCGAGGCCGGTGAGCTTGCGGATGTCGCGGGTGCCCGCCTGGTGGTCGATCATCCCGACGACCAGGAACAGGGTCGCCTTGAACAGGCCGTGCGCGAGCAGCATGGTGGCCCCGGCCAGCGCGGCGTCGTGGCTGCCCGCGCCGAAGAGCACCATCAGGAATCCCAGCTGGCTGACGGTGCCGTAGGCCAGCAGCCGCTTGAGGTCGTGCTCGTGGAGCGCGCGCCAGCCGCCGAAGAGCATGGTGGCCAGCCCGAACACCACGGCGGTGTAGCGCCACTGGGGCACCGCGTCGAAGATCGGGCCGAGCCGGGCGACCAGGAAGACACCGGCTTTGACCATCGAGGCCGCGTGCAGGTAGGCGCTGATCGGGGTGGGAGCGACCATCGCGGCGGGAAGCCAGTTGTGGAAGGGCAGCTGCGCCGACTTGGTGAGACCGCCGACGAGGATCAGCAGCGCGGCGACGGTGGTGGCCGTGCCGGTCGGCGGGTTCTCGACGAGCTCGGAGATCCGGTAGGTGCCCGCGGACTCGCCCAGCACGACGAAGCCGAGCAGCATCACCAATCCGCCGAGGCTGGTGATCATCAGCGCCTGCAGCGCGGACCGGCGCGACTCGCGGCTGATGCCCGCCTGGCCCACCAGCAGGAACGAGCAGATCGTCGTCAGTTCCCAGAAGACGTAGACCGTGGTGAGGTCGTCGGCGACGACGAGCCCGAGCATGGCTCCGGCGAAGCCCAGCAGCAGCGGGGCGGAACGGCGCGCGTCTCCGCGACCTCGGGCGAAGTAGGCGTCGGCGTAGATCAGCACCAGCACGCCCAGCCCGCAGACCAGGATGGTCATCACCAGGGCGAGCGCGTCGAGGCGGAAGCCGAAGTCCAGGCCGAGCAGCGGCACCCACCGCACGGTTTCGGTCCGCGTCTCGCCCGCCAGCACCTGCGGGGTGTGGGAGAGCAGCCAGACCGCGGCCGCGGCAGGCGGGATCGCCGCGATCAGGAAGGCGGCGCGGGTGTTGCGCCGGGCGATCAGCGGGAGGAGAACGGCGACCAACAGGTGCGCGATGACGAAGCCGAACAAAGGCACCTCCTCCACGCCGCTGTTGTCAGGGCGGCCGGGCACCACAGATCATTCGCCACCCGTGCAGTCCTCGCACCGCGACGCGATCTCCCCGCGTCGCGGATGTCCGGAAGGTCCGACCGCCCAACAAGTTATCTGGCGTCACGGGTCTCGCGCCAACACCGCCCTCCGGAGCGTCCGCGCCGTTGGGCGGTGGTTTTTCGTTGCGTCGAAATGACGTTCGCCCTCGAAACGGTGCGCTACCGCGACTTTGCGAGTGGGATTCTTCACGTGCCGTAACGTCACCTCCCGACCTGGGCGATCTCACCGCTGCGGGTACCTACCAGCTGGGGTTTCGCGGTCTTTGACCCCGTTCGGGCACGGCTGTCGGGCCGAAGGTGGAAGATGTGGCAGTGCCCACCGAGAACCAAGACACCCTCGCCGGCATCGGCCGGCTGATCGCCGACCGGTACCGCCTGGAGCGCAAGCTGGGCGGCGGCGCGATGGGCACCGTGTGGTACGGCACCGACGAACTGCTGCACCGCCCGGTGGCCGTGAAGCAGGTCAAGCTCGCGCCCGGCATGCCGGAGGAAGAGGCAGCCGAGCTGCGCGAACGCGCGCTGCGCGAGGCCCGCGCCATCGCGGTGCTGTCCCACCCGAACGTGGTGACGCTCTACGACGTCGCACGCGAGCAGGACGAGCCGTTCGTGGTGATGGAGCTGGTCCCGTCGCAGAGCCTGGCGGCCATCCTCGACGACCACGGCGCGCTCAACGACGACCAGCTCGCGGTGATCGCGGACGGCGTGGCAGCGGGTCTGGACGCCGCGCACCGGGCCGGGATCGTGCACCGCGACGTCAAACCCGGCAACGTGCTGATCGGCGACGACGGCAGGCTGAAGGTCAGCGACTTCGGGATCTCCCGCAACATCGCCGAGCACACCCTGACCAACACCGGGATCCTGCTGGGAACTCCCGCCTACATCGCCCCCGAGGTCGCCGCGGGTGAAGCGGTCACCGCCGCCGCCGACCTGTGGGGGCTGGGCGCGACGCTGTTCGCCGCCGCCGAGGGCCGTCCGCCCTACGACGTCGGCGACGACCCGCTCGCGACGGTCACCGAGGTGGTCCGCGGGCCCGTTCCGGTGCTGCACCGGCCGGGCGCGGTGGGCGACGTGATCCGGGCGCTGTTGGTCAAGGACCCGGCGCAGCGGTTGCCGTTGACCGAGGCGCGGCGCCGGTTGCAGCACCTGCTCCCGGAACCGGGCGCCCGGCCGTTCTCGATGCTCTTGGATCCCGAAGCGCCGACCGTCCGGGTCCGGCAGCGGGTCCTGCAGAACACCTCGCAGGAGCAGCCCCCGGCCCCGCCCGCTCCGCAGCAGTCGGGTGCGGCGCCGCTGGCGGCCGATCCGGGTCCGCCGCCGTTCACGCTGCACGACCCGCCGAAGAAGAAGCGACGTCCGCTGCGCGCGGTGGGGCTGGTGATGGCCGGGCTGCTGCTGTTCGCCTCGGCGCTGGTCGTGTCGTTCGCGACGACCCGCGTGCTGGCGGGCGAACCGCTGCTGCCCGGCCAGGACCCACCGTCCACCTCGGACCCGTCTCCGGCGCTCCCGGCGCTGGCCCAGCGCAGCGAGACCGCGAAGCACACGAACGCTCCGAGCGGCGGCGAGTTCGCGATCATGGCGCCTGCCGGGTGGCGGACCTTCCACAGCGAGCGCAACGACATCGCGAACAACTCGGTCGTGGCGTTCGTGTCCGAGGACGGCTCCAGCCAGGTCGCGGTCCAGCGCTACGGCGAGTACTTCTCCGGGAGCAAGACGCTGGACAGCTACGAGGCGCAGCTCGCGCAGGCCATCGGCGGTCCGGCCGCGGACGTGCGCGTCAACGGCTTCCGCACGGTCGGCGACACCCGCAGGGTGGACTACACGACGACGGTCCAGCAGCTGCTCGCCTCTCCGGCCGACCAGATCGAGCGCCGCACGACCGCGGCGTTGAAGAAGGTCGGCGACGACCTCTGGATCATCCGGGTGACCACCACTCCGGAGCGACAGGCCACGGCGGAGGAACTCCTCAACCAAGTCCTACCCACCTTCACCCCGAGCAGCTAACGCCCCGCCCCCGGCCTCCGGACACCCAACCGATGGACATTTCCCAGTTTTAGTCCAAACCGAGCCATGATCATGTCCGAAATGTCGGCTCAGTTTGGACTAAAACCGGGACTTGGTGAGGCGGACGACCACGCGTCGAAAATGCGGAGAGACTAAGCTGCCCGGCCGTGACCGCTACGAACTCTTCCGATCCGTCCGCCATCGCCCACGAGGCCGCGGCGAAGCTCGCCGAGCTCACCGGCGCTGACAGCCACGACCTGGCCGTCGTCCTCGGTTCCGGCTGGCAACCCGCCGCCGATGAGATCGGCACGCCGGAATCCGAGATCGGCATGGACGAGCTGCCGGGCTTCGCCAAACCCGGCGCCGTCGGCCACACGGGGAAGATGCGCTCGGTGCGGGTGGGCGACAAGCGCGTGCTGGTCGTCCTCGGCCGCACCCACATGTACGAGGGCCACGGCATCGTGAAGGTCGCGCACGGCGTGCGGACCGCCGTCGCGGCGGGCTGCCGGACGGTGATGCTGACCAACGCGGCCGGCGGCATCCGCGAGGGCATGCAGGTCGGGCAGCCGGTGCTGATCAGCGATCACATCAACATGACCGCGCTCTCGCCGCTGGTGGGCGCGAACTTCGTGGACCTGACCGACCTCTACTCCCCTCGGCTGCGGGAACTGGCGCGCGGCATCGATTCCTCCCTGGAGGAAGGCGTCTACGCGGGACTTCCCGGACCGCACTTCGAGACGCCCGCCGAGATCCGGATGCTGCGCACGCTGGGCGTGGACCTCGTCGGCATGTCGACGGTCCTGGAGGCGATCACCGCGCGTTCGCTGGGCGCCGAGGTGTTCGGCCTGTCGCTGGTGACGAACCTGGCGGCCGGGCTGAGCGGTCAGCCGTTGAACCACGAGGAAGTCCTGGAGGCGGGCCGCGTCTCGGCTTCGCGGATGGGCCGCCTGCTGCGGTCGTTGCTGGAGGCGGCGTGACCCATCCGGATGTCCGGGCGGCCGCGGAGCAGTGGATCGCCGACGACGTCGACTCCCGCGCCCAGGACGAGCTGAGGGGACTTCTCGACTCGCCCGAGCTGGCCGACCGGATGTCCGGCATGCCGCGCTTCGGCACGGCCGGAATGCGCGCGCCGGTTCGCGCGGGCGCCAACGGCATGAACCGCGCCGTCGTCGTGCGCACCACCGCCGGGGTCGCGAGCTGGCTGGTGCAGCAGGGACTCGGCGGCGGGACGGTGGTCGTGGGCCGCGACGCGCGACACGGATCGGACGACTTCGCCAAGGACGCCGCGAGCGTGCTGGTGGCAGCGGGTTTCGACGTCCGGATGCTGCCCGAGCCGCTGCCCACACCGGTGGTCGCGCACGCGACGCGCGCGCTGGAGGCGGTCGCGGGCATCCAGATCACCGCGTCGCACAACCCGCCGCAGGACAACGGCTACAAGCTCTACCTGGGTGGCGGGATTCAGCTGATCGGCCCGGCGGACACCGAGATCGAGGCGGCGATCGCGAAGACGCCCGCGTCGAAATCGGTGTCGCGCAAGCAGAACTGGACTCCGCTGGAGTCCGGTTTGGACGATTACCTGGCGCGGGTGTCGGCGTTGCCTCGCGGTGGCGACCGGGAGGTCCGGGTGGCGGCGACGGCGCTGCACGGCGTCGGCGCGAAGGTGTTGCGAAGGGCGCTGCACGGAGCGGGCTTCGACGACGTGCACTTCGTTTCCTCGCAGTCCGAACCGGATCCCGACTTCCCGACCGTGGGCTTCCCGAACCCGGAGGAGCCCGGCGCGACCGACGAGCTCCTGCAGCTGGCGGAGGACATCAACGCGGATCTGGCGGTGGCGCTGGACCCGGACGCCGACCGGTGCGCGCTGGGCGTGCGCGAGGGCGGCACCTGGCGGATGCTGCGCGGCGACGAGACAGGCGTGCTGCTGGCCTGGCACCTGCTGTCCACCTTGGACGAATCGACGCCGGACCCGCTGGTGGCCACGACGATCGTTTCCTCCAGCATGCTGCGCTCGATAGCGGCCGAGTTCGGGGTCCGCTACGCCGAGACGCTGACCGGCTTCAAGTGGCTGGTGCGCGCGGGCGATGGCGAGGGCACCGGGCTGGTGTACGCCTACGAGGAGGCGCTCGGGCACAGCGTCGACCCGGACCGGGTCCGCGACAAGGACGGCATCTCGGCTGCGGTGCTGGCCTGCGACCTGACGGCGAGCCTGCTGGCTTCGGGCGATCACCTGCTGGACCTGCTCGACGAGCTGTCGACCGAGCACGGCGTCCACCAGACGGGCCAGGTGTCGGTCCGCGTGACGGACCTGTCGGTGATCCCGCGGATCATGCGGCGGCTGCGCGAGGATCCGCCTCAGGAGCTGGCGAGCACGGCCACCGAGACCCGGGACCTGCTGCCGGACACCGACGCGCTGGTGATCACCGGTGAGGGCGGGCTGCGCGTGGTGATCCGCCCGTCGGGCACCGAGCCCAAGCTCAAGTGCTACCTGCAAGTGGTCGAGCAGGTCGGCGAGCTGCCGCTGGGAGAGGCCAAGCAGCGCGCGGCGGACCGGCTCGCGGAACTGACCGGGGCCGTGAGGTCCCTGGTGGAGGAGTAGATGCCGAAGCTGCTGATCGTGCACCACACGCCGTCGCCGGGGATGCAGGCGATGTTCGAGCAGGTGGTGGCAGGCGCGACGACGGACGAGATCGAGGGCGTCGAGGTGGTGCGCCGCGCGGCGCTGAGCGCCACGGCCTCCGACGTGCTCGACGCCGACGGCTACCTGCTGGGGACTCCCGCCAACCTGGGCTACATCTCGGGGGCGCTGAAGCACTTCTTCGACACGGTCTACTACCCGTGCCTGGACTCCACGTCGGGCCGGCCGTTCGGCTACTACCTGCACGGCAACGAGGGCGTCGAGGGGGCTCAGCGGGCGATCTCCTCGATCACCACGGGACTGGGCTGGCAGCAGGCGGCCGAACCGGCGATCGTCCTGGGCACGCCGGAGCGTTCCGACCTGGATTCCTGCTGGGAGCTGGGCGCGACCGTCGCCGCGGGGCTGATGACATAGGGTGGTCCCGAGACCACCCAGTTGATCTTGGTCAGGGTGCCTCAAGTAGCCTGATCGTGTCGTCGGGGCGCGTCCCCCGACGACGGCGGGGCGCCCCGGACAAAGCCCGCCTTCCCTCATCACGTGCGATGTTCGGGGCGCCCCGCACCTTCGCTCATCGTAATCGGCGGCCACCCGTTCGTTGTGGGCTATGACGAATCCGCAGGCCCCTCCAGCAGCATTTCCCGGGCCGAACGCGTTACCCTGCGACAGTGAGTGAGGAAACGATCCGACTCGAACTCGATGACTCCGGCGTCTCCGTGGATCTCCCCGAGCCCTCTGGTCCTCACGACCAGGTACAGGGCGTTCCCTACCGGCCGGTCGAGTTCCGTGATGACGACCTACCGGCGGCTTTGGAACGTTCCGCCAAGTGGCTTCGCGAGGCCCAGAACTGGCTAGGCGAACCTATCGATGTGATCGCAGTTCATCTGGATTACGACGATCGAGACGGCGCCCCGTACTACGACCTGAAGCTGATGTGCAACGAGGAGGACCTGGCAGGCGCACCCATCGCGATGCGCAGACTGCAAAGCGGTTCAGTCGGCTGACCCGCTGAAGACCCTTCTCGACGTCCTGGCCCGGCCGGCCCATCCGGCCGGGCCGCTCTTCTAGAACGTCGAACGCCGACCTTTCCACTGGTCACGCCCTCGATGGGCGCGGAACGCGCCGTCGAGCAGGAGCACGCCGAACAGCGTCCCGCTGATCGGGGCCAGCAGCGCCAGCTCCGGGTTCGACCGCATGAACCGGGCGGTCCCCGCGTGGGCCGCGGTCTGCGCGGCGCAGCCGGCGAGCCCGACCGCGGTCAGCACCGGCCTGCGCCCGCGCCCCACCAGCACCGACAGCGGCGCGGCGAGCGACATCGCGATCTGGCCCGCGCCGATGGCGGCCAGCAGCGGCGCCGAGCCCTTGGTGCCTGCGACGAAGCTCTTGCGGAACGACGCCCAGCCCTGGCCGAAGGGGTCCATCCCGCTGGTGCGCAGGTGGTCGAGGCCGTCGACGGTGCGCGTGGTGCCGCCGTGGTCGCGCACCGCGGTGGCCAGGGCGACGTCCTCGTTGCGGATCGCGGCGAACGAGGCCCACCCCCCGACCTTCGCGTAGTGGGATCGGCGCACCAGGATGCAGTGCCCGATCGCGAAGGCCTTGCGACCCCGCCCGTCCGGCGAGGCGTTCTCGCCGATCAGCTGGAGCCCTGGCGGCATCAGCAGCGGCCAGGAGGCCGAACGGCCCGGTGGCGGGCCGCCCGGGGTGGAGACGAGGTCGGCATCGATGGACTCGGCGGTGGCCAGCAGGCGTCCGAGCAGGTCGGGCGCGGCGACGGTGTCGGCGTCGAGGAACAGCAGCCACTCCCCGGCCTCCGGTGGACCGGCGGCCTCCACGCCGACGTGCATCGCGTGCACCTTGCCGCCCCAGCCCGGCGGTGGCGAATCCACCCTGACCGGCACGACGCGCGGGTCGCGGCGGGCGAACTCGCGCGCGATCTCGCCGGTCGCGTCGGTGGAGCCGTCGTCCACGACGACCACCCTGAGCAGCGCTTCGTTCTCGGATCCGTGGGTCTGCGACACGATAGAGCGCAGGCAGTCGGCGAGCACCCCGGCTTCGTCGCGGGCCGGGACGACCACGGTGACCTGGGGTGGCGCGACGGCCCCGGTCCGGGGTGCGCGCAGCGCGGCGATGGTGCGCGTCTGGCGGATGGTGCGCGCGCTGCGGACCAGCACGCCGGCGGCGACCGCACCGAGCACCACCGACCAGCGGTTCGTGTGTCTTCGCGGTGAAACCACGAACTCAGCGTGCCACGAACGGGACGAACGGGCGCTGATCAAACGCCCGAACTAGTCCTGAACTTCGCGTTGCGACCGAGCCCCGCGCCGGTGTCGGAGCGGGAGCGAGGGCCGGGGGTGTTCCCTCAGACCGCTCCGTACTCGCGGTCTCCGGCGTCGCCGAGGCCGGGAACGATGAAACCGGATTCGTTGAGGCGGTCGTCGATGCTCGCGGTCACCACGCTCACCGGCAGCCCGGACTCCTCCAGCCGCCGGACGCCCTCCGGCGCGGCGAGGGTGCAGATGGCCGTGACGTCGGTGGCGCCGCGCTCGACCAGCAGCTCGATGGTGTGCACCATCGAACCGCCGGTGGCCAGCATCGGGTCCAGCACCAGGACCGGGATGCCGGTCAGGTCGGCGGGCAGCGATTCGAGGTAGGGCGTGGGCAGCAGCGTCTCCTCGTCGCGGGCGAGCCCGACGAAGCCCATCTGCGCTTCCGGGATCATCCGGTGCGCCTGGTCGGCCATGCCCAGCCCGGCGCGCAGCACGGGGACCAGCAGCGGCGGGTTCCCGATCCGGTAGCCGGTGGTCCTGGCGACCGGCGTGTGGATGGGTTCCTCCGCCAGCTCGGCGTCGCGCATCGCCTCGTAGATGAGCATGAGCGTGAGCTCCTGCAAGGCGGCCCGGAACGCGGCGCTGTTGGTGCGCGCGTCGCGCATCGTCGACAAGCGCGACTTCGCCAGGGGGTGGTCCACGACCCGAACGTTCATGACCGACAACAGTAACGGCCGTTTTCCACCCCCGAGGCACCGACCTGCGGCGGACGTGTCCTCGATCGCAGGACTACGGGTGCAGGACGACCTTCGTGTAGCCCTCGATGCGCTTGTCGAACTTGGTGTAGGCGTCCGGGGCGTCGTCCAGCGACAACTCGTGGGAGACGACGAAGCTCGGCCTGGCCCGGCCCGCGATGATCATGTCCCGCAGCTGCCGGTTGTAGCGCTTGACGTTGCACTGGCCGGTGCCGACGACCTGGCCCTTCTCGAACATCCTCCCGATGGAGACCAGCAGCATCCCCTTCTTCGCCTCCTCCGAGGGACCGCCGGGGTCGGCGGGCACGTAGAGGCCGGGAACGCCGAGGCGTCCGGTCGGGCGCACGGTTTCGATCAGCGAGTTGAGCACGACGGCGGGTTCCTCCTTGGAGGCGTCGCCGCTCTGCGCCTGGTAGCCGACGGCGTCGACGCCCTTGTCGGTCCCCTCGCCGTCGGTCTGGTCCTTGATCTGCTGGACCGGGTCGCCCTGCGAGAAGTCGATCGGGATGGCGCCGATCTCCTCGGCCTTGGCCAGCCGCTCCGGCACGCGGTCCACGCAGAACACCCGGGACGCTCCGCGCAGCAGCGCCGAGTAGGCGGCCATCAGGCCGACCGGGCCGGCTCCGTAGACCGCGACGCTCTCACCCGGCGCGACCTGCGCGAGCTCGCAACCGTGGTAGCCGGTCGGGAAGATGTCGGCCAGCAGCACGAAGTCCGTCTCGTGATCGCCGCCGGCAGGCAGCTTCAGGCAGTTGAAGTCGGCGTGCGGCACCCGCAGGTATTCGGCCTGCCCACCGGTGTAGGGGCCCATCGCGACGTAGCCGTAGGCGCCACCGGCGAACCCGGGGTTCACCGTCAGGCAGAACGCGGTGTTGCCCGCCATGCAGTTCTTGCAGAACCCGCAGGCGACGTTGAACGGCATCACCACGCGGTCACCGCGGCTCAGGCCGGAGACGCCGTCACCGACCTCCTCGATGATGCCCATGTTCTCGTGCCCGAACACGATCCCGGGCTCGGCGGCGGTGCGCCCCTCGTACATGTGCAGATCGGAACCGCAGATCGCGGTCGAGGTCACCCGCACGATCACGTCGTTGGGATGCCCGATCGCCGGGCGCTCCACCTCGTCAACGGCCACCCGGTAGGGCTCTTGGTAGACGACGGCCTTCATCGCAGACCTCCACAAGACGCGGAAGAACCAACTCCCCCCGTCACCTACCCACATCCGAACCAGGTCACTCCCCGTTCGCGACAGCCGAACGAGCGAACCTGGTGGACGATCTCGTCCGAGGCGCAGCGCTGCCCGTGCCCGCCGGATCGCGGCGAGGTCCTGTGCGCGAAGAAATCGCGGGGAGCGTCCCTGTGAGGGGTGAGGGTCAGCCGTTGCCGCGGTAGGGCGGCGACTGGAGGCGGTCTCAGGTCGCCGTGGCCGTCAGCAGCAGGTCTCGCAGGTCCGCCAACGCCGCCAAGCAGACCGGTGTCGCGGCCGCGTACCTGTCCGACGTCGAGAACGGGAAGAAGAACCTCGCCGAGGACCGGCTCAACAAGCTGATCGAGCTCTACGAGATCGACGCCGACGAAGCCGAAGAACTCCGAGAACAAGCCACTCATCGTGGATGGTGGAGCAAGTACTCAGCCCTTCAACGACGAACTCCTGCGCTTCTTCGGCTTCGAGCACGGCGCGGAAAGCCTCCGCACCTACGACAGCGACCTGGTGCCGGACCACGTCAAGCCGCGCCGTACGCCCGCGCGATCATCGATGCGGGTGCACCCAATCTGCGGCTCGCCGAGGTGGATCGCCGTGTGCAGTGCCGACTCACCCGCGCTCGCAGACTCATAGCGGACGACCCGCTTCAGATCACCACGGTCATGAGCGAAGCCGCGATTCGCCAACGGTGGGTGGGCCCGAGGTTCACCGCGAACAGCTCAGACACCTCGCGATGTTGATGGAACAACAGCCCGAATCGATCGACATCCGAGTCGTGCCCTTCGAAGCGACCGGACATCCGGCGATGGGCGGTTCGGGCTTCTTCCTCATGACCTTTCCGAGCGGGTGACTTCCCACCGACCTCTGGCAGGAAACCGTCACATCAACGCAACTCATCGCCGGCCCCTTGATGACCCGTGAGTACGCACTGGCACACGCGGATGCGATGCAGAACGCGCTGAGCAGGGACGACAGCTTCAAGCTGATCACGAAGGGTTCGAACGTGATGACCCGGGTTCGTGGGGGTGGGGAAGTTTTCATGAAAACTTCCCCACCCCCACGACCACCTACGATCGCTGCGTGGAGTTCAGCCGGGAGACGTGGCGGAAGTCGACTCGCAGCGCCAGCAACGCCTCGTGCGTCGAGGTCGCCGTGACCGCCGACGTCGTCGGTGTCCGGAACACCAAGGACCGCACCGGCGGCACCCTCGCCTTCGACCGACCGCTGGAACGACTTCCTCACCACCCTCCGCCCCCGGCGCTGATCCCCTGCCTCGTGCCGTGGACGGCTTGATCCCCGGGTCGCGTCGCGAGGGGCTCGGCCGTTCCCAGTTTTAGTCATAACTGAGCGGATATTTCGGGCGCGAAGGGTCCTCGGTTTGGACTAAAACTGGGAAATGCCTCGTTCGGCTGAACCCGAGCCGTCGGCGAGAACCCGGGTTGTGCCTGGTCATTGGGTGTAGAGGTCCGGGTTGTTGGAGAGGGCTGCGACCATCGCCGCTCTTGAGCCGACGCCGAGCTTGGTGAAGATCCTGCGCATGTGCGCGGAGACCGTGTACAGGCTGATGTCGAGGACCGTGGCGATCGCTCGGTTGGTGTAGCCGAGGCCGACCATGCGGGCGATCTCGGCTTCGCGGGGGCTCAGCAGCTCGGCGACCGGCGGCGTGATCGGCAGCAGGACGCAGCGCACGCCCAGTTCAGCGGTGTCCATCAGGGGGCGGCGCGGAACCCGGCTCTGACCGGTGATCTCGGCGACGCGGCGGACCAGGGCTCGAACCAGGTGCTGGACGAGTTCGTCCGAGCTCGGGTCCACCTCCGGCGATGACTCCGGTGCGCCCTCTCGAGCACGGTGAACGGGTGTGACAGCGGCGTTCTCGGGCATTCGGCCTCCCCAGTACCCGGCGAGCGGCAGCGCAACGCGCCACCCGGAAGAAACCCGCCTGCCCCCACGCGGGTCGTGCGGCTCAAGACCGCGACCTGTTCAGCAAAGCCAACGCGGGCGGCCCGCGCATCGTCGATTTGTGTGACAAGGGCCTGAACTAGTCGCACCGGGCGACACGAGAACGAACGACTTCCACCCGATCGACAGCTTGCGCTGGACTTCTCCCCACGCGCGGCCCGCGAACTCGCGCCGCCGCGCGTGGGCGATCAGGAGGACGCGTCATGCGCTACCAGGATGTCGACGGCGAATTCGAGGACGGAGTCGCCGCGAGGACGGGTTCCTCCTGACCCGCGCCTGCCCACCGGAGAACAGCCACCTCCGGTGGGCGCCAGGGGAGAACTGCGGCAATCGCGACGACGATTGCCGCAGTTCTCGTGTCCGCCGCACCGAACCCCGAACTCCGCGCGCGCCGTCGCGCGATGTTGGCGTGATCGCTCCACCGGGGACGTGGGGCGCCGTCGGCGACCTAGACTGCGGGTATGGCATGGACGCCGTTCGACCTTGACGACGCCGTGCGGGACGACCGGTCGTTGCGCCGCTTCCTGCACGGTCTTCCCGGCGTTGACCAGGTGGGACTGGAGCAGCGGGCGGCCGGGTTGGCGACTCGGAGCATCAAGAAGGCCTCGAAGACGTGGGCCATCGACACCGCCATCTCGATGGTCGACCTGACGACGCTGGAAGGGGCCGACACCGCGGGCAAGGTCCGGGCGCTGTGCGCCAAGGCGATGCGACCCGACCCCGATCAGGCCGGGGTTCCGCAGGTCGCGGCGGTGTGCGTGTACTCCGACCTGGCCGCCACCGCCGTCGACGAGCTCGCCGGGTCCGGTGTGCACGTGGCGTCGGTGGCCACGTCGTTCCCGTCCGGGCGAGCCGCGCGTGCGGTGAAGCTCGCCGACGTGGAGCACGCGGTGGCGGAGGGCGCCGACGAGATCGACATGGTCATCGACCGGGGTGCGTTCCTGGCCGGGCGCTACGGGCAGGTATTCGACGAGATCAAGGCCGTCAAGGCCGCCTGCGGCGACGCGCACCTGAAGGTCATCCTGGAGACCGGCGAGCTCGCGACCTACGACAACGTGCGCAGGACCTCGTGGTTGGCGCTGCTGGCCGGGGGCGACTTCATCAAGACCTCCACCGGCAAGGTCTCCCCCGCCGCGACGCTGCCCGTCACGCACCTGATGCTGCAGGCCGTGCGCGACTGGCGGGACACCACCGGTGAGCTGCGCGGCGTCAAGCCTGCCGGCGGCATCCGCAACACCAAGGACGCGGTGCGCTACCTGGTGGCGGTGCACGAGGTCGCCGGGCCGGAATGGCTCGACCCGGACCTGTTCCGGTTCGGCGCGTCGAGCCTGCTCAACGATCTGCTGATGCAGCGGCGAACCCAGCTCGAAGGCCACTACAGCGGCCCCGACTACGTGGCGGTGGACGGATGACCAGCCCTTGGGAGTACGCGCCCGCGCCGGAATCGCGCGAGCTCGCCGACCTCAAGCCGAACTACCGGATGTTCGTCGGCGGTGAGTTCGTCGACGGCGGCGGCCAGCCCCTCAAGACCCTCAACCCGGCGACGGAGGAAATCCTCGCCGAGGTGTCTTCCGCCGACACCGGCGACGTGGACCGCGCGGTCGCGGCCGCTCGCCGCGCGTACGACGAGGTGTGGTCGAAGTTGCCGGGCAAGGAGCGGGCGAAGTACCTGTTCCGGATCGCGCGGCTGATCCAGGAGCGCGGCCGCGAGCTGGCGGTGCTGGAGACGCTGGACAACGGCAAGCCGATCAAGGAAGCCCGCGACGTCGACGTCCCCACGGCCGCAGCGCACTTCTTCCACCACGCGGGCTGGGCCGACAAGCTCGACTACGCCGGCTTCGGGCCGAACCCGAAGCCGCTGGGCGTGGCCGCCCAGGTGATCCCGTGGAACTTCCCGCTGCTGATGCTGGCGTGGAAGATCGCACCTGCTCTGGCCTGCGGGAACACCGTCGTGCTCAAGCCCGCTGAGACCACGCCGCTGAGCGCCCTGGTGTTCGCCGACATCTGCGTTCAGGCCGGGCTGCCCGCCGGGGTCGTGAACATCGTCGCGGGCGCGGGTGATGTCGGGGCCGCGCTGGTGGGTCATTCCGATGTGGACAAGGTGGCCTTCACCGGTTCGACCGAGGTCGGCAAGCAGATCCAGCGCACGGTCGCCGGGACGGGCAAGGAGCTGACGCTGGAGCTGGGCGGCAAGGCCGCCAACATCGTCTTCGACGACGCGCCGCTGGACCAGACCGTCGAGGGCATCGTCAACGGCATCTTCTTCAACCAGGGCCAGGTGTGCTGCGCGGGTTCTCGCCTGCTGGTGCAGGAGAGCGTGGCCGAGGAGCTGCTGGAGAAGTTGCGCGCCAGGGTGAGCACGCTGCGCGTGGGCGACCCGCTCGACAAGAACACCGACGTGGGCGCCATCAACTCCGCCGAGCAGCTGACGAAGATCACCGAGCTGGCGGACGGCGCTGCCGCTGAAGGTGCCGAGCGCTGGAGCAGCCCGTGCGAGCTGCCCGAACGCGGATTCTTCTTCGCACCTACGGTGTTCTCCGAAGTGCACCAGTCGATGCGGATCGCCCGCGAGGAGATCTTCGGCCCGGTCCTGTCGGTGCTGACGTTCCGGACTCCGGACGAGGCGATCGCCAAGGCCAACAACACCCCGTACGGGCTGTCGGCCGGGGTGTGGAGCGAGAAGGGCTCGCGGATCCTGTGGGCGGCCCAGAAGCTCCGCGCCGGGGTGGTGTGGGCGAACACGTTCAACCGGTTCGACCCGACCGCGCCCTTCGGCGGTTACCGGGAATCCGGGTTCGGCCGAGAGGGCGGCCGGGCTGGTTTGGAGGCGTACCTCGATGTCTGACGTTCCCGGCCGGGTGGCCGTCGCCAGGACCTGCAAGCTCTACATCGGTGGCGCGTTCCCGCGCTCCGAATCGGGACGGGTGTTCGCCGTGAGCGGTGCCGACGGGGAGTTCCTGGCCAACGTCGCGCACGCCTCCCGCAAGGACGTGCGCGACGCCGTCGCCGCCGCGCGCAAGGCGTTCGGCGGCTGGTCCGGCACCACCGCCTACAACCGGGGACAGGTGCTGTTCCGCATCGCCGAGGTGATGGAGGGGCGGCGTGAGCAGTTCGCCGCCGAGGTCTCGGCCGCCGAGGGCGTCTCCCGCGAGGAGGCTCTGTCCACGGTGGACACCGCGATCGATCGGGTCGTCTGGTACGCGGGGTGGACCGACAAGATCGCGATGGTGCTCGGGGCGTCGAACCCGGTCGCGGGACCGTACTTCTCGTTCAGCACGCCCGAACCGACCGGTGTCGTGGGAGTGCTCGCGCCCCAGGAGTCGTCGCTGCTGGGACTCATCAGCGTGGTGGCTCCGGTGATCGCCGCGGGCAACACCTGCGTGGTCGTCGCCTCCGGTGAGCGACCTCTGCCGGCGATCACCCTCGCCGAGGTGCTGGCCACCTCCGACGTCCCCGGCGGCGTGGTCAACGTCCTGAGCGGGCGGGCGGCCGAACTCGGCCCGTGGCTGGCCTCGCACGCCGACGTCAACGCGCTGGACCCGACTGGGGCCCCGCAGCAGCTGCGCGGCGAGCTCGCGCGCTCGGCGGCCGACACCGTCAAGCGGGTGCTGCCGGTCCGGGGAGAACCCGACTGGACCGGCGAACCCGACCTGCAGCGGCTGCGCGCCTTCACCGAGATCAAGACCGTCTGGCACCCGGTGGGGACCTGAGGCCTGCGGACACCCGCGAGGGGTCAGTTCTTCTTCGGGTACCGGACCCGGCCTCGCCGGATGGAGTGCGCGAGCATCGCGAACATGCCGATGAGGAAGACGACGCCGAGGGCGAGGATCAGCCGGCTCGGGGCGGTGATGACCGGCGTGGCGTCGTCGAGGTTGTTGTTGCAGAGCACCTGGGCGCCCAAGCCCGCGATCAGCGCGAGAACGGCCCCGCCGCCGTAGAGCTTGTTGTTCTCCGAAGCCGTGCGCGCGAGGTAGACCAGCAGGGCCACCCCGATGACCGCGACCAGCAGCAGCGGCTTCGACACGACGTCGCGCATCGTGTAGACCACCCCGGCCTCGTCCAGCGCGAGCCCGTCGCCGAAGAAGCTCTGGCCGAACAGGGCCAGGGTCGCGATGACGATGAAGGAGACCACGATGCCGCCGGTCGAGCGCTTGCCGGTGGACGGGTCGAGCTGCGCGGCGACCTGCCGCGCGTAGTCGCGCGGCTTCCCGAACGCGTCCACCGGGTCCTCCCCGGTCTCGGCCACGTGCGCCTCGACCTCGGCGAGCACCTCGCCCGTGCGGTCGCCGGAGATCTCGTGAAAGCGCAGCGCCCTGTGCAGGTCATCGGTGTACTTGTCCAGCGTCATCATGCTTGCACCCCTCGTTCCACAACGGTGATCGAGTTCCGGGCGAACTCGACCCACTTCGGTCCCATCTCCGCCAGCGCGGCGCGGCCCTGATCGGTCAGCGAGAAGAACTTCCGACCCGGACCGCCTTCGCCCGCCCGCCACTCGGCCTGCAGCAGGCCGTCGGCGGCCAGCCGGTTGAGCAGCGGGTAGAGCGTCCCTGCCTTCATGTCCGGCAGCCCGGCCTCGGCAAGCCGCTGAAGCAGCGTGTAGCCGTAGCCCTCGCCGCCCTCGGCCAGCAGGGCCAGCACCGCGAGGTCGAGCACCCCGCGCAGCCACTGCGTCTGCCTGGCCGTCGTCGTCCGTTCCGCCATGACTAGAACGTAGCACCGACTAGTGTGCGTCGCCAACTAGTAGGTCATAAAAGATCCCCACCGGAATTCCGATGGGGATCTCATTCAGCGGATCTGCCAGTCCAGGCGGCCGTCCTCGGTCACCGTCGGGTAGCTGTGCCCGGCGGGCGCGCCTTCCACCAGGGAGCGGTGGACGTCGGAGAGCATCGCCGTGATGCCCTGCCACTCCGGCCGCAGAACCTGCGCGTGCTCCTGCTCCCACTCCAGGACGCACCCGCGCAACGGCCCCGGGCGCAGGTCGACCACCAGCTCGTCGGCGAAACCGTCTCCCGCGATCGGGATCCACGACGGGTGGAAGCTGGAGCCCGGCGAACCCGCGTAGTAGTCGCAGGCCGGCCGCTCCCACTGCGCCGCCCAGGTCTTGCGGTGATCGCGCCACGCCGACAACGCCTGATCGGCGCCGTAGGGCGTGTAGAAGGGCGGGAGCACATCGGCCAACTCGTCCACGGTCCCACCGCAGCTGAGCCACAGCGCGCGCAGATCACCCGGGATCTCGACGGAGAACTCGGCCTCCAACTCGGTGAAATCCGGCTCCCGGGTGGGTGGGCGAAGGGCTGCTGCGGTGACCGGCGCATGTCGTTCGAGCCATTGCACGATCTGAGTCCACAGCTCCGTGACATACATTCCGATCATGGTCGCCTGCGGCGCACCCGTGCGGTACCGCCAATGGGGACTTCGCCGACGAGCGGTGAGCGCGCTGGGCCGATCAGGGGACCCCGATTGCCCCGAAGTGCCCGCGCCGACGAATGATCGTTACCAACTGTTCCGTCGACCGTTGCAATGATCGAACCAGCTACGGTGACACCGGACCAGGGCACAAGCCGTCCGCGGCCAACCCGTAGGCTCCCGCGGGGTCTGGTTCCGGTGACCGGAGGTAGAGAGATGGCGCAGGACATCGTCCCCATCGAGCTCGGGCTGCCGCAGGGAGACGTCGTCACCCTGTGGGCACCGCACTGGCGCGAAGATGGGGAAGAGTGGGAAGCGTTCCTCGGATACGGGGACGACCTCTACGGATTCCCCGATCCCGCGCGGCTCGCCGCGTTCGTGCGCACAGCACGGGAGCACGATCTCGACGACCACCCGGCGTGGCACGTGGTGCCCGCGCTGTCGGCCGTCGAGCTCAGCCCCGACGAAGACCACCAGTTCGACCTGGTCGGCGTCCCGGAGCTCGTCGCGGAGCCGCTGGACACCTGGACCGTCGCCGAGCTCGCCGAGATCGTCGAGATCACCCGGTCGCTGGCCGAGGTGTGCGAGCTCGACGCCGTTGACGAGGTCCTCGACGCGGCCGACGGGTTCTCCCTGCTCAACCAGGGGATGCTGGCGTTCAACGGCCGCGACGGCCAGAAGCGCTGGAACGAGCTGTGCAAGGTCGTGGTGGAGCGCTGGGACGAGGTGCTCGACGCCGTCGACTCCGTCGTGACCACCCCGGACGTGCCCGCCGACGCGGTCGCCACCGCCGAGTCCGAGCTCGCCGAGGCCACCGAGACCGACCCCGACGAGGAGAGCACCCGCTCCACGCCCTCCGACGACGTCGACGAGATCGACGAGGTCGAACCCGGCTTCTGGGGCGAGATCGGCATCGACCCGATCCAGATCATCACCAGCGACAGCGAGCTCTACACGCTGCGCTGCTACCTCGGCGACGACCCGGTCTTCCTCGGCAGCGACGGCAAGATCGACGTGTTCCCCTCGCCTCGCGCGCTGGCCCGGTTCCTCGCCGACGACGAAGCCGTCGAGAACACCGACCTGGCCCGGGTCGCCACCTGGCAGCAGCTGCGCGACGCGGCCGTCGGGGGCGAGCTGGAGGTCGAGGTCGAGTCTGACAACACCTACGTGCTCAACGGCCTGGACGCCGACCTCGCCGAAGGTCCGTCCGAAGTGGACTCCACGCAGTTGGACCTCGCCGAGGAGCTGCTGCTGGACGCGGCGGCCTGGTCGGGCGACGACGGCGCCGAGAAGGCCCTCCAGTCCTCGGAGCGGCTGGGCTGGCTCGTGTCGTTCATCCTGCGCCCGAGCCCGAACCGGATGCCCCCGAGCGCACCCTTCGACGCCGAGGTCGAGACCTGGCGCAGGCTCGTGACCGAACTGGAAGAGCGCTTCCGGAAGCACTGACCAGACCCCGGAACCCGGAATCCAACCGGAAACCGGAAACCGACCGGGACCCGGAAACCGACCGGAACCCGAGGCGTCCCCGATCCCCGGTTGTTCCCGACCCGTGCGGTTGGGTTGGGGTGTGGGGGAAGTTTTCATGAAAACTTCCCCCACACCCCAACCCCACACCTCGCACCACACACCCCAACCCCACACCCCAACCCCCGGAAACGTCCTGCTCGCGAGCGGCGGCCGCGGGATCTCAGGCGGTCCTGGTGAGCTTCCGGGTGCGGACGTTGCGGTCGTAGGCCTGGCGGAGCCCCTTCCTCGCCCGGTAGACCAGCGCCGCCGCGCTGTTGCGGCTCAGGTTGTAGCGGCGGCTCAGCTCCGACGGGGTCTGGTCCTCCACCTCGACCGACCACAGGACCTGCCGCCAGCGCTTCGGGAGCCGGGAGAACGCCTCGATCACCCGGACCCGTTCGAGCTCGTCGACAGCGAGATCGGTGAAGGGCGCCGGATCCTGCGGCTCGCAGAACTCCTCCAGGTCCGGGGCCAGGAACGTGCGGCGGGACTTGGCGTTCGACGCCGTCGCGAGGTTGCGGATCGTGGTGAGGAGGTAGGCGCGGAACGCCCGATCCGGCCCGCCACCCCTGCGCAGCACGTCGAGGATCTTGGTGAAGGCCTCGGAGACGAGGTCGTCGGCGTCCGACGGGACCGCCGCGACTTGCAGGGCCGTGGCGCGGGCCGCGGTTCTGTGCAGGGCGTAGAGCTCCGCGAACGCGATCGTCGAACCGGCGCGGACGTCGCGCAGCAACATCCGCTCGTCGCCCGGTGGCATCGGGTACCCCTCACTGGCCGCTTTCGAAGATCATCCGACGAGCCGGAGAAGTTGACAAGGCGCGGCTTTTCAGATGGTGATCGAGCCAGGGGTCAGTTCCAGGCGGACTGACCGCCGGCCAGCGCCAGGGCCCGGGCGATCTCACCGGCCGCCGAGCGCAGCGGCGGGACGTACTCGCCGGTGGCGGCGAGCCTGCGGGCCGGGAACGAGATCGCGAGCGTCACCGGCGAGCCCGAGCACTGCACGCGCGCCGCCAGGCACGCCGTTCCCAGCGAGTACTCCTCGGTGTCGGTGACCAGCGACTGCTCGGGACGCCCCACCAGCTCGCGCAACCCGGTGACGGTGCGCGGCGTGAGGTTCTCCGGCGGGTAGCGGGAGAAGTGGTCGGCGCGCTCGTCCTCGCTCAGGCCGGACAGCAGGCACTTGCCGACGGCGGTGGCGTGCGCGGCCTCCCGGAAGTCCACCCACGCGTCGACCCTCGGCGTGCGCGGGCTGTCGACGATCTCGTCGACCTGCACCTCGCCGTCGCGGTAGCGGGCCAGGTAGATCGCGGCTCTGAGGTCGTCGCGGAGCTCGACCATGACACCGCGGATCCTGCCGCGCACCTGCTGCACCAGCGCGGCGTCGTGCAGCCCGGTCACCTGCTCGCCGACGATGAACGCGCCGTCATCGAGCTTGGCCAGATAGCCCTCGTGCACGAGGGTGCGCAGCAGGTGGTACGTCGTCGGCAACGCCAATCCGGTGCTGCGGGCAAGGCATTTCGCCGTGACCCCGCCCGGGTGCTCACCGACGACCTCCAGCAACCGCAGGGCCCGCTGGACCGATGCGATCAACGTGGGTTCGCTGCCCCTGGTCACCTTCGCCTCCTGGACCGCGCGGCGGCGAGCGGCTGCGGTCGCCTCCGGTGGCACGACGGTGTGCCGCCGGAGATCCCGCAGCCTAGCGCTCGCCGCGCACCGGTCAGGCCAACATGTCCGAATACTTCGGTTTGATCTGCTCGTTGATGATCCCCAGCCGATCGTCGAACCCGAGGAACGACGACTTCATCGCGTTCACCGTGAACCACTGGAAGTCCTCCCAGCCGTAGCCGAAAGCCTCGTGGAGCGCGGCGAACTCGCTGGACATCGAGCAATGGCTCATCAGCCGGTTGTCGGTGTTGATGGTGACCCGGAAGCGCATCCGGGCCAGCAGACCGATCGGGTGCTCGGCGATCGAGGCCGCCGCGCCGGTCTGCAGGTTCGACGACGGGCACATCTCCAGCGGGATGCGGCGATCCCGCACGTAGGAGGCCAGCCGTCCCAGGTGCGCGGTGCCGTCGTCGTCGACCTTGATGTCGTCGACGATGCGAACTCCGTGCCCGAGCCGTTCCGCGCCGCAGTGCTGGATCGCCTCCCAGATCGAGGGCAATCCGAACGCCTCACCGGCGTGAATGGTGAAATGCGCGTTCTGCTGCCGCAGGTATTCGAAGGCGTCGAGGTTGCGGGTGGGCGGGAATCCCGCTTCCGGACCCGCGATGTCGAAGCCCACGACCTGAGCGTCCCGATACCGAATCGCGAGGTTGGCGATTTCGGTGGATCGCGCGTTCTGCCGCATCGCGCAGAGCAACGTGCCGATTCGGATTCGCTTGCCCGCGGCCGCGGCCCGGCGCTCTCCTTCGCGGAATCCGTCCTGCACCGCTTGCACGATGTCGTCCAGGGTCAAGCCCTGCTCCTGGAACAGTTCCGGCGCGTAGCGGACTTCCGCGTAGACGACGCCGTCGGCGGCGAGGTCCTCAGCGGCTTCGGCCGCGACCCGGAACAGCGCATCGCCGGTCTGCATGACCCCCACGGTGTGCGCGAAGGTCTCCAGGTAGCGCTCCAGGGAACCCGAGTCCGCCGCCGTCACGAACCAACGCGCGAGGTCATCGGCGTTGTCGTGCGGCAACCCGGGATATCCGCCTTCGTGGGCGAGTTCGAGGACGGTCTGCGGACGCAGCCCGCCGTCGAGGTGATCGTGCAGCAGCACCTTCGGCGCCTGCCGGATGTTTTCCAGGTTCACCGGTGTCGACATGCGACTACGTTACCCGCACCGTTGGGGTGACTCACACAGTGCCACCGCATGATCACCCAACGACTTCATCGCAGTTCAACGGCCTTCCACCACTGCGCCGTTCGAAGTTCACCAACCATTGGCCCAACGGCCTGCGCGAAAAAACTCACCCGTATGGAGGCAATCACGTTTCTTGGAGCATTCAGTGCCCGTTCACTGATGCGAACAGCCCATCTGGATGCCGCCAATCAGACCCAATTGGCCGATCAATGTCGCGGAATGTAACGGGGGGCGGCTATGGGCGCGAGAAGTGAGTGGCTACGCTTCTCAAGTCCTCACCCCCCTCGACGAAGGACGCCTCTAGCCGTGACCGAGAACATGTCGTTCGACCGCATGCGCAACATGCTCACGCGTGCGGCTGAGATCCGCGAAAGCGAACAGCAGCAGATTTTCGACGCACTCGACGAAATCCACGCCCGCCTCTCCCCGCTGGAGTCCCTGGGCTCCGTGCGCAAGCGCCTGTCCGAGCTGCCCGACCGCACCGAGGTCAGCGTGCTCGCCGAGCGGCTCGACGAGGCGCTGTCCAAGCTCGAAGCGCACGATGGCGCTCTGCTGGACCTCAAGGGCGCCGTCGAGGCCGTGGTGGACAAGCTCGCCAAGCCCTTCGCCCAGCTCGACGGCCGCCTCGACGGTGTCGCCGGGCGGATGGACGGCGTGTCCGGGCGCATGGACGGCCTGGAGGACAAGCTCGGCCACATCCACAGCCGCATGGACGAGCTCGGCGCGCACCTGGACAAGCAGGACAGCCGCCTCGAAGCCCTTCCCGCGTCGGTCAACGACCCGATGCGCGACCGCGTCGACTCGCTGGAGACCAGCCTGCGCGGCCGGTTCGCCGAGATCGACGAGGGCGTGCACGAGCACCTCGACGGGACCCGCGAGGCTCTGCAGCGCGCGGTCACCGAGTCCGCGGGCAGCACCCAGAAGGACCTCAACGAGGCCCAGAAGGAGCTCGCCGCGTCCCAGAAGGAGCTCGCGGACGCCGTTTCCGGTTCCCGCGACCAGCTGGACGCCAAGCTGGACCACCTCGCCGAGCGCCCGGCCGTGGACCCGACCGACAAGCTCAACGACCTGGCCGGACGCCTGGAGGCGCTGACCGGCCGGCTGGACCAGGTCTCCGGCCGGCTCACCCAGGTCGAGGACAACGTCAACACCCGCATCGACAGCGTCGAGCAGGGCGTCAGCACCCGGCTGGACAACGTCGAGGAGGGCGTCAAGACCGGACTGGGCGAGCTGGGCGGCACTCTGTCCCAGAACCTCTCGCAGCTGTCCGGAACGCTGTCCCAGCGCCCCGACGCCGACAAGCTCAACTCCCTGGTCCGCGAGGCCAACGAGGAGAGCGAGCAGCGGCACGCAGGCCAGCTGGACGAGGCCATGGCCACCTTCGCCGAGCTCATCCTCGGCGGCAGCGCCCAGTCCAGCCCGCCGCCGCCCACCACGCTGCCCCGTCAGCAGCGCCGCGGCCGCTCCAAGAGCGCCAAGCGGGACAACAACGGCGAGAACAAGGCCATCGAAGGCGGAGACGAGGACTTCACCGCCGAAAGCGCCTGACGAGCGTTCCGCTCCTCGCATCGCGGTGCGGGGAGCGGGATCTCATCGGTCAGCGGTGACCTTGTCGAGGATCAGCGGTGTCGACTCCACGTCGGCACCGCTGATTTCGTAAGCACCCGCGAGCGCTTCGCGGGCCCCGGCGAGGGTGTCGGGGCGGTCGGTGCGCAGTTCCAGCAGCGGCTGCCCCTCGGTCACCCGCTCCCCGGGTTTGACCAGGCACAGCACGCCCGCCGCGTGATCGACCGCGTCCTCCTTGCGAGCCCGGCCCGCGCCCAGCCGCCACGCGGCGAGCCCGACTGCGTAGGCGTCGAGCCGGGTGAGCGCGCCCGAGGCGGGCGCGGTGACAGTCTCGACGTGCGCGGCCTGCGGGAGCTCGGCTTCGGGATCCCCGCCCTGGGCGGAGATCATCCGGCACCAGACCTCGTAGGCGCGACCGTCGGCCAGCACCTCGGCCGGGTCCACATCGGACACTCCAGCCTGGTGCAGCATCTCGCGGGCCAGCGCCACGGTCAGCTCCACGACGTCCGGCGGCCCACCGCCGCGCAGGACCTCGACGCTCTCGGCGACCTCCAGTGCGTTGCCCGCCGCGCGGCCGAGCGGCACCGACATGCCGGTGATGAGCGCGCTGATGCGCAGCCCGTTGGCGTCCCCGATGCCGACCAGTGCCGTGGCCAGTTCCCTGGCCTGGTCCAGGTCTTTCATGAAGGCGCCCGAGCCGCACTTGACGTCGAGGACCAGCGACTCCACGCCCTCGGCGATCTTCTTGCTCATGATCGAGCTGGCGATCAGCGGCACGGACTCCACCGTGCCGGTGACGTCGCGCAGCGCGTAGAGCTTGCGATCGGCCGGGGCCAGGCCTTCGGTCGCCGCGCAGATCACCCCGCCGACGTCGCGCAGCCGGTCCCGGATCTCGTCGGCCGACAGGCTCGCCCGCCACCCGGGGATCGACTCCAGCTTGTCCAGCGTGCCACCGGTGTGGCCGAGCCCCCGGCCCGAGAGCTGCGGCACCGCCGCCCCGCACGCGGCGACCAGCGGGGTGAGCGGCAGGGTGATCTTGTCGCCGACGCCTCCGGTGGAGTGCTTGTCCACAGTGGGCCTGCCGACGCCGCCGAGCGCGAGGGTCTCACCGGAGGCGACCATCGCCGCGGTCCACCGGGCGGTCTCCTCCCGGGTCATCCCGCGCAGCAGCACCGCCATGGCCAGCGCGGACATCTGCTCGTCGGCGACATCGCCTCTGGTGTACGCGTCGACGACCCAGTCGATCTGCTCATCGCTGAGCCGCAACCCGTCGCGCTTGGCCCGGATCACCTCAACCGTGGAAAACACAACCACACCTCCACACCGCTAGCGACCACTCACACCAACCCCGAACCCCGCCGAGGTTCAGAGCTCGAAGGCGTCCGGGAGGACCTGGCTCATCGGGAGCGGGCCGCGCGGGGTGTCGACCAGGCAGTCCGGGCCGCCGAGCTCGTGCAGCAGCTGGCGGCAGCGACCGCAGGGCATGAGCAGGTCCCCGGTGCCGCTGCGGCAGGCGACGGCGACGAAGCGGCCGCCGCCGGTCAGCCGCAGCTGCCCGGCCATCGTGCACTCCGCGCACAACGTCACGCCGTACGAACCGTTCTCGACGTTGCAGCCGGTCACCACGCGCCCGTCGTCGCACAGGGCCGCCGCGCCGACCTGCAGCCCGGAGTACGGGCAGTAGGCCAGCGCGGCGGCCTCGACGGCCTTGGCGCGCAACGAGTCCCAGTCGGGCTCCGTCACTGGTCGGCACCTCTCCGGTATTGCAGGCCGTTGGCTTCCGGTGGTCGCAGCTGCTGCGCGGCCACGCCCAGCACGACCAGCGTGACCAGGTGCGGCGTGTAGGCGGTCAGCTCCTCGGGCAGCTCGTCGGTGAACCAGTAGACGGAGTACATCGCCGCCGACGCCACCAGCGAGATCCCGGCGGCGAACCAGCTGCGCCGCCAGACCTGCAGCGCCGCGACCACCACGAGCAGCAGCGTCGCACCGTAGAACAGGGCGTGCACGCTGGTCTCGCCGCTGCGCAGCTGCAGGCCGTCGGAGTAGCCGAACAGCGCGGCACCGCCGAGAAGACCGCCCGGGCGCCAGTTGCCGAAGATCATCGCGGCGAGGCCGATGTACCCGCGGTTGTTGGTCTGGCCTTCCAGGTAGCCGGCCTGACCCGGGTTGAGGATCAGCGCCGCGCCACCGATGCCCGCCAGAGCACCCGAGATGATCACGGCGAGGTACTTGTACCGGTAGACGTTCACGCCGAGGGATTCGGCGGCGACCGGGTTCTCACCGCAGGACCGCAGCCGGAGCCCGAACGGCGAGCGCCACAGCACGAGGTAGCTCACCGGGACCAGCAGGTAGGCCAGCATCGTCAGCGGCGAGACGCCGGAGACGAGACCGCCGAGGATGCCCGCGATGTCGGAGATCACCGCCCGCTGCATGTCCTCCAGCTGCTGGAGCCAGGTCGCCAGCGGTTGCATCGAGTAGGTGTCGAACTTCGGCACCGGCGGCGACTGCCGCGGGTTCTGCGAGACCGGCTCGAACAGCAGCGTCGAGAGGTACTTCGCCGCGCCCGCGCCGAGCAGGTTGATCGCCACACCGGAGACGATGTGGTTGACGCCGAAGGACACGGTCGCGATCGCGTGCAGCAGCCCGCCGAGCGCGCCGAAGAGGGCCGCGGCGACGAGTCCGGCGAGCGGTCCCCACTGGTAGCCGGCCCAGGCACCACCCCAGGTGCCCATGATCATCATGCCTTCGAGGCCGATGTTGATCACACCGGCTCGTTCCGCCCACAGGCCGCCGAGCGCGGCCAGCAGGATCGGGATGCCCAGTCGCACGGCGGCTTGCACCGTGCCCGAACCGGTCAGCTGCGGCACCCCGGTCTGGTACGAGGTGATCGACAGCGCGACGAACCCGACCACGACCCACAGCAGCACCCGGGCCCAGCCGGGCATCTTCGTCCCGCCGCCGCGAGCGGCCGGGACCTTCTCCTCAAGCGCGGCGGTCATGCCCGCTCACCTCCGCTCGCGGCGACCGGTTCAGCGGTCTCCAGGGCCTTGCCGACCCTCCGCTGCTCGGCGGCCAGCTCGCGGCGGCGCACCAGCTCGTAGGCGACGACCACGGACAGCACGATGGTTCCCTGCAGGATGGTCACGATCTCCTTCGGAACGCCGATGTTGTCCAGCGTCAGCGAGCTCTTGTCCAGGAACGACCACAGCAGTGCGCCGAAGGCGACGCCGAGCGGGTGGTTGCGCCCCAGCAGCGCGATGGCCAGGCCGGCGAAGCCGTAGCCGGTCGGGAAGTTGACGGTGAAGGTGTGGTCGCGGCCGAGGATCTCCGGGAGCCCGGCCAGGCCGGCGATCGCACCGGAGATGAGCATCGCGGACAGGATCATGCGCTTGGAGTTCACTCCGCCCGCGCGGGCCGCCGTGGGCGAGAGCCCGGAGGCGCGCAGCTCGAAGCCGTAGCGGGTCCGGTCCATCAGCAGCGCGTACCCGATGCCGACCAGCACGGCCAGCAGGACCAGGCCGAACACCGTTCCCGCGCCACCGAGCGAGATGCCCGGCACCATGCCGCTGTCCGGGATGATGGCCGTGCCCTGGCTGTTGCCGCGCATCTCGCCGAACACCCGCACCAGGAAGGCGATCACGCCGATCGACAGGGTGTTGAGCATGATCGTGGAGATCACCTCGGACACCCCGCGGTAGACCTTCAGCAGCGCGGCGATCCCGCACCACACGGCTCCGGTGACCGCGCCGACCACCACGACGAGCGCGGCGTGCAGCCCGAACGGGAGGCTCACCGACCCGGCGACGATCGCGGCGACGCACGCCGCGAGCCGGCACTGGCCCTCGATGCCGATGTTGAGCAGGTTCATCTGGAAACCGATCGCAGCCGCGATCGCCACCAGGTAGTACGCCCCCGCCGTGTTGATGATGTCCACGGCGGTCGTCCCACGACCGACCTGCGCGATCATCTCCGCCAGCGTCGCGAGCGGATCGGCCCCGGAGATCAGCAGCACCACGCTGCAGAGCACCGCGGAGAACACGATCGCCAACAACGGCGGCGTCAACCGCGTCCGCCAGCTGTTCACACCGCCTCCTGTGCTTGTCGGGGACGCCCCGCGCCCCGGTCGGCGCTGCGAGAAGGAACAGAAGTGTGCCTCACACCGCCTCCTGGGTTCCCGTCATGGCAGCGCCCAGCTGCTCCGGCGTCACCGAGCGCGGGTCGGCGGTGGCGACCAGGCGCCCCCGGAACATGACCCGGATCGTGTCGGACAGACCGATGAGTTCGTCGAGATCGGCCGAGATCAGCAGCACCGCGAGCCCTTCGGCCCTGGCGTCGCGCAGGTGCTCCCAGATCCCCGACTGCGCGCCGACGTCCACCCCACGCGTGGGGTGCGCGGCGATGAGCAGCCGCGGCTCGCCCGAGAGCTCCCGGCCGATGATGAGCTTCTGCTGGTTCCCGCCGGACAGCGCGGCGGCGTCGACGTCGATGCCCGGGGTGCGCACGTCGAACTGCTCGACGATGCGGCGGGTGTCGTCCTTGGCGCCCTGCCGGTCCAGCCACCGGCCGCGGGCGACCGGTCGTCGCGTCTGATGCCCGAGGATCCGGTTCTGCCACAGCGACTCGTCCAGCAGCAGGCCCTGCCGGTGCCGGTCCTCGGGGACGTAGCCGATCCCGGCCTCGCGGCGGGCGAGCGTGCCGAGCGAGGTGATGTCCTGATCGCCCACCCTGATCCGCCCGGAGTCGATCGGGCGCATGCCCATGATGGCCTCGACCAGCTCGGTCTGGCCGTTGCCCTCGACACCGGCGATGCCCACGACCTCACCGGCGCGCACGGACAGGTCGATCTCGTCGAGCACCGGGCGCTGCGACTCGACGGCCGAAAGCCCCTCCACCACGAGCACTTCGCGATCGGTCACCGTGGACGGACCGCGCTCGGGGACCGGGAGCTCGCTGCCCACCATCATCTCGGCCAGCGCACGACTGGTCACTTCGGACGCACCCACGCTGCCGACGGTCGTACCGCGCCGCAGCACGGTGATCGTGTCGGCGATGCTGCGCACCTCGTCGAGCTTGTGCGAGATGAACAAGAACGTGAAACCCCGCTCCCGCATGGTGCGCAGGGTCGTGAACAGCTCGTCGACCTCCTGCGGCACCAGCACCGCCGTCGGCTCGTCGAGGATGATGATCCGCGCGCCGCGGTAGAGGACCTTGAGGATCTCGATGCGCTGCCGCTCGGCGACGCCCAGGCTCTCGACCAGCACGTCCAGCCGCAGCTCGAAACCGGCCTGCTCGGCCAGCTCCAGCACCCGGCGGCGGGCCTTGGCGCCGATGCCGTGCTCGCGCTCCGCGCCGAGGACGACGTTCTCCAGCACCGTCAGGTTGTCGGCCAGCATGAAGTGCTGGTGGACCATGCCGATCCCGGCCTTGATGGCCTCGGCCGGGGTGCGGAAGGCGATCTCGTCGCCGTGCACCCGGATGGTGCCCGAGTCCGGCGCCTGCATCCCGTAGAGGATCTTCATCAGGGTCGACTTGCCCGCCCCGTTCTCACCGCACAGCGCGTGCACCTCGCCGGCGCGCACGGTCAGGTTGACGTCGGAATTGGCCACGACGCCGGGGAAGGTCTTGGTGATGCCGGTCAGCTCGACGGCCGGCGGGCCACCGGATTCCGGCTCGGCAGAGGTGTTCATGGTGCTCCAGGGCTTGTCTCCACCGGCAGCGAAGCAGATGGACGCTCAACAATGGACGGTTTCGGTCCAGGACCGGCCGTCTTGGCGCGAAACCGCCAACCGGGAGTGACGACGAGGAAGGGCACCTCGCACGCACGCGCGGTGGGAGCGAGGTGCCCTTCATCATCACTGCTCAGGCCGGAGGCCGCCGTGGATCAGGGCTTGTCCGGTACCTGGATCTGGCCGTTGGCGATCGCGGCCTTGTAGGCGTCCAACGTGGGCTTGAGGTCGTCGATCTTGCCGCCCGAGGTGGAGTAGGTGACCCCGTCGATGGCGACGTCGAACTTCTTCGGCACCGTGCTCAGGTCGTTGCGCGCGACGGCGGCGATGTAGTCGTAGACCGCCATGTCGATGCGCTTGAGCATCGAGCTGATGATGACGTCCTTGTACTCGGCCACGGTCGGCTGGTTGTACTGATCGGAGTCGACCCCGATGGCCTGGGCACCCGCGCCCTTGACCGCGCCGAACACGCCCTTACCGGAGGCACCCGCCGCGTGGTAGAGCACGTCGGCGCCCGCTTCCAGCTGACCGGTGGCGACCTCGGAGCCCTTGTTGGGGTCCTGGAAGCCGCTGAAGTCCCCGGCCGGGGTGAGGTACTTCTCCTCGATCTCGATGTCCGGGGCCGCGGCCTTCGCTCCCGCCTCGAAACCGGCCTCGAACTTCTGGATCAGCGGCGTCTGCACACCGCCGACGAACCCGACGTGGCAGTTCTTCGACTTGTGCGCGGCCACCACGCCGGCCAGGAAGGAACCCTGCTCCTCGGCGAAGACCAGCGGCGTGACGTTCGGCAAGCCGTCGACCTGCTCGTCGATGATGGCGAACTTGGTCCCGGGGAACTCCGGGGCGACGATCTTGATGGCGTCCGCGTAGGCGTAGCCGACGGCGATGACCGGGTTGAAGCCCTCGCGCGCGAGCTGGCGCAGCCGGGTCTGCTTGGCGTCCTCGGGCTCGCCCGCTCCGGCGTCGAGCTCCTTGGTCTCGCCCAGGCCCATCTCGGCCTTGGCGCGGTCCAGGCCCGCCACCGAGGCGTCGTTGAACGAGGCGTCCCCGCGTCCCCCGATGTCGAAGGCCACACCGACGCGCAGCGCGCTGGCGTTGGGCGGCGGTAGCTGCTGGGCCGTCGTGCTGGGCGCTGCGGCGGCTCCCGCGGGCGGCGCGCTCAGCTGGCACGGCCCCGTCCCCCCACCGGCGCTGCTCCCGCCACCGCCGGTGTCCTTCGCGCAGCCCGCCAGCACCATGGCGCCGCTGAGCAGCAACGCGGCCGTCGCGACGCTCCTGCGTCGTATGCCGGCACCCGAGCGCCGTCCCTCTGTCGGCGTTCGCCGCATGCCGTTCCCCTTTCGTTCGAGGCCACCGCGCTCCCCCGGCCGCGACCCCGGATCAGCGGGGCTCGGCGGCGTTGAACTCCTGATCCACTTTCGAGTGGATCTTCGTTCCGCGCGCGGTGCACGTCAGCCGGTGACGTGACTCTCGAAATTAAGGGTTGACGCTGCCGCATGGGCATCGGTCGCGTGTCACGAAATGATTTCTTACTCGATTAACAGGTCCCGTCGGCTTGTCTGGTCGATCACAGACGGCTCGGGCGAGTAGGCCCCGACGATTCCTCGGGTCTAGCATCCAATTCGTCAAGGCCCCAGTTCGTGGCCGGTGACGGGCGTGCACCCAACATCGCTTGGGACCAACTGCAACTCGGGGCCGGCCGCCCCTGTTCCCGAACGCGGGGCCGCCAGTCCACCAGCGAGGTTGGAGGCCTTCCACCATGGCCAGCACCACCGCCTCCGCGGCCGACGCTCCCACGCGCGCGGAACCCGTGCGCGCCAAGGGACGCCTCTACCGCGGCGATCTGGGCATGTGGTCGTGGGTCGCGCACCGGATCACGGGCGTGCTCACCTTCTTCTTCTTGTTCGTGCACGTCCTGGACACGGCGCTCGTCCGGGTGTCGCCCAACGCGTACGACACGGTCATCGAGACCTACAAGCACCCACTGATGATCCTGTTCGAACTCGGGTTGCTGGCCGCAGTGCTCTTCCACGCGTTCAACGGCATCCGAGTCATGCTGGTCGACTTCTGGTCCAAGGGCACCCAGTACCAGAAGCCGATGCTGTGGACCGTGCTCGTGCTGTGGCTGGTCCTGATGGTCCCGGCCGCGATCAGCATGCTCACCCGCGCCGTCACGGAAATCTTCGGGGGTTAAGCGCCAATGTCCGTCACCGACGCACCTCTCGCCGTGGAGAAGCCGCGCACCCCGAGCCGCCCCGCAGCGCGCCGCAACAACTTCGAGCTCTACGCCTGGTTGTTCATGCGCCTGTCCGGTGTGGTCCTGCTGTTCCTGGTGCTGGGCCACGTTCTGATCATGCTGTTCCTGGACGGCGGCGTCCACAAGATCAACTTCGCCTTCGTGGCGGGTCGCTGGGCCTCCCCGTTCTGGCAGATGTGGGACCTGACGATGCTCTGGCTGGCCGGCCTGCACGGCGGCAACGGGCTTCGTACCGTCATCAACGACTACTCCCGCAAAGACGGCACGCGCTTCTGGCTGAAGATGCTGCTGTACGTCTCCGTCCTGCTGACCGTGGGTCTGGGCAGCTTCGTGATCTTCACCTTCGACCCGAACATCGGCTAGCGCCGCAGAGACCACAGCGTGGCGAGGCTGCTGCCGATCGCGGGTCCCCGCCACAGCCCGAGGAGGCGACCATGCAATTCCACAAGTACGACGTGGTCATCGTCGGCGCCGGTGGCGCCGGGATGCGCGCGGCGATCGAGTCCGGCCAGCGTGCCCGGACCGCCGTGCTGACCAAGCTCTACCCCACCCGTTCGCACACGGGTGCCGCCCAGGGCGGCATGTGCGCGGCGTTGGCCAACGTCGAAGAGGACAACTGGGAGTGGCACACCTTCGACACGATCAAGGGTGGTGACTACCTGGTCGACCAGGACGCCGCGGAGATCATGGCCAAGGAAGCCATCGACGCGGTCCTGGACCTCGAGAAGATGGGTCTGCCGTTCAACCGGACCCCCGAGGGCAAGATCGACCAGCGCCGCTTCGGTGGCCACACCCGCGACCACGGCAAGGCCCCGGTCCGCCGGGCCTGCTACGCCGCGGACCGCACCGGCCACATGATCCTGCAGACGCTCTACCAGAACTGCGTCAAGCACGGCGTGGAGTTCTACAACGAGTTCTACGTCCTCGACGTGATGATGAGCGAGGACGCGAACGGCCAGGAGGTCTGCACCGGCGCCATCGCCTACGAGCTGGCCACCGGCGAGATCCACGTCTTCCAGGCCAAGTCCGTCGTGTTCGCCACCGGCGGCTTCGGCAAGGTCTTCAAGACGACCTCCAACGCGCACACCCTCACCGGTGACGGCATGGGCATCGTCTACCGCAAGGGCCTGCCGCTGGAGGACATGGAGTTCTACCAGTTCCACCCGACCGGTCTCGCCGGTCTGGGCATCCTCATCACCGAGGGCGTCCGGGGTGAGGGCGGCATCCTGCGCAACGCCGACGGCGAGCGCTTCATGGAGCGCTACGCTCCGACGATCAAGGACCTCGCGCCGCGCGACATCGTCGCCCGGTCGATGGCCCTGGAGGTGCTGGAAGGCCGCGGCGCGGGCCCGAACAAGGACTACGTGCTGCTCGACGTCACCCACCTCGGTGAAGAGCTGCTGATGTCCAAGCTCCCGGACATCATGGAGTTCTCCCGCACCTACCTGGGCGTGGAGCCGACCGAGGAGCCGGTGCCGGTCTACCCGACCGCGCACTACGCGATGGGCGGCATCCCCACCAACGTGCAGGGCGAGGTGCTCCGCGACAACGAGACCGTGGTTCCCGGTCTCTACGCCGCCGGCGAGTGCGCCTGCGTCTCGGTGCACGGCTCCAACCGCCTGGGCACCAACTCGCTGCTGGACATCAACGTCTTCGGCCGCCGCTCCGGCATCGCCGCCGCCGAGTACGCGCACTCCCACGAGTTCGTGGAAACGCCGGAGGAGCCGACCAAGCTGGTCGAGGGCATGGTCGACCACCTGCGCACCAACACCGGTGGCGAGCGGGTCGCGACCATCCGCACCGAGCTGCAGCAGACGATGGACGCCAACGCCTCGGTGTACCGCACCGAGGAGACGCTGAAGACGGCGCTGTCGGACGTGCAGGCGCTCAAGGAGCGCTACGGCCGGATCGCCGTGCACGACAAGGGCAAGCGGTACAACTCCGACCTGCTGGAGGCCATCGAGCTGGGCTTCCTGCTCGACCTGGCCGAGGCCTTGGTCAACGCGGCCCTGGCCCGCAAGGAGTCCCGCGGCGGTCACGCGCGCGAGGACTACACCTCCCGGGACGACACCAACTTCATGCGGCACAGCATGCAGTACAAGGTGCTGCCCGAGTCCGAAGATCCGAACGCGCCGCTCGGGTTGACCGGGTTCCAGGCCGACATCCGCCTGGACTACAAGCCGGTCACCGTCACCCGGTACCAGCCGATGGAGCGTAAGTACTGATGACTGCCGCCACCACAGAGAAGAACGCCACGCCCCTGCCCGATGACGCACCGCCGATCCCGGACGACGCGGTGATGGTCACGGTCAAGCTGCTCCGCTACAACCCGGAGCAGGACGACGAGCCGCACTGGGAGTCGTACCGGATCCCGTCGCTGCCGTCGGACCGCGTGCTCAACCTGCTGCACTACATCAAGTGGTACGTCGACGGAACGCTCACGTTCCGCCGGTCGTGCGCGCACGGCGTGTGCGGCTCGGACGCGATGCGGATCAACGGCGTCAACCGGCTGGCCTGCAAGGTCCTGATGAAGGACATGCTCAACTCCAGCGGTGAGACGACGCTGACCATCGAGCCGATCAAGGGCCTCCCGCTGGAGAAGGACCTGATCGTCGACATGGAGCCGTTCTTCGAGGCCTACCGCGCGGTGCAGCCGTACCTGAAGACGACCGGCAACGAACCGACCCGCGAGCGGATCCAGTCGGTCGCCGAGCGGGAGCGCTTCGACGACACCACCAAGTGCATCCTGTGCGCGGCGTGCACCACGTCGTGCCCGGTGTACTGGTCGGACGGCAACTACTTCGGTCCGGCCGCGATCGTCAACGCGCACCGGTTCATCTTCGACAGCCGCGACGAAGCCGCTGAGGAGCGCCTGGACATCCTCAACGACGTCGACGGCGTGTGGCGCTGCCGCACGACCTTCAACTGCACGGACGCCTGCCCGCGTGGCATCCAGGTCACCAAGGCGATCCAGGAGGTCAAGCGCGCCCTGATGTTCCGCCGCCGCTGACGCGACACCCACGCAACGGCGCCCACCCCGAACAGGGGCGGGCGCCGTTGTCACGCTCAGACCATTCTCAATTTCGCGCGAATTTGAGTCCGAACTAGGGGACTCAATTTCGCGCGAATTTGAGTTCCACTCCGCTGAGGCCCTCTGACCTAGTAAGACACACCCGGGCGCGGTGCGGGTGGGGTGTCGCCCGGCGTTTCAGGCCGCCTGTGGGTGTGGGGGAAGTTTTCATGAAAACTTCCCCCACACCCACACCCACACCCACACTCCAGACCCAGAAAGAGGCTGGTCAGGGGCGGGTAGCTCGGTAGGCCTTCCAGCCGAGGATTCCGATGAGGGTGCCCAGGACGAGGGACACCACGGCGATGACCAGGTGGACGATCAGGTAGGCCGTGGGGCTGCCCTGCGCCCAGGATCGGTCGCTGTTCCAGATGTTGCGCATGAACGTCGGCCACAGGAAGTAGGACCAGACCCCGAAGGCCAGCAGGAACAGCGCAACTCGGCGAGAAATCGTCACGTTCCCGAGTATCCGCTGTTGCCGGGCTCACCCGGCCTCCCGGGGTCCCGGCGACCGGGGAACGTTCATGGAGCCGACCCGTTAACCTCTTCCGTGTGCCTCCGCGTTCTCACCTCCCGGCGAAATCCCGTGCGAAACCACCGTTTTGGCCGGTTTTCGCGGCGATGCTCGTCGCCCTGCCGCTGCTGACCGCCGCGCCCGCCGCTGCGCAGCCACCCGCCTGCCCCAACGCGGAAGCACCGCCGCCCGCGGTCGACACCTCCGAGGTGCCCGCACCCGGCCAGCCCGCACCGGCCCCGGTCCCGGTGCCCGAGACTCCGGTGGGCGGTGACCGGATCGCCGACTGCGCGCTGCTGACCGCGCCGGACCGGCCCGGACCGCCACCGGACGTCGCCGCCTCCGCCGCGGGCTGGGTCCTGGCGGACCTGGACTCCGGCGAGATCCTGGCCGCCAAGGACGCCCACGCCCGGCAGCGCCCGGCCTCCACCATCAAGGTGCTCACCGCGCTGACCGCGCTGCGCGAGCTCAAGCTCGACGACACCCTGGTCGCCACCCAGGAGGACGCCAATCAGGAGGGCACCCGCATCGGCCTGCTGCCCGGGATGACCTACCGCGTCGGCGACGTGTTCCAGGCGATGCTGATGGGCTCCGGCAACGACGCCGCGCACGCGCTGGCCATGAAGATGGGCGGCGTCCCGGCGACGCTGGAGAAGATGAACCACCTGGCCACCGAGATCGGTGCGCTGGACACCCGCGCCGCCACACCGTCCGGTCTGGACGGTCCCGGGATGAGCACCTCCGCGTACGACCTGGCCACGATCTTCCGGCTGGCGATGCGCGAACCCGCCTTCGCCAACGCCATCGCCACCCCGATGATGCTGCTGCCCGGCGCGCCCGGTCAGCCGCCGTTCGAGCTGTGGAGCGACAACCAGGTCTTGCGCAACTACCCCGGCGGACTCGGGGGCAAGACCGGTTTCACCGACGACGCCCGGCACACCTTCATCGGCTCCGCGCAGCGCGACGGCCGCCGCCTGGTGGCGGTGATGATGCGCGGCGAGAACACCCCGGTGCGGCTGTCGCACCAGGCCATGGCCCTGCTCGACCACGGGTTCTCGCTGCCCCCGGGCACCTCGGTGGGTGAGCTGGTGACGACCTCGCCGCGCGCCCCGGAGGCCGCCGCCCCGGCCGCTCGGGCCGGTGTGCCCCCGGCAACGCAGGGGGTCGGCGTCCAGGACTCGTCGTTCTTCGGCACGATCACCGGGCCGCTGATCCTGCTCGCGATCGCGCTCGTCGCGGTGGCCACGGCCGTGCTCCTGCGCAGGCGCCGGGCGCAGCTCGCCCAAGCCCGGCGGCAGGCGTCGGCCGAGAGCGCCGAGCACCCCTGATCGAGCGGTTCAGCCGCGGCGGGATCCCCGTGATCGGCGCAGCAGCCAGCCCGCGAGGGCTCCGACGCCGAGCATGCCCGCCGCGGTGCGCGCTCCCGCGCCGCGGCGGACCCGCACCGCCGGGCGGATGATGGCCGGCCCGGGCGCCGGAACCGCATCGGATTCGCGGTTCTCGGCGGACGACGCGGTCCAGGCGGTCACGAACAGGATGAAGCGCGAGATCAGGTTCGCGAACACCAGCAGACCGAGGATCGGGCCGAACGCGGCACCGGCGGGCGAGTTCGTGACCGAGTTCAGGTAGATCACGCCGACCTGCTTGAGGACCTCGAAGCCCAGGGCCGCGAACAGCGCGCCCCACACGGCGCTGCGCAACGTCACCGGCTTGCGCGGCAACCGCGCCAGCACCCAGGTGAACACCAGCCACCCGGCCAGCAGCGACAGCAGGATCGACAGCACGCGTAGCAGGACGCCCGCGAGGACGCTGCGCTCGAACCCGGCCGCGTCCAGCAGCAGGCGGCCGACGCCGCCGCCCAGCGCGCTGATGCCGAACGACAGCGCCATCGCCAACCCGAGGCCGAGCAGCGACGCCAGGTCCGAGCCCATCCGCTTGAGCATCGGCTGCGGTTCCGAGATCTGGGTCCACTGCGCGGTCAGCGCCTCGCGCAGGTTCGTCATCCAGCCCAGACCGGAGTACAGGGCGGTGAGCAGACCGATGATCCCGACCGCGCCCGCCTGCTTGATCGCCTGGTCGACGACGCGGTTGAGCATGTCGCTCATCGCGGGGCTCGGAACCGCGGAGGTGATCGAGTTCTTCAGGTTCGTCAGCAGCTCGGGGTTGCCGCTGAGCACGAAACCGGCCACCGCGAAGGCGATCATCAGCAGCGGCACGAGGGCCAGCACGCTGAAGTAGGTGATCGCCGCCGCGTAGTAGTCGCCGTACTGCTGCTGGTAGCGGCCGGCGGCCCGGATCAGCCTGTCGAGCCATTCGTGCCGCTGCCGCAACTCGCCCAGACGGCCCGGTTGCTCCTGTTGACCCGTCATGGTGCACCTCCCACCCAACGGCACTCCCCCGAACGGTGGCAGGCTACCCGCAGTTGATCACCTCAGCGCAACGGAGACAGGAAACCCACCCGTTCGAACACCGCCTTCAGGGTCTGCGAGGAGACCTCGCGGGCCTTCTCCGCGCCCCGGTGCAGGACCTTGTCCAGCTCGGCCGGGTCATCGAGGTAGGAGTTGACCTTCTCCTGCAGCGGCGTCACGAAGTCGACCACGACCTGGCCGAGCTCCTTCTTCAGGTCGCCGTACCCGCGTCCCTCGTAGGCGGTTTCGAGCTCGGCGATGGTCTGGCCGGTCAGCGCGGAGTAGATCGACAGCAGGTTGGAGACGCCGGGCTTCTCGTCGGCGTCGTAGCGGATCTCGCGGCCGGCGTCGGTGACGGCGGAGCGGATCTTCTTCGCCGAGCGCTTCGGGTCCTCCATCAGCTCGATCACGCCGCTGGGCACCGACTTGCTCATCTTGGCGGTCGGGTCCTGCAGGTCGTAGATCTTGGCGGTGTCCTTGGGGATGTGCGCCGCCGGAACGGTGAAGGTCTTGCCGAAGCGCGAGTTGAAGCGCTGCGCGAGGTTGCGGGTCAGCTCCAGGTGCTGGCGCTGGTCCTCGCCGACCGGGACGGCGTCGGCCTGGTAGACGAGGATGTCCGCGGCCTGCAGCACCGGGTAGGTGAACAGCCCGACGCTGACGTGGTCGGCCTCCTGGCGGGACGACTTGTCCTTGAACTGGGTCATCCGGCCGGCTTCGCCGAACCCGGCCATGCACTCCAGGACCCAGGACAGCTGCGCGTGCTCGGGAACGTGGCTCTGCACGAACAGGGCCGAGCGGTCGGGGTCGATGCCGAGGGCGAGCAGCTGGGCCGCGGAGACCCGGGTGCGCTTGCGGAGCAGTTCCGGGTCCTGCTCGACGGTGATCGCGTGCAGGTCGACGACGCTGTAGAAGCACTCGTAGGTGTCCTGCATGGTGACCCATTCCCGCAGGGCGCCGAGGTAGTTGCCGAGGTGGAACGAGTCGGCCGTCGGCTGGATGCCGGACAGGACGCGAGGCCGGGCCTCGGGCTGCTCACTGGTCTGGGTTGCGGGGCTGTCGCTGCTCACGGAGCCGATTCTCGCAAGCGCCGCCCCACCCTCGGGACCGGGCTCACCCCTTGCGCTGGTTCTCCGGCTGGATCTTCTTCTTGCGGAAGACGCCGACGACCATTCCGGCGACGCCGAGGACGACTGCGCTGAGTCCGACGGAGCCGAGCGAGTCGACCGCCGGCGCGGCGACGATGACCGCTTCGGACTGAGCTTCGGCGAGACCCGTCGTGACCGGCATCAGCGCCGCCACGAGGGCGCCGGGTGCGGCCACTCGCCTGATCACGCGAGATATTCGGCTACGCAAGAGCGTGCCTCCCTGCGGAAGTTGACCCCTTCGGGGCCCTCTACTCGTGTGGTCCGGTGGCGGACAGTACCGACCACCCGTTGCGATCGCGGTTGCCTTGCGTAAACCAACCACGACAGGGTGATCATATTTTCCGGAACCGAGCGACTTCCCGGGGGGAGTTGATCACGAACTTCGCAGGTGGGCGGTGGAGCCGACGGTCAGTCGGCCCCACCAAGCGTCACCTGGTGACCTGAATAACACTCAAACGGAGTAATCAGGTCCTCACACTGCACTGACGCCGAGCTGCACCTGACCCGTTCGCCCATACGTCGTAGTGCGTTGCCGCGCGGTGCGGCCCGCTCGGGACGCGAGCTCGTGCAACTCCTCGACGCTGCGCTCCGAACCGTGCTCCGATCCGGCCATCCGGCTGATCGTCTCCTCCATCAGCGTGCCGCCGACGTCGTTGGCGCCGCCGTTGAGGACCTCCGTGGTGCCCGAGTCGCCGAGCTTCACCCACGAGGTCTGCACGTTGTCGATCCGCCCGTGCAGCAGGATCCGGGCCATCGCGTGCACCGCCCGGTTGTCCCGCTGCGTCGGCCCCGGCCGCGCCAGGCCCGCCAGGTAGATCGGGGCGTTGCGGTGCACGAACGGCAGCGGCACGAACTCGGTGAAGCCGGCCTGCCCGTGCTCGCGGGCCCGATCCTGCACCCCGGCCAGCGTGCGCAGGTGCCCCAACCAGTGCTCCGGGTGGTCGACGTGGCCGTACATCATCGTCGACGAGGACGGGATGCCCAGCCGGTGCGCGGTGCTGACGACCTCGATCCACTCCGCCGCGGGCAACTTGCCCTTGGTCAGCACCCAGCGGACCTCGTCGTCGAGGATCTCGGCGGCCGTGCCCGGGATGCTGCCCAGACCCGCTTCCTTGAGCTCGGCGAGCCAGTCCTCGACGGTCACGCCCGCCTTCGCCGATGCGCTGACGATCTCCATCGGGCTGAAGGCGTGGACGTGCATCTCCGGCACCCTCGCCCGCACGGCGCGCACCAGGTCGGCGTAGCCGGACACCGGCAGCCTCGGGTCGATGCCGCCCTGCACGCACACCTCGGTGGCGCCGGCCCGCCACGCCTCGTCGGCGCGGTCGGCGACGTCCTCCGGCGAGAGCCGGTAGGCGTCGGCGTCCCGCTCGCGCTGGGCGAAGGCGCAGAAGCGACAGCCCACGTAGCAGATGTTGGAGAAGTTGATGTTGCGGTTGACCACGTAGGTGATGTCGTCGCCGACGACCTCGCGACGCAGCCGGTCGGCGATGCCGGCGAGCTCGTCCATCGCCGGCCCCTCGCAGGTCATCAACGCCATCGCGGCCGCGTGGTGCTGTTCCTCCAGCAACGACGCCGGGTCCGAATCCGCCAGCCGCAGGCCCTCCTTGACGTCGGCGTCCAGGCGTTCCGGGGTCGCCACCGACGGGACCTGGCCGCGCAGCTCGTCCCAGTCGCCGTAGACGGTGTCGAAGTCGGTGCGGCGGTCCTCCGTGCGCCCGTCGGTGTCGATGCTGCGGTGCAGGTCGGTCCGGCCGATCGACTCGAAGCCGCCGTCGGGCTCCTGCCACTCGCGCCCGGCGATCTCGGCGTCCGGGTCGGCGAAGCCGTCGTCGTCCGAGAGCGCGTCGACGTGCGAGGCGACCCGCAGGTCCAGCCACTGCGTGCTGTCGCCCGCCAGGCCCTTGCGCACGTAGCGCGGGTAGGCGGTGAGCCGTTCGCGCAGCTGGAAACCGGCCGTGCCGGTGAGCTCGTCGAGCTCGGTGACCTGCGGCCACGGGCGTTCGGGGTTGACGTGGTCCGGAGTCACCGGGGACACGCCGCCCCAGTCGTCGATCCCGGCGCGCAGCATCAGGCGGTGCTCGTCACCCACCAGGTTCGGCGGCGCCTGCACGCTCACGCCCGAGGGCATCAGCAGCCGGGCCACGGCGATCGTCGCGGCCAGCTCCTCCAGGTCGGCATCCGGCATCCCGCGCATCGCGGTGTCCGGCTTGGCCCGGAAGTTCTGCACGATGATTTCCTGGATGTGCCCGTACTGGCGCGCGGACTGCCGCAGCTCCAGCAGCGATTCGGCGCGCTCTGTGCGGGTTTCGCCGATGCCGATGAGGATTCCGCTGGTGAACGGCACCGCGACGCGACCGGCGTCGGTCAGCACGCGCTTGCGGACGGCCGGTTCCTTGTCCGGGCTGCCGAAGTGCGGGCCGCCCTTCTCGCTCCAGAGCCGCTCCGAGGTCGTCTCCAGCATCATGCCCATGCTGGCCGCGACGGGCTTGAGCCTGGTCAGCTCCGACCAGGACAGCACTCCCGGGTTCAGGTGCGGCAGGAGGCCGGTCTCCTCCAGCACCGCGATCGCGCACGAGCGGACGTAGTCCACCGTGGAGGAGTAGCCGCGCGCTTCGAGCCATTCGCGGGCCGCGGGCCAGCGCTCCTCCGGCCGGTCCCCGAGGGTGAACAGGGCTTCCTTGCACCCGGCGGCGGCTCCCTGGCGAGCGATCTCCAGGACCTCGTCGCGCTCCAGGAAGGCCGATTCCACCTTGTGCGGGACGGTGGCGAAAGTGCAGTAGTGGCAACGGTCCCGGCACAGCCTGGTCAGCGGGATGAACACGTTGCGGCTGTAGGTGACGACGCCCGGATGCCCTTCGGCGACCAGGTGCGCGTCACGCGCCTTCCCGGCCGCGGTCAGCAGCACGTCCAGGTCGTCGCCGCGCGCGTGCAGCAGGACCGCGGCTTCGGCGGCGTCGAGCGACACGCCGTCGGTGGCGCGGCGCAGAGCGCGCCGCATCGCCGATGAGCTCGGGGTTCGTTCCGGCGGGGTGACATTCAAATCTGCAACCGACACCTGACGACTCTAAGTCGGCCCGAAGTTGTTGCCCAGCCGTCATCTGCGTGCCGAGTCCCTCACTTTCGGCTACCGAATTACTCCATTGAGACCTACCGACTATCCCCGAATCAGGCGCAAAATCCGGACGAATATCACTGGGTGAACCATTCTTCGTCTCCCTGGGAGGGACAAGTTGTCACGCAGAAGTAGGAGAGGTCGTTCGCTGCGGATCGCAGGTTCGGCTCTCGCCCTGACGCTCCTGTTACCCGCCGGACTGCTGGGCTCGGCGCCGGAAGCACCGGCTTCCTCGACCGTTCCGCTGCACTTCGTGGTCGTCGGACCCGTCGGCGACGGGCTCGCGCAGACCGAGGAATCGGTGCGCGCGGTCGGCGGCGCCGTCGTGCAGAGCTGGCCGCAGATCGGCGTCGTCGTCGCCACCTCGCCGGATCCGGCCTTCGCCGGAGCGGTCCGCGGGCAGCCGGGGGTCGAGCAGGCGGGTGCGAGCCGCAACCTCGCCGAGCAGCTGCCGCCCGCGCAGTCGACGCAGCTCGAAACGCTGGAAGGCACCGCGAACGAGTCGCCCGCCCTCGCCGCTGAGGGCCGGGAGCCGCTGGAAGCCGAGCAGTGGGACCTGCCGCAGATCAAGGCCGACCAGGCCCACGCGGTCTCGCAGGGCAGCAAGGACACCACCGTCGGCGTGCTGGACTACGGCATCGACCCCACGCACCCCGACCTCGCGCCGAACCTCGACGCGTCGCGGTCGGTGAGCTGCGTCAACGAGGGCATCCCGGACCAGAACCAGGAAGCCTGGCAGCCGCAGGACCCGACGCAGGACCACGGGACGCACGTCTCGGGCACCATCGCCGCCGCGCGCAACGGCGTCGGTGTCGCCGGCGTGGCCCCCAACGTCACGCTGGCCTCGGTGCGGGTGATCGACGACGGCGGGTTCATCTACCCCGAGTACGCGATCTGCGGGTTCATCTGGGCCGCCGAGCACGACTTCGACGTCACCAACAACTCCTACTTCGTCGACCCCTGGTACCTGTGGTGCGACAGCGACCCGGACCAGAAGGCCGCCGCCGAAGCGGTCCGCCGGGCCGTCGCCTACGCCGAAGGCCACGACGTGGTCAACGTCGTCTCCGCGGGCAATAGCAACTGGGACCTGTCCCAGCCGATCCACGACACCGACAGCCCGAACAACGGCGGGCCCACCCAGGACCGCCACACCGGACCGGACTGCCACGTTCTGCCGGGCGAGCTGCCCGGCGTCGTGCCCGTGTCGGCCGTCGGGGTCAACGCGGTCAAGTCGTACTACTCCAACTACGGGCTCGGTTCGATCGCGGTGACCGCTCCCGGCGGTGACGCGCGGCAGATCCCGCAGACTCCGTCGGCCAACGGCCGGATCCTCTCCAGCGTTCCCGGCGGTGGCTGGGGCTGGATGCAGGGCACCTCCATGGCGGGCCCGCACGCCGCGGGCGTCGCCGCCCTGCTGCGCAGCACGCACCCGGAGTGGACCTCGCAGCAGGTCATCGGCGCGCTGAGCAACCAGGCGGATCCGCTGCCGTGCCCGAAGGACTACGACGGGGACGGGGACGGCGTCGTCGACGCCGTGTGCGCGGGCGGCCCGACCGGGGCCGGCTTCTACGGCGCAGGCCTCATCGACGCCCTGGACGCGGTGACGAAGTAATCCCACCGGCGAAACCGCAGGACTCGTGCGCACGAGTCCTGCGGTTTCGCTCTTCCCACCCGGGTGAGGGACGCGAGCGCGCGTTCCCCGGAGGTGAGAGAGCTCGGTTCCGGTTGCCCGGTTCCCGTGGCGGCAGGACGCTTCGGGGGTGGGAGATTCGGAGAGTTTCGTGATCATCGGCGCAGGCATGGCCGGCGCGAAGGGCGCCGAGGCGCTGCGCGACCAGGGGTTCGACGGGCGGATCACGCTGCTGGGCGACGAGTCGCACCGGCCCTACGAGCGACCACCGCTGTCCAAGGAGTACCTGATGGGCAGCGCCGAGTTCGACGCCGCGTACGTGCACCCCGAGAACTGGTACGCCGACAACCGCGTCGACCTGCGCCTGGACACCAAGGCGCGACGGATCGACCGCTCGCTGCGCCAGGTCGAGCTCGCCGACGGGACCCAGCTGGACTTCGACAAGCTGATGCTGGCCACCGGTGCCCGCCCGCGTTCCATCCCGGTACCCGGCCACGACGCCGAGGGCGTTCTGCACCTGCGCCAGGTGGGCGATTCCGACCGCATCAAGCAGGCCCTGACCGGCATCGAGAACCTGGTGGTGGTGGGCGCGGGCTGGATCGGCTTGGAGGTGGCCTCCGCTGCGCGCCAGGCCGGGGTCGGCGTGACGGTGGTCGAGACCGCCGAGCTGCCGCTGCTGCGCGTGCTGGGCCGGGAGGTCGCCGAGGTCTTCGCCGCGCTGCACCGCGACAGAGGCGTGTCGTTCCGCTTCACGACCGCCGTGGACGAGATCCTCGCGCCGTCCGGGAAGGTCACCGGGGTGAGGCTGACCGACGGTCTGGAGATCGACGCTCAGGCGGTGCTGATCGCGGTGGGCGTCGACCCCGACGTCGACCTGGCCGCCGAAGCGAAGCTGCGCGTCTCCAACGGTGTGCTGGTCGACGCGACGCTGCGCAGCGGCGACCCGAACATCGTCGCGGCGGGCGATGTCGCCAACGCGTTCCACCCGCTGCTGGGCAAGCAGATCCGCGTCGAGCACTGGGCCAACGCGCTCAACCAGCCGGCGGTCGCGGTGTCCTCGATGCTCGGCGGCGACCTCACCTACTCGGAGCTGCCGTACTTCTTCACCGACCAGTACGACCTGGGCATGGAGTACCTCGGCCACGTCGATCCCGACGAGTACGACGAGGTGCTGTTCCGCGGTGACGTCGAGGCCCGCGAGTTCATCGCCTTCTGGCTCGCCGAGGGCAAGGTGCTGGCCGGCATGAACGTCAACATCTGGGACGTCACCGAGCAGATCAAGACCCTGATCACCTCGGGCGCCACCGTCGACCGCCAAGCCCTGCAGGACCCGGACGTCCCCCTCAACGAGCACATCGCCCGCTGACCCCGGGATCACGTCCGGTCATGGCGACGATCCGGTCCAGCAGCGGCGCGTCGTCGGCGACCTCGACCGGGGGTCCCCACAGCTCCGGCAGCGGAGCGCTGGGGACGAACACCCGCACGTGCGCCCAGCACGCCCGCAGGGTGTCGTCGGTGAGGTGAAGCGGCGTTCCGGTGGCCTGCGCCAGGTCCCAGCCGTGGACGACGACCTCGGTGAGCGCGATGCGGCCCCAGACCTCGTTGCGCAGCAGCACTCCGCCCGCTGCGGTCTCGCCTCCCCACGCGGCCGGGGACGACCACGCCCGGCCCAGCTCCAGAACGTGCGAGCGGGCATCGCCGGGACCCGGTCTCGCCGAGGCCAGGGCCGTGAAGCCCTGCGCGGCCTCGTCGACGTGCGCGATGACCTCGCCGACGTCGTACTCGGAGCACGGGGTCGGCAGGTCGAGCTGGTCGTCGGTCACGGTGCTCAGCAGGGCGGCGAACTCGCGGCAGGCGGGTGTCAGATCGATCAACGCAGTCCTCCTCGACAACGGGCTCTCGGAGAGGTTGACGAAAAAGAACCGCCGAACTCATCGCCGTGCCGCTACAGTCACCGAGGACCACGAGGGGGCCGCTTTGCGAAGAATGACGTACATGATCGCGTCGACGATCGACGGCCGCATCACCGGTCCGGCGAACGACAACCCCGACTTCTTCCTCCACGAGGGCGATCACGGGGATTTCCTGCGCGCGGAGTTCCCGGAACTGCTGCCCACGCACATCCGGCCGATGTTCGGTCTCGACGAGGTGCCCAACAAGCACTTCGACACGGTGCTGCAGGGGCGCGGGAGTTGGGACATCGGCATGCGGGAGGGCATCACCAACGCCTACCGGCACCTGCGCAGCATCGTGTTCTCCCGCAGCATCACCGAATCCCCCGACCCGACCGTGGAATTCGTCTCGACGGATCCGCTGGAGAAGGTCCGCGAGCTCAAGCGCGAGCCGGGATCGGGAATCTGGTTGTGCGGCGGCGGAAAGCTCGCAGCAGCGCTGCGACCCGAGATCGATGAATTGATCATCAAGCTGCACCCGGTGATCGCCGGCACCGGAATTCCCCTGTTCGACGGCGACTTCGCCCCGGAGCACTTCCAGCTCGCCGAAGCGAAACCGTTCACCAGCGGCGTCGTGCACCTCACCTACCGGAAGCGTTGACGAAGAGCCTTGCGGTCAGCGTGTTGTTCCGTCTAGTTTGATTCGGTGATTATCGGGACGGCGACACGCCACGCACGGATTGGCAACCCGGTAGAGCGCTGACCGCTCTGCGGGCCTCGCGCCCGACCCCCTCTCATTCGGGAGGGGGGTGATCTTCTCCGCACCCGTCTCGAAAGACGGCGAACGAGCGCGCCGACACCATTTCAGCCCGCGCTCCTCCACGACTGAGCACCGCAGTCCGCTGAGGAGAGATCTGTGAGCATCACGTTCAACCACACCATCATCGCCGCGAAGGATCGCGAAGAATCCGCGCGGTTCTACCGGGAACTCCTGGAGGTTCCGGAAGCCCCGTCGTGGGGCGTGTTCACCAACATCCAGCTCGACGGAGGAGTGCTGCTGCAATTCGCCGAACCACCGGTGGACGAAATCCAGATGCAGCACTACGCGTTCCTGGTCGACGACGGCCTCTTCGACCGCGCCTACGCGCGAATTCGGGAGCGCGCCATCGAGCACTGGGCCGACCCGCACGGCGCCGAACCGGGCCGGATCAACCACAACCACGGAGGTCGCGGCGTCTACTTCAAGGACCCCGCGGGCCACGGCCTGGAAATCATCACCTCGCCGTACCTGTGAATCGCGGGTAGGAGGTGGGGAAGTTTTCATGAAAACTTCCCCACCCCCTGGAACGCACGAAACCGGCGTCGTGCCTCAGAGGTCGTAGGTGACCGTCACCGGGGCGTGGTCGGACCAGCGCTGGTCGTAGCTGGGGGCGCGTTCGACGACCGCGTCGGTGGCTCGTTCGGCGAGGCCGGGGGTGGCGACCTGGTAGTCGATCCGCCAGCCGGAGTCGTTGTCGAAGGCCTTTCCCCGGTAGGACCACCAGGAGTAGGGGCCGGGGCCTTCGGGGTGGAGGCTTCGGACGACGTCGGTGTAGCCGGATTCGAAGACGTCGGTGAGCCACGCCCGCTCCTCGGGGAGGAAACCGGCCGACTTCTGGTTGGCCTTCCAGTTCTTCAGGTCGGCTTCGCGGTGGGCGATGTTCCAGTCACCGCACACCACGACCTCGCGGCCTGCGGAGGCGGCGCGCTCGCGGAGGCCGGCGAGGTGTTCGCCGAACTCCTTCATGAAGCGCTCCTTCTCGTCCTGGCGCGGCGTGCCGACTTCACCGCTGGGCAGGTAGAGGCTGGCGATCGTGACGCCCGGGAGGTCGATCTCCAGGTAGCGGCCGCTGTCGTCGAACTCGGCCGACCCGAACCCGACGCGGACCGCCTCCGGCTCCGCGCGGCTGTAGATCGCGACGCCCGCGCGCCCCTTCGCGGAGCTCGGGGCCAGCGCCGCGTGCCAGCCCTCGGGATCGCGCACCTCGGCGGTGAGCTGGTCGGCCTCGGCACGGGTCTCCTGCATGCAGATCACGTCCGCACCGGTTTCCGCGAGCCACTCCACGAAGCCCTTCTTCGCGGCCGCGCGCAAACCGTTCACATTCACCGTTGACAAAGTCAGCACCCCGAGAGCCTATCGACCTGGACTTCCCGAACGGAGCGCCCTGCGCGAGTGATTTCAACCGCTGATCCACTCGGCGATATCAGCACCAGCGGATTCCAACACCCCACAATGCGCAGATTTCACCCAGTTGACCTGCGCGACCTCCACCGAACCGGGGAAGCGGCTAGACCTTCGACGGTATTCCACTACTATCCCCTTCCGTAACGTTCACCCGCGTCGCTTCGACAGCGGGACGAGAGAACGTCCAAAAACCCCTTCGCAGGAGGTCTCGCGTGGCCCCGGACAGCGCCACGGGAAGCGGTCCCACGGCCCGCCGTCTCGTGTTGGGCAGCCAGCTGCGCAGGTTGCGGGAGTCCCGGCAGATCTCCCGCGAGGACGCCGGTTACGCCATCCGCGGTTCCGGGTCGAAGATCAGCCGCCTGGAGCTCGGCCGCGTCGGCTTCAAGGAACGCGACGTCGCCGACCTGCTGAGCCTGTACGGGGTGGACGACAACACCGAGCGCGAGTCCTTCTTGGACCTGGTGCGCCGGTCGAACGAGCCCGGCTGGTGGAACCGCTACAACGACCTGATCGCCCCGTGGTTCCAGGACTTCGTCGGTCTGGAGGAATCCGCGTCCCGGATCCAGACCTACGAGCTCCAGTTCGTGCCGGGCCTGCTGCAGACCGAGCGCTACGCGCGGGCCGTCGCCACCCAGGGTCGTCCCGAAGCCGAGGACGAAGAGGTCGACCGCCGGGTCCGCCTGCGCATGCAGCGGCAGCGGATGTTCGCCCAGCCCAAGTCGCCGCGCGTGTGGGCGGTGATCGACGAGTCCGTGCTGCACCGCCCGATCGGCGGCAAGAACGTGATGCGCGAGCAGATCGAGTCCCTGTTGGACGCGACGAAGCTGCCGACCGTGACCTTGCAGGCGCTGCCCTTCGCTCTCGGTCGCTCGGCCGCCGAAGGTGCTTACACGATCCTGCGTTTCGCCGAGCCGGAGATCCCGGACATCGTCTACCTGGAGCACCTCTGCGGTGCGCTCTACCTGGACAAGGCCGAGGAAGTCGAGATCTACAGCAAGGTCAGCCACCGGCTCGCCGTGGACGCGCTGACCCCGGAGGGAACCCGCAAGATGCTGCAGGACCGACTCCGGGAACTCTGAGCCCGAACGGGAATTTCCCAGTTGTTCGTCCGTTCGGATGACGCGCGGCGACTGTTCGCCGAATCTCCGGCACCGAGTGCCGCCTTTGCGTTACACCCATGCGTGTGATCACGCTCTCAGTGCCGTGCACGTGCATTCAATCGTGCATCTGCAGCTGATACCTTCCCCTGCACGATCAACTGCACGTGCAGATGGTCGGTGCAAGTGAGAGTCGGGGAAGGGTGGGGTTCGGATGACGGACATCCAGAACGGCATGCCCGCGAAGCAGCTTCCCAACGCTGGCTGGCGCAAGAGTCGCCACAGTGGAGCGGTGGGTAACTGCGTGGAGCTGGCACCGTTGGTCGACGGTGGGGTCGCCGTCAGAAACTCGCGCTACCCCGAGGGCCCGGCACTGGTCTACAGCAGGGACGAGATCGCAGCGTTCCTGAACGGAGCAAAGGACGGCGAGTTCGACGATCTGATCGTCTGAGCTGGTCGGCCACATGGTCTGAGCCCCTACGACGAACAACGGTGGCGCCATGAACGACATAACCAACGGCCTGCAAGCCCTGGTCGCCCGCGACTTCCAGTTCACGCATCCCCGAGATGCCAGCGGAAGCCTGGTCGCCGTGGTCGGAATCCGGGTGCATCACGGGGTTTTCGACATCCTGCAGCTCTTCGGCGAGAACGACGCCGACGCGGCGCGGATCCCCGCTGACGAACCCGACGTCCTGTTCCCCAGCCGCGTGCTGTGGCGGACCAACGGACCCGCGCACGACGTGATCAACGAGCTGCTGCACATGCCGGAACCACTGCTGGAAACCGGCGCGGAGGGCAACGGCTGCTGGATCCCCACGCACGCCGGCCGCTCCAAGTGGCTCGCCGTCTCAGCTTGACCCGCGCGCGCAGCGAAGTCTGATTCGCGGTGGGCACGTCCCACCCCGGGCCTGGCTCCGCTGCCGCGAACCCCCCGTCCGACACCCGGTGTTCGGCCACCCCCCATGCCGCGCACCGGTACGGACGCCCCCAAATGGATCGGGTCCCCGCGTCACCCCCAGCGCGCGGGGACCCGATCTTTTGGGTTTCGGATCAGCATGTTCACTCGTAGATGGTCGCAGCCAGCAGCATTTCCGCGAGCAAGCGCCAACTCGGTTCAGACGGAACTTCCTGTCCGGTGTTCGCGCAGTAGCCGTCAAGATCAGCAGCCCACGCCGAGAGCGCTTCGAGATACCTGGGAAGCGTGGCGTTCTCCCAGGCTTCACCACCGGACGAGTCGGCCTCCCTCGCGAGAAGCTCGACAAACTCCACCAAGTCCTGCCGCGTCCGAACCTTCTCAGCCGCCTCATTCAGGTCCATGCCAGCCCACTCCTCGAATCCGGATACCGATTCCCTCCGTGGTGGTGCTGAACTTCTTGGTGAACTCTCGCTGAGTCTCACGGCTGGTGGCCATCCGGTAGGGGACCTCGACCCCTGCCCTTTGGAATGCGACCAACCTGCGATTATCGAGCGTGAAGAGATTGCCGTCACGCTCCACCTCGGAGAGGGAGCGTTTCGGCACGGGCGCGCAGTCCTGCCCGACGCACCTGGCTCGCACGGCGGGCACCGTGTGGTTCGGCTACGACTGCGGGTCGTCCTGGCAGGGCCGGATCGGTGCGCTCGACACCCTCGCGCAGCCGCCCTCGGTGCGGCTGGACCTGCAGGGCGGAACGCCGTCCCAGCAGGCACCGCTGATGGCTTCCGGCACCGGCGACGCGGGGCCCGTGCTGGCCGGCCAGCCGGACACCACCGGTGGTGGTGGGGAAGTTTTCATGAAAACTTCCCCACCACCACGGGGCAACCGCCTCCCGCTCTTCTCAGAGGTCGAGCTTGAAGGCCTGGGTGTCCATGGCGTTGTGGTCGGGTTTCGTGGAATTGCTGGTGACCTGTTCTCGTTCGGTGAGCTGGAGGGAGCCGTTCTTGGCCGGGGGCTGCTGGACGGCCACGACGTAGCGCGGCGCGGACTTCGGGCTGATGACGACCGATCCGTCGTTGCGGCGGTTCATCGTCCAGGTCTGGGCGGGGCTGGACGGGTCGCAGGCGACGGTGCGCAGCTCACCTCCGGCGCGCGTCTCGGCGGTGACGCACCGGCGGTTCTCCTGGCTCTGGATGGACACCGCGCCGTCGGGCCGCTTGGCGATGATCCACTGGTCGAACGACCGCGGTTGCGCCGTCGAGTGGGGGCGCAGGGTGCCGACCGCGGAGCTCTCACCGTTGACCACCCAGCGCGACTTGTCGGCCACGTTGGTGATCTTGGTGATGAGCACGGAATCGGCAGAGGCAGGCAGCGCGGGCACGACCGACAAGGCGGCCATCGCGCCGAGTGCACTCAGCATCCAGCGAGCGCGTCTCATGATGGGTCCTCCGGGACATGACGATGATTCGGGGAAAGCGAACCAGTCCGGTTCGCCCGGAGATCGATACTTACCAGCGCCCCGGAGGATGTTCGCGGCCAGTAATCCCAACGGGCGAAGCCCGGACGATACGAGCCGTTCGTCCGCTCGACGCCGTCGATGAGTAGCCTGGCGGCTCGGTGTTCCCTAGGAGCTGCGGGGTTTTCGGTGAGCGAGTACCAGCACTACGAGTTCCTCTCGGTCGACCGGCCGCTGAGCGATGAGGAGCAGGCCGAGGTGCGCGAGATCTCCGCCCGTGCCTCGATCACCGGCACCACCTTCACCGCCACGTACGAGCAGGACGAGTTCCGGGGCGATCCGGACGTGCTCGTCGAGTCCTACTACGACGCGCACCTGCACGTGACGAGCTGGGGAACGCGACGGCTGATGATCCGCGTCGCGCGCGGGGACCTCGACGACGCCGTGGCCGAGGAGTTCGAGGTCGCCGAACGGGTCGACGTGTGGAGCTCCGAGGAGCACGTGGTGCTGGACTTCACCAGCGAGGACGAGGAATCCCCCGAGGCCGACCACGACGGCCTGCTGGTCCGGCTCGCCGAGGTCCGCGACGAGATCGTCGCCGGGGACCTGCGGTCCCTCTACATCGCGTGGCTCGCCGGGTACGGGACCTGGGAGCGCGACGAGTTCGCCTTCGACACCAGCGCCGAGGACGAGCCCGAACCGGTCGTGCCGCCCGGACTCGGGCAGCTCACCGCCGCCCAGCTGGCGCTCGCGGAGTTCCTGCGGCTCGACGAGGACCTGCTGGCCGTGGCGACCGAGAACAGCACGCCGCTGCAGGAACCCCTCGACCCGAAGGCGCTCGGCGCCTGGATGACCGAACTGCCCTCCGCCGACAAGGACGTCCTCCTGCTGCAGGTCGCGCAGGGGCAAGCCGCCGAAGCGCGGATCGAGATCCTGCGCCGCTTCAACGGGGACACGGCCGCGGGCAGCCGCACCGTCGGCGAGCTCCTCGACCAGGCCGCCCGGCGACGCGGCTGATGACCTCGCGCGTCGGGAGCGGAGCCCCGGGCACGTCCCAGTTTTAGTCCAAACTGAGCCGACATTTCGGGCACGAAAGCGGCCTGATTAGGACTAAAACTGGGACATGCCGAGGTGACCGCCCTGCCGGGCCACCGCATCGGGTGGGTCAGGGGGCGGGTTTGATGTCGGCGCGCTTCACGTAGACCCAGCGGTGGTTGTAGGAGATCCGCACGTACTGCTCGGCTCCGCTGATCACCGTGTGGTTGTTCGGGTCCTCGACGCCGTCGTAGACCGCGTTGTAGTCGGTCGCGCGCACGCCATCACCGGCGACGTAGACCTGACCGGCCGGGATCGCGTACGGCAGCGGTTCGATCTCGCGAGGATCGATGCCCTCCGGGTACTCGCGCGGCGAGGGGGCCGCGAAGCCGTAGGTCGGGATGCCGTCGCGACGGGCTTCGACGAGATCAGCGTCCTCGGCGGGCGCGGTGTTCTCGCCGCCCGGATCGCGCAGCCACGCCTTCTTGCCGTCGAACCAGATGGCCAGCCAGTCGCCCTTCCGCTCGGCGACCGCGTAGCGCTGACCGGTCGCGGCCTTGGCCGACCAGTCCTCGATGCGGGTGGTGCCGGGTGCGCCGTCGGGGTGCACCGCCGGGTTGCTCAGCAGCGGCGCGTCGTCGCGCGGCTCGGTCCGCAGGTAGAGGAAGTTCGCCGGCTGGGCGGGCAGGTCCTGGCAGGCGCCGTCCGGGCATTCGGAGACCGGCGGCTGGTTGGTGTCGAAGCGCGGGTAGATCGTGACCGCTTCACCCTCGCCCCGGTCACCGTCGAGCGGTGCTCCGACGAGGTTCATGTAGTGCGCCCAGTCCCAGTACGGACCCGGGTCGTAGTGCTCGGTGCCCGCGCCCGACGGCTTGTCCGCGCTGACCTCGTCGTGGCCCACGATGTGCTCGCGGTCCAGCGGGATGTCGTACTTCTCGGCCAGGTACCGCACGAGCTTCGCCGAGGAGCGGTACATCGACTCGGTGTACCAGGTGCCGCCCTCGTTGGCCCAGCCCTCGTGCTCGATGCCGATGGAGCGCATGTTCCGGTCCCAGCTACCGGCGTGCCAGGCCATGTCCTTGGTCGGCACCATCTGCGTGACCTCGCCGTCGGAGGACCGGATCACGTAGTGCGCGGCGGCACCGTGCGCCGGGTCCTGGAACAGCGAGATCGCGGTCTGGTAGGCGACTTCGGTGTCGTGGATGACGATCGAGTCGATCTCGACGTCGTCGGGCCGGTCGGCCGTGTCGTAGTTGCCGTACCCGGCGGACGGGTCCTCGGGATCGGTCGGCGCGTAGGCGGCCGGGATGTACCGGCAGTCCAGCGATTCCGGGCACTCGGCGCGGGATTCCGACTCGTCCGTGGCGAGCCCGGTGCGGGCGAGGTCGCGGTTCGGGGTGACCTCGGGGGTCTGGCTGAACGAGACGTGCTGCCCGCTGGAGGTGGTACGAGCGCGTCCCTGGCCGAGCACGTCGTAGACGCTGTCGGCGAAGTCCTGCGCACCGCTGACCTGCGGGCTGCCGCTGAGGTCGGCGATCGCCGGGTACCAGCCGCCGAGGTCGTGGGGCAGCTCCCCGCCGCCGAGCTGCTTGGCGCGTTCGGCCAGCAGCGCGGCACCGGCACGGATGTTGCTCTCCGGATCCCGCTTGAGCGACTCGGCCGGAACGCCGAGCAGCGCCGCGGCCTCCGGCAGCGTGTGCAGCGCGGGGTGGTCGGCGAGCTTGCGCAGCTTCGGGTTCTGCTCGCGCAGCTGCGCGAGGTCGACCTCGGTGAGGTGCATCGGCCCGTACCCGCCGGCGCGGCTCTGCTCACCTCGGTGGTCCTCCCACCGGGTGAGCTGGTAGGAGGTCGCCATCAGAAGCGTTGCGGGGACGCCGAATTCGTCCGCTGCCGTCTCGAACGTCCGCTGCACCGCGGTGTCCGGGTCCCGAGGTGGGGAAGTTCTCATGAAAACTTCTCCACCCGCATGAGCAGGAGCGGCACCGAGCACCAACCCCACGGTCACCACCACCCACAGCGCGCGTCGTTTCGCCTGTTCCTTCACCCGGGCCCCTCCCGATCCGTTGAGCGCTGGAGCGCTTCTCGATCGGAATCATCCCGTCCCGGCCGGAGTGCGGCAGGCCCATTCGCGCAACCGCCGCCGGCTCGTTATCGATCAGGGCGTGGTGACCTCGAAATCGCGGAACCGGGCGTGCACGTCGTGGCTCGGACCCCACTCGGTGGCGTGACCGCCGAAGAAGGTCGAGAAGAAGATCCCGGCGAAGGGGATGTCGCCGATCTGCTCGATGCCCTGCTGGTCGAGCACCTGCTGCCCGTCGACGCTCACCACGATCCGCCCGGTGTCGCGGTCGACGGTCTGCGCGACGGTGTGCCACTGATCATCGGCCTGCCACTGCCAGGCTCCGCGACCGACGTCCTCGCCGTAGCCGTCGCCCATCGACGGGTCGTAGACGTAGACCTCACCGTCGGCGCTGCGCGCACCGGAACCGTCGTCGTTGCGCCACATGAACCGGGTCGACCAGGCCTGCCCGTGGTTGCCGCCGCCGGCTTCGCCCGGTGCGCCGCCGTAGAGCCCGGGGAGCTTGCCGCCCTTGCCGAAGTCCCAGTCGGCGGGGAACTTCGCCTGGTAGGTCAGCCGGAGGCTGCGCGCCTCGGCCAAGTCACCGCGTCCGGCGGCGGTGAAGTCGCTGTAGAACTGGCCGCCGCCCTCGCTGGGGCAGTCGTCGCAGGAGGGAGCGGAGGAGCCCTGCCCGTAGAAGACGTCGACGGCACCGTCCTGGCCGGACATCCGGTCGAACCCGAACTGCCCGTCGTCGACGACTCCCCACCGCTGCGACCAGGAATCGCCGGGGAAGTCCGCGAAATCCCCGTTCCAGGGGTCAGCGGCGAACGCCGTCGCGGGCAACGCGACCACCGCGGCGAGCACGAGTCCGAGAATCCCTGCGGGGCGGCGAGATCGGTGAATGCGCACAGTTGATCACCTCATCGCGAGCACACACCCGAAGCACGACCCCGTCAACCGCCGTGTCCTATACCCGCCGCGGCTCAGGAGTCGTGGACGAGTTTGTGGACTCGTTGCAGCACGTCGATCTGGGCCGGGTTGTAGAGGTCGATGAGGGCCTTGCCCGCCGTGATCCAGGCGTGCCGGGAGCCGCCAGGGGCGTCCGCGCCGAGTTCGAGCAGGCCCGGGTGCTTCTCGTAGAGGCCGCGGGTCGCCTCGGCGAGTTCCGCGGCCACGGACTCGCGGGTCTCCTCGTCGGCGTCGGCGGGCAGTTCGTCGAACGCCGGGGACGCGTCCTCACCGGGGTTGCTCTGCAGCATGTCCACGTAGGCCTGCATGCCCTGCGGACCCAGGACGCGGGAGACCACGACGAGGAACGAGCGGTCGGCATCGGTCATCTCGGTTCCCGCGGCGGCCGATCCGAGCTCCGGTGGCAGGTCGGTGGGCGAGGCCTGGTGCAGGATGAGGCCCAGCTCGACGCGTGCGCGCTGGAGTCGTTCGATGGTGGCGGCGAGTTCCGCGTCGAGAGCGCGCAGGGCTTCCTCCGGGTGGTCGTCGGCGTCGCCCATGCCGGCGATCTGGGACAACGAGAACCCCAGATCGACCAGCCTCTTGATGCGCAGCAAGCGCACCAGGTGCGCGACGCCGTACTGCTTGTAGCCGTTGGACCGCCGTTCCGGCTCTTCGAGCAGGCCGACCTCGTGGTAGTGCCGCACGGCTCGCAGGCTCGTTCCGGCGAGCTCGGCGATTTCGCGAGTGCTCCAGGCCACCAGGTCTCTCCTCGTCTCCACGGCGTTTGCGCCCTCAAGTCAAAACTGTGCCGCTGCGGCACGGTCAAGAGTGATGCACATCACCATGCCGGTGACTTGAGCGTGACGCAGCGGCACACCTTCTGCTGGACCCACGCCACGATCCCAGGGGGATGACATGACCAGACCCGACCACCTCCCGGTCGAGGACCTCTTCGCCGAACCGCAGCGCACCCGGGCGCGGATCTCGCCGGACGGAACCAGGCTCGCGTTCCTCGCGCCCTGGAAGCACCGGCTCAACGTGTGGGTGCAGGACCTCGAACCCGGCGCGGAGCCGCAGTGCGTGACGGCCGACGAGACCCGCAGCGTGCAGAGCTTCCAGTGGACCGACGACCCGCGCTGGCTGCTCTACCTGCAGGACACCGGCGGCGACGAGAACTGGCACCTGCACCGGGCGGACATCAACGCCCCCGGTCAGCCCGCCGTCGACCTGACGCCGTTCCCCGGCGCCCGGGTCGTCTCGTTCGACCCCTCCCTCGACCGGCCCGGCAAGCTCACGCTCCTGCTCAACGCGCGCACCCCCGCCGAGTTCGACCTGCACGAGCTCGACGTGGCGACCGGCGAGCTCACGCTGCTCGGCGAGAGCCCGGGACCGGGCATGACCTGGTTCCCGGCCGCGGGCGGCGAGCTGCTCGCCAGCTCGCTCACGGCCGACGGCGACGTCGAGATCGCCCGGCCTTCCGCCGACGGCGCGCTGCAGCGCGTGCGGCTGTTCCCCGGTATCGACCACCCGGTGGGCGCACTGCTGCAGGTGACGCCCGACGGGCGCGGCATGTGGTTCGGCACCAACGAGGGCACCGACCGCACCCGGCTGGTCCGCATCGACCTGGCCACCGGGGCCGAGACCGAGGTCGACAGCCACCCGGAGTTCGACCTGGACCCGCGCCCGCAGGTGTTCCCCCTCGCGCCCGAGACGCTGATCCGCGACCGGCGCGGCGAGCTGCTCGGTGCCCGCTACCTGGGCGAGCGCCAGGTGATCCGGCCGCTCGACCCGCACTTCGCCGACGTGCTCGCGGAGCTGGAGAAGCTCTCCGACGGCGATGTCGGCGAGCTCTCCTCCGACGACTCGGGGCAGCGCTGGATCGTCTCCTTCACCCACGACCGCGATCCGGGCGCGACCTGGTTCTACGACCACGCCACGGGCGAGCGGCGACTGCTGTTCCGGCCGTTCCCGCACCTGGACCCCGAGGCGCTGGCGCCGATGACGCCGGTGACCATCACCGCCCGCGACGGGCTGGAACTGCCGTCGTACCTGACGCTCCCGGTCGGCGTCGAGCCGTCGAAGCTCCCGCTGGTGCTGGTGGTCCACGGTGGACCGTGGGCGCGCGATGCCTGGGGCTTCAACGCGGCGGTGCAGCTGCTGGCCAACCGCGGATTCGCGGTGCTGCAGGTCAACTTCCGGGGTTCGACGGGCTTCGGGAAGGCCCACACCCAGGCCGCGATCGGCGAGTTCGCGGGAGCCATGCACGACGACCTCATCGACGGCGTGGACTGGGCCGTCGAGCAGGGCTACGCCGACCCGGACCGGGTCGCGATCTTCGGCGGGTCCTACGGCGGCTACGCCGCGCTGGTCGGAGCCACCTTCACGCCGGATCGCTTCGCCGCGGTCGTCGACTACGTCGGCATCTCCGACCTCGCGAACTTCATGCGCACCCAGCCCGATTTCGTCAAACCCGGCCTGGTCAACAACTGGTTCCGCTACGTGGGCGATCCCGCCGACCCGGAGCAGGAAGCCGACATGCTGGCCCGCTCCCCGATCACCCGCGCCGCCGAGATCCGCTCGCCGCTGCTGGTCATCCAGGGCGCCAACGACGCGCGGGTCGTGCAGAACGAGTCCGACCTGATCGTGCGGGCGGTGCGCGACAACGGGCTCGACGTCGAGTACCTGGTGTTCCCCGACGAGGGCCACGCGATCGTCAACCCGGAGAACGTCATCACCATGTTCCGCGCTGCGGACCGCTTCCTCACCCAGCACATAGGAGACGCGAAATGATCAACGCAGAGCCCCGGCCTCCCGCGACCGACGACGAACCGATCGACGTCAAGCAGGCGATGCTCGACGGCCTCGGCGGGCCGCTCGGGATGCTGTTCACGACGCTGCCCGTCGTGGTGTTCGTGACCGCGACCTCGTTCCTGCCGCTGACGGTGTCGATCGGGATCGCGCTCGCCGTGGCCCTGGCGCTGACCGGACTCCGGGTGCTGCGCGGCGAGAAGCTGTCCTCGGCGCTCGGCGGTGTCCTCGCCATCGCCGTGGCGGGCGGTGTCGCGGCGTGGACCGGGTCGGCCAAGGACTTCTTCCTCATCGGGATCTGGGCGAGCCTGGCCGGTGCGGTCGTCGTGCTCGCCACGATGCTGGCGGGCCGCCCGATCACCGGTGTCATCTGGAACGCCCTGCACGGCGGGAAGAACCCCTGGCGGCAGAACCGCTCCGCGTTGCGCGCGCACTACCTCGCGTCGCTGGCGGTCCTGCTGGTGTTCGCGGGCCGCTTCGTGGTCAAGGAATGGCTCTACCAGGCCGATTCCACCGGCTGGCTGGCCTTCGCCAAGATCGCCATGGGCACTCCCCTGACGGCGCTGGCGGCCGTGGTGGTCCTCTGGTCGTTCCGGCACACCACCAAGGTCCTCAAGCTCTGATCGCTCAGCTGACCCGGCTGCCGGCCTCGCGCTCCAAGCGGAAGTGGATCGCGGTCGGCAGCCGTTCGGCGCCCAGCGCGCTGCGGGCGCGGCCCAGGACCTTCTCGTCCAGTTCGGCCCACACACCGCGCACGTCGGCGCCGTCCTGCAAGGACAGCGCGAGCCGCAGGTGCGGTCGCTGCTCGGTTCCCGCCATCCGCGCCCGAGCGCGGCTGACCCCGGCGACCCGCTCGGCGTCACCGCGCACCGCGTCGGCCAGGGCGCCGGAGGCGATCGTGGCCGAACCGCCGGTCTCGTCGCGCAGCGGCACGCTCGGCCGCCCTTCGGGGCGCAACGACCGCCGCAGCCACCAGATCCCGGCGACGATCAGCACCGCTCCCAGCACGAGGCCCGCGACGAAGAAAGGCACGCGGTGCGCGCTGATCCAGTCCTCCAGCAGCGGATCCAGCACCGGGCGGGCCGCGCGGAACCTCCCCAGCAGGCCGAAACCGACCACCAGGGCCGAGGTTCCAGCGGCCAGCAGGACGATCGCGAGCACGCCCAGCAGCGAGCGCTCGAAGGCCAGGGATCGTCCGACCGGCGTGCGGCTGGGCCGCACCTCGGCGTTGTGCTGCGCCATCACCGCTCCTTCGCCGGGGAGACCGAAACCGACACGCGCGGGCTGCGTTGCAGCGGCAGACCTCCGACCGCGGCGGACGCGGTCTCGGCCGCCCGGTCGCGCAGGTCACCGACCGCGCGGAACCTCCCGGTCACCTTGACCCGCACCCGCTTCCGGCGCGCTGTCACGACCGCGCGCGCCACGCCGTCCTCGGCGCGCACCCGGTGCCCGACCAGCCGCGCCAGCGAGCGCGGGTCGGTCGTCACCGTCACCTCGGGTGCCGGGTCGAGCAGCCGGACCACCCGGCGTCCCGCCAGCAGCGAGATCACCAGCAGCACCATGCCGATCAGCGCGCACCCGGCGGCGATCCCCAGCACCGGCGGCTCCTGCCAGGCCACGCGCGCCAGCACCGGTCGCGCGGCCGGCCACGGCACCAGGACACCGCCCGAACCCGGGCTCGCCCAGGCCGCGACGACCTCCACGATCAGCACCGCTCCCGCGGCCATCGCGACCAGACCGGCCAGGGACGTGAGCAATCGGACGACGAAGCGCACGGTTCACTCCACTCGGTTTCGTCGGGCGGCGGGCACCAGCGCGGAGACGGTGACCTCCACGTTCAGCACTCCGGCGCCGGCCAGCCTCGTCAGCTCCTCGCTCACCGCACCGCGCACCGCGCGGACGGTGTCGCGCACCGGTTCCGGGTAGCGCACGGGCAGGTCCAGTCGGATCCGCAGCTCCTCGTCGGGGCCGGTGAGCTTCGCGTTCGGACCGCGGCGGGTGCGCGCAACACCGGAGACGCCGGAGGCCGCGTGCTCGGCGATCTTGCGCAGCACGGCGCGATCGATCTCCAGCGAGCCGCGCTCGCCCGCGTCCTTCTCCTCGGCGGGGGCGCTCATCGGTCCTTGCCCCGGCCCAGGACGTCGCCGACGTCCAGCTCCCCGTCCAGGACCCTGCCGACGAGCAGCCCGATCGCCCCGAGCACGAGCGCGATCAGGAACCCCGTGAAACCGCCTGCCGCAGCGGCGAGTCCGAGTATCAACCCGGCCAGCGCCCCGGTCTGCGTCCCGTTCATCCGCCTTGCCCTCCTGTTGATCGATCGACCGGTCACCGCACCCGGCTCCGGCTCCTGCGCCGCCGCCATGCCCTGACCCGCTTGACCAGGCCGGACACGCTGCCGGCGTCCGGCACCACTTCCACCGGCCCGTCATAGCGGTCGGGGCGGTCGTCGCTGGGCCGCGCGCGAGCCCGGAAGTGCTCCAGACCCGCCGCGAACACCTCCGGATCACCACCCGCGTCGGGGTGGTGGGCGCGGACGAAAGCCCGGTAGCGACTCCGCGCCTCCGGATCCCGGTCGCGCGAAATCACGCGCCGCCCGCTCCCGCAGCGCCTTCGCCCGGGGCGTCCTCGCCGGGGGCGACGACGCCGCAGACCTCGACGTCCACCGGAACGTCGCCGAGCACGGCCACCACGCGAGACCGCAGCTGCTCCACGATTTCCGGGAGCGGGTCCCCGAGACGCAGCACGACCCCGACGGTCGCGGCGGCGTCCGCGTCGGCGAGCCGCACGCCGGCGACCCGCCGACCGGGCAGGTAGGTGGTGATGTCCCCGAAGTTCCCGCCGTGCAGCCCGGCCACCGCCGGGTGTTCGAGCACGGCCGCGGCGACCCGGTCGACGGCGCTCACCCCGGTGCTCCCGCGATCCGCGGTCACTCGACCCGGGAGGACTGGCCCGCGGAGACGCCGTCGCTCGCCTCGCCGTCCTCGGAGGGCAGGTGGATGTCGTTGACCGCGATGTTGACCTCGATGACCTCCAGCCCGGTCATCCGCTCCACGCCGTTGATGACGTTGCGGCGCACCGCGCGGGCGATCTCGACGATGGACGCGCCGTACTCGACGATGATGTCCAGGTCGACGGCGGCCTGCTTCTCCCCGACCTCGACCTGCACGCCGGAGGTCGACGAGGTGCCGCTACCGCCCGGGATGCGCTCGCGGATCGCGCCGAACGCGCGGGAGACGCCGCCGCCCATCGCGTGCACGCCGGAGATCTCGCGCGCGGCGAGCGCCGCGATCTTCTGCACCACGGAGGCCGCGATCGTGGTCTTGCCGTGCGAGGTCTCCTCGGCGGCCCGGACCTGGCCCGCGCCGGAGCCGGTGGCCAGCGAACCCGACGTGACGTCCTGGGTTTCGCTGCGCTGGGTGGTGTTTCCGCTCGACTGCGCCATCGTGGGTGCATCCTTCCGCTCGATCGCTCGCGGCCGACCGGTCGCGGGAACCGCGAGCCGGGCCGAACCGCTGCCGACGGAAGATCAGATGCACGTCCCCGCGAGCCCGTGGCGGAACTGAGACGTGACTCACATCGTAGACGTGATCACGGCTGCTCGGGGATGACCACGTCGGCGATGCGCACCCACACCGGGGGCGCGCCCGTGCCGAGCACGTCGGTCAGCGCGGCCTCGACGTCCTCCCGGACTCGCGCGGCCAGCTCGGGAGCGTCCGAGCCGTACCTCACCGCGATCTCGACCCGGATCTCCTGCGAATCACCGGTGCAGGACAGCAGTCGCGCACCACCCCTGCGCTCGAGCAGGTCCGCGGTCAACCGCCTCGCCAGCACCTGCGCGGCGTGCGGCGTCACCCGCAGCGACCCGCCGTCCTGCGCGATCTCGATCGACGCACCCGCGGTCACCGCGCGGGCCTGCCGGGTGCTCACCAGCACGCGGTCGATCAGTCCGTGCGGCGGCTCGACCGACACCGCGGCCGCGCGGCGCACCGGCGCCCAGCCCGGACCGAGCCGGTCCAGCGCGGCGCGGCAGTGCGAACATCCCGCGACGTGCGCCGCGAACTCCCGCGTCGAGTCCCCGGCCAGGTGTTCGACCAGCTCGCCCAGGGTGTGCCCGCACGCCAGCACGTGATCGGGGTCGAGGGGAAAGTCACCCACGGCGCATCTCCTCCAACCTCGACAGCAGTGCCAACCTCGCGCGGTGCAACCGGGACCGCAGCGCGGTGGTGTTCACCTCTAGCACCTCGGCGATCTCCTCGTAAGACATCCCTTCGAACTCGCGGAGCACCAGCGGCACCCGCTGCGACGGTTCGAGGGTGGCGATCGCCCGGCGCACCAGATCGGCCTCTTCCGAACGCACCGCCTGGCCCTCCGGGTTGCCGGTCCCGTCATCGGAGAGGAGGTGGTTCATCGACTCGTCGCTGATGTCCATCGGGACCGCCCGGCGCCTGCGGGCCTGACCGAGCGCGGAGTTGGTCACCACGCGGTACAGCCACGTGGTGGGCGCGGCGTCGCCGCGGAAGCGACCGAGGGAGCGCCAGGCGGACACCCAGGCCTCCTGCACGGCGTCCTCCGCCTCGGCTCGGTCGCCGAGGACGCGGAAAGCGACCCGGTACATCGTGGCCGTGTGCCGGCGGACGAGTTCGTCGAACGCCACGCCGTCGCCCCGCTGGGCGGCGGTCATCAGGTCTCGGTCGGTGTCGACCCGCTCGGTCACGCCGGAAGTCTCCCGCAGCTCATCGGTGGAGGCGATTCCACCAGAGGGCCAATGCGCCGCACCTGCGAGCGGCGCACACGATGATCGCATTCGGCCGCGCGGTCACGCCGTCTCCCCTTGCTCCCGGATGGCGCGCCGCGCGGTGGCGATGGTGCGGGAAGGCTGGACGGTATCGAGCTCGGCGTTGACCGCACCGCCCAGCAGCACGGCGAAGGCCGTGACGTACAGCCACAGCAGCACGCCCATCGGAGCGGCCAGCGCGCCGTAGACCGGCGAGTTCTCCAGGCTCACGTCCAGGTAGACGCGCAGCCCGAAGCTGCCCGCCAGCCACACCAGCAGCGCGACCGCCGCACCGGGGACGTGCTCGTGCCACGGCGAGCGGATCGGGACCGAGACCATGTAGAGAGTGCTCAGCGAGGCGATCGAGCCGAGCACGATGAGGGGCCAGTACAGCCCGTACACCAGCCCCGTCGCCTGCGGCACCCACCCGGCGATTACCGACGGGCCGACCGCCAGCAGCGGCAGCAGGACCAGCGCCACCAGCAGGCCCACCACGTACACCAGCACCGACATCAGCCGCTGGCGCACCACGCCGCGCTGGCCGCCGAGGCCGTAGACCACCGAGATCGTGTCGATGTAGACGTTCAGCGCCGTCGAACCGGACCACAGCGCGAGCGCGAAACCGATCGAGATGATCCCCGCGCGCCCCGAACCGAGCACCTCGTGCAGCACCGGGCGCAGCAGCTGGTCGATCGCCTGTGGCGAGAGCACCGTCCCGGCGCCCTGCACGAGGGCGTTCTCCACGGCGGGCACGGTGTCGTCGCGGCCCAGCCAGCCGGCGACGTAACCGAGGGTGGCGACGACGCTCAGCAGGACCGGGGGCAGCGACGTGAGGGTGAAGAACGCGGCCTCACCGGCCAGGCCCATCAGCCGGTACCGGCCGCTGCTCTCCGCGGTGCGGGTGGCGAGCCGGATCAGGCCGCGGAGCCTCGGGTCGCGCGGGTGCCGAAGCCGCTGGTAGACGCTGCGCGGCACGACCCCCTCCTCCGGACGCTGCACTTCTCGCGTTTCGATCACGAACCGTCCGATGCGCAGGAGGGCTCCGGCGTGACGGTCCAGCTCCGTGATTTTCGGCGATGCCGGGCTGGACCGCCTCGCGGAAGCGCGCGGCCGGTGTGGCGGGGTGCTCGACCGTCAGATGACGCCGAGGTCGAGCATCGTGTCGGCGACCTTGGTGAACCCGGCGACGTTCGCGCCGAGCACGTAGTTGCCGGGGGACCCGTAGAGCTCGGCGGTCTCCAGGCAGCCTTGGTGGATGTCGGCCATGATCTCCGACAGCCGGGCGTCGGTGTAGTCGAAGTGCCACGAGTCGCGGGACGCGTTCTGCTGCATCTCCAGACCCGAGGTGGCCACGCCACCGGCGTTGGCGGCCTTGCCGGGGCCGAACAGCGTGCCCGCGTCGAGGAAGACCTTCACCGCACCCGGCGTGGTGGGCATGTTCGCCCCTTCGCCGACCGCGACGACGCCGTTGCGAACCAGGGCGAGCGCGGCCTCGTCGTCGAGCTCGTTCTGGGTCGCGCAGGGCAGCGCGATCGCGCAGGGCACGTCCCAGATCGAGCCGCCCTCGATGAACCGGGCGTTCTGGTGGTCCTCGGAGTACTCCTTGAGCCGGCCGGCGCGGACCTCCTTGAGCTCGCGGACGGCCTCGATGTCGATGCCGTTCTCGTCCACGACGTAGCCGCCGGAGTCCGACATCGCCACGACGGTGCCACCGAGCTCCTCGGCCTTGCGCGCGGCGTAGATGGCGACGTTGCCCGAACCGGACACCACGACGCGGCGGCCGTCGAAGCCGTCGTCGCGAGCGCGCAGCATCTCCTCGACGAAGTAGACGGTGCCGTAGCCGGTCGCTTCGGTCCGCACCTGCGAACCGCCCCAGTTGAGGCCCTTGCCGGTGAGCACGCCCGACTCGTAGCGGTTGGTGATGCGCTTGTACTGGCCGAACAGGAAGCCGATCTCGCGCCGCCCGACGCCGATGTCACCCGCGGGCACGTCGGTGTACTCGCCGAGGTGCCGGTGCAGCTCGGTCATGAACGACTGGCAGAAGCGCATGATCTCGGCGTCGGACTTGCCCTTCGGGTCGAAGTCGGAGCCGCCCTTGCCGCCGCCCAGCGGCAGCCCGGTGAGCGCGTTCTTGAAGATCTGCTCGAACCCGAGGAACTTGATCACGCCGATGTTCACCGACGGGTGGAACCGGAGCCCGCCCTTGTACGGCCCGAGCGCGGAGTTGAACTCGACGCGGAAACCGCGGTTGACCTTGACCTCGTTCGAGTCGTCGGTCCACGGCACGCGGAAGATGATCTGCCGCTCCGGCTCGCACAGCCGCTCCAGCACACCCGAGCGCAGGTACTCCGGGTTGCGGGCGAGCGCGGGTTCGAGCGACTCCAGGACCTCGTAGACGGCCTGGCTGAACTCGGGCTGGTGCCCGTCGCGCAACTGGATCGACTCGTAGACGTCGGCCGTCAGCTGCAGGCCCTCCGACTCTCGGCTCACGGGCGGGTCTCCTCAGCAGTCGGGGGAAATGCAGAACGCTTGTACTGTTTTTTTAACAGAAAAATGACGTGGACGAAACAGAGCCGCGAATTTCATCACCCACACCCGTATCCCCGCATCGCAGCAGTACGGGCGGGCCCGGTGATCGAACCGAGCCCGCCCGTGCCGGAGCGGATCACTGCGGAGGCATGAGCACCTGGTCGACGACGAAGACGGTCGCGTTGGCGGTGGGGACGTTGCCGCACAGCACGCTCGCACCGTTGACCTTCAGCTGGTCGCCGGAGCCCTCGACCTGGACCTTCCCGCCCTGGACGGTGTCGACGCTGCCCGCCTTGGACAGGTCGTCGGCGGTCATCCGCTGCGGGACCACGTGATAGGTCAGGGTGCTGGTCAGCGCCTCCTTCTGGGCGGGGTCGGAGAGCATCGCCTGCAGCTTCTCCGGCGGGATCGCGTCGAACGCCGGGTCCGCGGGGGCGAACACGGTGTACTGCGCATCGGACTTGTTCAGCGTGTCGACCAGACCGGCGGCCTTGACCGCGGCGGTCAGCTTGGTCAGCAGCGGGTTGTTCGAGGCCGCGGTGCCGACCGGGTCATCGATCATGCCCTGCACCGAGCCGGGGTTGGCGGGATCGGTCGGGACCTGGGCGCAGCCCGGCCCGAACACGTCCGAGGCCGTGGTCATGCCCTGCTGCATCGGCGCGGCCGGCGAGGGCGGCGGGGGCGGAGGTGCCTGTCCCTGGTCTGCCGGCGGCTGCTCGGACATCCCTCCGCACGCGGCCAGTCCGAACGTGAGCAGCGCTGCACCGGCGCCGAGGGCGCTGCGGCGAAGTGCGGTCATCGACCATCATCTCCTCTGTCGATCGTCTGTCACAGGGGATTCGGGGCAGGTTCCGCGCGGGATTGGTCCCGCAGCGGGGTTTTTCACCGGATCGCGGTGCAGAAGATCGAGTGCCATCCGGTGGCGCCGTCCGGGACCGTCGGAACCCGCTGCGGCGTCTGGGTTTCCCCGGTCCTGTCGGTGGCCCGGCACTCCACGGTGTGCCCGCCGGAGGGCAGGTCGAGCTCGACCCTCCACATCCGCCAGGTGTGCCCCGAGACCTCTGTGGACAGCTGCGCCTCCCGCCACGGGCCGCCGTCGACCCGCACCTCCACCCGGTCCACGCCGTGCGGCTGGGCCCACGCGGTGCCCGCCGCGGTGAAGCGCCCGGCCGGGACCTTCTCGAACGGCTTCGGCCGGTCGATGCGGGACTGCACCTTGATCGGCGCCTGCTGCGCCCAACCGCGCTGCTCCCAGTAGGTCTGCCGGTCGAAGGTGGTCAGCTCCAGGTCGGTCAGCCACTTGGTGGCCGACACGAACCCGTAGAGGCCGGAGACCACCATCCTGACCGGGAAACCGTGCTCGGCGGGCAGCGGCTGCCCGTTCATGCCGTAGGCGAGCAGGGCCGGACGATCCGGATCGGTCAGCGCCGCGATCGGCGTCCCGGCGGTGTAACCGTCCTCGCTGGTGCTGAAGACCTGCTCGGCCCCGGGGAGCACACCGGTCTCGCGCAGGAGGTCCCGGATCGGGACCCCGGTGAAGTCGGCGGTCGAGACGTACGGGCCACCGACCTCGTTGGACACGCAGGTGAGGGTGACCGTCCTCGTCTCCTGGCGGCGGCGGAGCAGGTCGTCGAGGGACAGTTCGAGCTCGCGCCCGACCATGCCGCTCACCCGCAGCCGCCACGCGTCCGGATCGACCCGAGGCACCACCAGAGCGGTGTCCACCCGGTAGAAGTCCGCGTTCGGGGTGCGGAACGTCGGCGTGCCCGCGCGGGCGAAGTCCGCACCGGCCGGAACCGGTTGCGGCGCGGGCAAGCGGCCGGCGAGTGCTTCGCGCGCGCGGCCCGCGGGTCGCCGCGCCAGCGCGGTACCGCCGAAGCCCGCGATCAGCGAGCCCGCCGCGAGACCGCCTGCGGTGAGCAGGAAAGCCCGACGTCCCGTCGCGGTGCCGGGGTCGGTGCGCAGCAGCGCGACGAACGCGCCGACCCCGACGAGGATCGCGAGGAGCGACGGCAGCGGCCCGAACGCGCCGACGTCCGGGCGGGCGATCGACGCCGCCACGCCGAGCATCCCGAACGCGGCGATCAGCACCGCTCCGGGCGCGGGACCGCGTCGCGACACCAGTCCGGCGACGACCGCCAGCACCCCGATGACCACCGCCATCCCCGCCAGCAGCACCAGCTTGTCCGCTTCGCCGAACCACCGAATGGCCAGCGCCTTCAGCGGTTGCGGGGTCAGGTCGATCGCGCTGTTGCCCACGGCGAGGAACGGGGAGGCGTTCTGCTCGACCAGGCCGGCCAGCAGGTGCCCGGCGGCGAGCGCGGACACGACGGCCAGCACCCCGGAGAAGGCGCGGATCGCGGGTGATCTCATGCCCTTCCTTCGTCGCGGGTGCCTTCCGGGATTGCCCTCCGATCACCGACGTTTCGGCGGCAGCGGCAGGAAACCGCTGGTGCGCTCGACGTAGTCGGCGTAGGCGGGGCGCCGCTCGCGCAACCCGCGTTCGAGGATGGGCTTCCCGGAACCCCTCGCGAGCAACCAGGTCATCAGCAGCGGCGAGAGCGCGGTGAGCGGTCCTGGCCAGTGCTGGCAGGCCATCAGGTACACGCCCCACCAGACGCAGGCGTCCCCGAAGTAGTTCGGGTGGCGGGTGTAGCGCCAGAGCCCGGTGTCGAGGACCTCCCCGGCGTTGGCGGGATCGGCCCGGAAGCGCCGCAGCTGCTCGTCGCCGACCACCTCGAAGAACATCCCCACCAGCCAGACCGCGGCCCCGGCGACGCTCCACGCGCCGATGCCGGGAGCGGCCGACAGCACGGGCATCGCGACGATCCACATCACCAGGCCCTGCACCAGGTAGACGCGCGCGAACATCCGCAGCGCGGGGAACCGGCGCGCGCGTGCGGCCATCTCCACGTAGCGGGGGTCCTCCGAGAGCCCGGCGTTGCGCCGGTGCAGGTGCACCGCCAGCCGGATTCCCCACACCGCCACCAGCGCCGCGGGCAGCGCACCGGTCCACCCGGCCGCGAACGACACCACCGCGATGACCGCGAAACCCGCTCCCCACGCGGTGTCGATCGTGTCGTAGCGCCCGCGCAGCCGGGCGACCGCGAACGTCGCGGTCACCACGAGCACCGCGACGGCGAGCGCTGCGGGGAGGGCGAAGGGGCTCATCGCACCGCCTCCCGCAGCACCGGAGGCATCCCGCTGACGCCCCGCTCGTCGGGGCGCACCGCAACGATCTGATCGACGCCCATCCTGTTCTCCTCGAAGGCGAGCAGGCCGCCGGCCAGGTAGAGCCGCCACACCCGGTACTGCTCGGGGCCGAGCAACCGCAGCGCGCGCTCCCGCTGCTCGTCGAGCACCTTCGTCCACGCGTCCACCGTGGACGCGTAGTGCTCCCGCATCGCCTCCACGTCGCGCACCTCGAAACCACCCGCCTCGATCCGGTCCACCGTGCGTCCCACCGGCACCATCGTCATGTCCGGGGCGATGTAGGACGAGATGAACGCGCCGCCGCCCTCCGCAGCCGACCCGGATCGGGACATCTGCTGCAGCAGCAGCCGCCCGCACGGGCGCAGCACCCGGTGCAGGGTCGCCACGTACTCGTCGTAGCGGGCATCGCCGACGTGCTCGCCCATCTCGACGCTGGCCACCGCGTCGTAGGGCTCGTCGGTCAGCTCCCGGTAGTCCTGCAGCCGCACGTGCACGCGCCCCTGCAGCCCGAGCTGCGCCACGCGGCGCTGGATGTGCTCGAACTGGCTGCGCGACAACGTGATCCCGGTCGCCTCCACCCCGTGGTGCCGAGCCGCGTGCAGCAGCAGCGACCCCCAGCCGCAGCCGACGTCGAGCAGGCGCGTCCCCTCGCGCAGACCGAGCTTCCGGCAGATCAGCTCCAGCTTCGCCTCCTGCGCGGCGGCCAGGTCTTCGCCGCCGGTCCGGAAGTAGCCGCAGGAGTAGGCCATCGAGGGGTCCAGCAGCAGCTCGTAGAAGTCGTTGCCCACGTCGTAGTGGTGCGCGATCGCGGCCCGGTCGCGCCGCCGGGTGTGCAGCCCGCCGGACATCCGCGCCTCCGCCGCCGGGATGCTAGGCCGGGGGCCGATGGCCCCCAGGCGCAGCGCGGCGAACGCGATCTCCCGCCACCCGCGCGCACCGATCCGCCAGCCGTCGAGGCCGTGCCTGCGCACCGCCGCCCAGCAGCGGCGAAGGCCGTCGGTGAGGTCGCCATCGACGTCGAGATCGCCGGAGACGAACGCGCGCGCCAGCCCCAGCTCGCCCGGGCTCCACAGGAAGTGCCGCAGCGCGGCCCGCCTCCGCAGCACCGCTTGCGGTCCGGACGCGGGACCGGCGTGGCTGCCGTCCCACGCGCGCACCCCGATCGGCAGCGGCATCCCGAAGGTGCCGTCGACGATCTCCTCCATGATGTTCGCAGCTCCGCTGCGGGTCGTGCTCACCAGCGACACGCTCACCTCCCGGGTCGGATGCCTCCTGCCTCGAATTCGGCGCGGGCACCGCTGCGGACTGGTCGAAGTGTCGGTGGTCACACGGGCAATCCGCACGGGCACCGGCGACGAATCCAGGGCATGCACGAACCGAACCTGCGGGTGCTGACATCGCCCTCGACGCAGCCGCGGACCGTGGTGCTGGTGCTGCACGGCGGGCGGCCCGTCAGCGCCGCACCGGTGCGCGCCGCCCACTTCGCCTACCGGAGGATGCTCCCGCTGGCCCGCGCCGCGCAGCGGCCGGACACCGCCGTGTGGGTGCTGCGCAACCGGGTGCGGGGCTGGAACGAACCCGCCCTCGACGCGGTCGGCGACGCCCGCCGGGCCGTCGAGGTGATCCGCGCCGAGCACCCGGGCGGCCGGATCGCGCTCCTGGGGCACTCGATGGGCGGGCGCGTCGCCCTGCGCCTGGCCGGTGAACCTGACGTGATCGGCGCGTGCGCGCTGGCGCCGTGGACGACCGACCAGGACCCCGTCTCTCAGCTCACGGGCCGGATCGTGCGGATCGTGCACGGGGACCGGGACCTGACGACCTCGCCTCAGAGCTCCGCCGCCTACGCCGTGCGCGCCCGGCAGGCGGGCGCGATCGTCTCGCGGCAGGTGATCCGGGGCTCCGGTCACGCGATGCTCCGCCACGTCCGGGAGTGGAACGCGCAGGTCGCCGCCTTCGCGGATGACTGCGCCGCGATGGGGTGCTCGCGGTGAGCGGGGGACGCGTCGCGGTCGTCGGCGCCGGGGTGTCCGGGCTGACCGCCGCGCACCTGCTGTCCCGCGCGAACGACGTGGTGCTCTTCGAGGGCGAGGACCGGTTGGGCGGGCACGCCCACACCCACGACGTGCGCACCGGCGACGGCCGCACGATCGCCGTCGACAGCGGGTTCATCGTGCACAACGAGCGCACCTACCCGCAGCTGCTCAGGCTGTTCGGCGAGCTCGGGGTGCTGACCCGGGACACCGAGATGTCGCTGAGCGTGCGGTGCCGGGGATGCGGGCTGGAGTACGCAGGCGCCAAGCGGTTGCGCGGGCTGTTCCCGCACGCGCGCAACGTCGGTGACCTCCGGTACCTGCGGACGCTCTCGCAGGTACCGCGGTTCCACCGGCAGGCCGCGGAACTGCTCGACGGGCCCGGCGACGACCAGCGCACGCTCGCCGAGTTCCTCACCGACGGCGGGTATTCCCAGCACTTCGCCGAGCACTTCGCGATCCCGGTGGTCTCCGCGGTCTGGTCCGCCGGTCCGGGCACCAGCGGCCGCTACCCGGCGCGCTACCTGTTCGAGTTCCTGCGGCACCACGGGATGCTGTCGGTCAGCGGCTCCCCGACCTGGCGCACCGTCGTCGGCGGCTCCCGCGAGTACGTGCGGCGGATCGCCGACGGGCTGCACGCGGTGCGCACCGCGACGCCGGTCCGCTCGGTGCGCAGGCTCGACGACCGGGTGGAGGTCCGCACCGCCGACGACGAGGTGCACGAGTTCGACCGCGTGGTCGTGGCCACCCACGCCGACCAGGCGCTGCGCCTGCTCGCCGAGCCGACCGCCGCGCAACGGCGAGCGCTGGGGGCGTTCGGGTACTCGGAGAACTCAACGCTGCTGCACACGGACGGGTCCGTGCTCCCGTCCAACCGGAGAGCGCGAGCGTCCTGGAACTACCTCAAGAACGGGTGCTCGGGCGACTCGGGCGGTGCCCGGATCAGCTACGACATGAACCGGCTGATGGGCCTCTCCGAACCCGCCGACCACGTGGTGACCTTGAACGGCGACGCCGAGGTGGATCCGGGCAGCGTGCTCGCGAAGATCTCCTACCGCCACCCGATCTACACCCCGGAATCCGTTGCGGCACAAGCAGAGCTGCCGTCCATCGGCGACGACCGGCTGCGGTTCGCCGGTGCCTACCACGGATGGGGCTTCCACGAGGACGGCTGCCTGTCCGGGGTGCGGGCGGCCGCGGCGTTGGGATCGAGGTGGTGACCGTGGACCTCTACGACGTCGTGATCACCCACGCTCGCGAGGTGGAGCCACGGGACCGCTTCCGGTACCGGGCGCACACCTGGCTGGTCGACCTCGACGACCTGCCCCGGTTGCCCCGGCCGCTGCGCCCGCTGATCAGCTTCGACGCGCGCGACCACCTCGGCGACCCGCGGCGCAACATCCGCGACAACCTCGATCGCTGGCTCGCCCTGCAGGGCGTCGACCTCCGGGGCGGCCGGGTCCTGATGCTCGCGGGAGCTCGGGTGCTGGGCCACGCGTTCAACCCGCTCACGGTGTTCTGGTGCCACCGACCGGACGGATCACCGGAGTGCGTGGTCGCCGAGGTCCACAACACCTACGGCGAGAGGCACTGCTACCTGCTGCGACCCGACGCCGACGGAGTGGGTGAGGTCGGGAAGCGGTTCTACGTCTCGCCCTTCCTGTCCTCGGAGGGCCACTACCGGATGCAGCTGGATCCGCCCGGCGACCGGTTGCGGCTGCGCGTCGAGCTCATCCAGGGCGACCGGGTCGCGTTCCGCGCCGCGATGACGGGACATCGCCGCCCGGCGAACGCGGCGGGACTGGTGCGCGCGGCGTTGCGCCATCCGCTCGCCCCGCGGCGCATCTCCGCGCTGATCCGCCGTCGCGGAATCGCGCTGTGGCTGCGGCGGGCTCCCCGCTTCCGCCGCACCCCGCACATCCATCAGGAAGGAGTCCGATGACCACCACGACCACCGCCGCGCAGCACAGCGCGAGCGCCACCCCACCGTGGGACCTGCTGAGCGGGCCGCCGCGATCACCGGTCCGCGCCGCCATCGCCGAGCGGCTGTTCCGGCACGCGGTGCGCACCTTGCCGGTGCGCGTGGCGCTCGCCGGCGGAGAGGTCCTGGGCGCGGGCCGCCCCGACTCGCCGCTCATGCGCGTCGAGGACCCGGCGGCGTTCTTCCACCGCCTCGGGGCGGACGCCAAGGTGGGCTTCGGCGAGTCCTACATGGCCGGTGAGTGGACCAGCCCGGAACCGGCGGAGCTGCTGACCCCGTTCGCCGCGCGGATCGCGACGCTCGTGCCCGCGCCGCTGCAACGGGCCCGGCGCTGGGTCGACGCCCGCCAGCCCAGCGCCGAGCGGGGCACGCTCGCAGGCGCGCGGGAGAACATCCACCGGCACTACGACCTGTCCAACGACGTCTTCGCGACGTTCCTGGACGAGACGATGACCTACTCGGCGGCGCTGTTCCCGCCCGGCGGCGACGACCTCGGCACCGCGCAGACCCGCAAGATCGACCGGATCCTGGACCTCGCCGCCGTCGGCGAAGGCACCGAACTGCTGGAGATCGGCACCGGGTGGGGTGCGCTGGCCGGGCGCGCCGCCCGTCGAGGTGCCCGCGTGACCACCCTGACCTTGTCCGCCGAGCAGCAGCGGCTCGCCCAGAAGCTGCTGGCCGAGGAGGGCCTGGCCGATCGCGTGGAGGTGCGGCTGGCCGACTACCGGGAGGTCACCGGGCAGTTCGACGCGGTGGTGAGCGTGGAGATGATCGAGGCCGTCGGACGCGAGTACTGGCCGGAGTACGTCACCGCGCTGGACCGGTTGGTGGCGCCGGGAGGCCGGATCGGCGTGCAGGCGATCACCATGCCGCACGACCGGATGCTGGCCACCAGCAGCAGCTACACCTGGATCCACAAGTACATCTTCCCCGGCGGTCAGCTGCCCTCGATCGAGGCGCTGGAGACGGCTTTCGACGCGCACACGGGGCTTCGGCGAACCGAGCGGCACTCCTTCGGCCCGAGCTACGCGACCACGCTCCGGCACTGGCGGCAGCGCTTCCTGTCCCGCTGGGACGAGGTGCGCGAACTGGGCTTCAGCGAGAGCTTCCGCCGCATGTGGGAGTTCTACCTCGCCTACAGCGAGGCCGGATTCCGCTCCGGATACCTCGACGTGTGGCAGCTCGGATATCGCAAACCCGCTCAGGGCTGAACAATGGCCCGGCCGGTGCCGGGCACGAGGAAGGCGCACATGGAGAGCACTCGCAGGCCAGCTGACCTGCCGGAACCCGGGGAATCACCGGGACCGCACGAGCTGCTGGTGTCCGTGGCGAAGGGCGACGAGCAGGCGTTCGCGCGGCTGTACGACCTGGTCGCCGCACCCGTGCACGGACTGGTGCAGCGGATCGTGCGGGACACCGCCCAGTCCGAGGAGGTCACCCAGGAGGTCCTCGTGGAGGTCTGGCGCTCGGCCAGCCGGTACCGCAGCGACCGGGGAAGCGCGATGGCCTGGATCATGACCATCGCCCACCGCCGGGCCGTGGACCGCGTCAGAACCGCCCAGGCCGCAGCCGAGCGGGAGACCAAGGCAGGCCGTCAGGAAGCCGGGCGACCCTACGACGAGGTGGCCGAGGCGGTGCTGTCGCGGTTCGAGCAGCGCCAGCTGCGCCGGTGCATCGCCACCCTCACCGACCTGCAGCGCGAGTCCGTGGTGCTGACCTACTACCGCGGCTACACCTACCGCGAGGCGGCCGGGTTGCTCGACGCCCCGCTCGCCACCGTGAAAACACGCCTGCGCGACGGCCTGATCCGGTTGCGCGACTGCCTGGGGGTGACCACTCGATGAGCACTGAACCGGCCGCTCTGACGGGCGCCTACGCCGTGGACGCGCTGATCGGCGCGGAGCTGGAGGCTTTCGAGCGGCACCTGGCCGGCTGCGAGGAATGCGCCCAGGAGGTCGCCGAGCTGCGGGAGACCGCCGCGAGGCTCGGCGCGGACACCGCCGTGCCGCCGCCCGAACGGCTCAAGCAGCAGGTCCTGGAGGAGATCACTCGAACCCGCCAGCTCCCACCGCTGTCGGCCGAACCGCCGCGGGGGCGCGTCCTTCCCTTCCCCGGGGCGAGGAGCTGGACGACCCGGCTGGCCGTCGCGGCCGCGGTGGTCGGCATCGCGCTGGCCGCCGCGTTCGGCGGTATCGCCTGGAACAGCCAGCAGCAGCTGGCGGAGGCGAACCGGCTCGCCGAGCAGGCGGGCGCGCACAACGCGGAGGTCGCGCGGCTGCTGCAGTCGCCGGACGCGCGCCTGGTGCACGGTTCGGCGGGTGATGCGCGGGCGGTGAGCGTGGTGTCCCGCCGGATTGGCAGCGCGGCGTTCCTGACCGCGGACATGCCCGCGGCCCCTGCGGATCGCACGTACCAGCTCTGGTTCATCGGCGGCGGTGGGCCCAGCTCCGCGGGGGTGCTGCCGCAGACGTCCACCGGGGAACCGCTGCTGACGACGATGCCCGCCGACGCCCAGCAGCTCGCCGTGACGGTCGAACCCCGGGGCGGCTCGGCCCAGCCGACCACCGATCCGATCATGGTGATGGCCGTGCCCAGCTGACCGGAAGGCCGGGAACCCGCACCAAACCGGGCTCCCGGCCCTTGCCGAGCCGGACACCAGCCCCACCAACGCGGGCGGTCCCGAGGAACTCCAATTTCGCGCGAAATTGGGATGCACACCCACCCCGGGACCACAGCGTCCCGGTACCGGGCGGATCTCAATTTCGCGCGAAATTGGGAGGGGGACCGCGGCGCCGGGGTGGTGGTCGGCCGGCTCAGCAAGAGTGACAATCGTGGGGATGACGCAGATGCGATGGAACTTCGACGACATGCCGCGGCTCGACGGGCGCACCGTGATCGTGACGGGCGCCAGCAGCGGTGTCGGGATGGCCACGGCCCGCGGGTTCGCCCGCGCCGGAGCTCACGTGGTGCTCGCCGTCCGCAGCCTCGAACGCGGCCGGGAAGCGGCTCGCGCCGTGCGCGGCAGCAACGAGGTGCGTCGGCTCGACCTCGCCGACCTCGCCTCGGTCCGCGAGTTCGCGGACTCCTGGCAGGGGCCGATCGACGTGCTGGTCAACAACGCCGGTGTGGCGATGGTCCCGCCCTCCCGCACGGCCGACGGCTTCGAGATGCAGTTCGGGACCAACCACCTGGGTCACTTCGCGCTGACCACCTTGCTGCTGCCGCACATCACCGACCGCGTCGTCGTGCTCGCCTCCGGAGCGCACCGGTTCGGCACCGGCACGATCGACTTCGAGGACCCGCACTTCGAGCACCGCGAGTACAGCCCGATCGCGGCCTACGGCCAGTCCAAGCTGGCGAACCTGCTGTTCGTCCTGGAGCTCCAGCGCAGGCTGGAACGACGCGGCTCCTCCGTGCGCACCCTGGCAGCCCACCCGGGCTACACGGCCTCCAACCTCGGCACCCACGGACGCAGTCGCCTGCTGACCACCCCGGCCCGGATCGCCGGCGCCCTGCTCGCGCAGCAGCCCGGCATGGGCGCGCTGCCGAGCCTCTTCGCGGCGACGCAGGACCTGCCCGGCGGCAGCTACGTCGGCCCCGACGGCCGCCACGAGATGCACGGCCACCCCACCCTCGTCGGCCGCAGCGCCCAAGCCAGCGATCCCGAAGCCGCCAAGCGCCTCTGGGACCTCTCCACCCAACTCACCGGAATCAGCGACCCAACGCTGACCAGCACCGCCAAGGGAACCTGACAGAACCGCACGACCTCGCTCGAACTTCAACGCGATTCCCAATTTCGCGCGAAATTGGGAACCCGCCCACGCGGCCGGGCGTGTCTGCCCAGTTCAGGGCGCTGCCGAGGGACTCGGATGTCGAATTTCGCGCGAAATGGGAAACCACCGGTCAGGCCCTCCGGGTGGCTGTGATGGCGCCGTGGGGCCGGACTCCTGCGTCCGTGCGGGTTTCGCTGGCGACGACGGTGAAACCGGCTTCTTCGATCGTGTCGGCGAGCTCGTCGACCGGCCAGAAGTAGCCGGTGGTGACGGCGTGGTCGAAGGGTTCGATCTCGGGGCCTTCGAAGAAGCCGACGAGCAGTCCGCCGCCGGGCCGGATGGTGCGGGCGAACTCGGCGAACGCGTGGTGGATGCGCTCGGGTGGCGTGTGGATCAGCGAGTACCAGGCGAGGACCCCGGCCAGGACGGAGTCGCCGACGCCGAGGTCTTCAGCGGTGGCTTCGCGGAACCGGATGTCCGGGAAGGATTTCCGGGCGTGGTCGAGGAATTCCGGCGTCGGGTCAACGCCTTCGACGTCGACGCCCTGCTCGCGCAGCCAGTTCGTCCAGTGCCCCGGACCGCAGCCGACGTCGAGGATCGGACCGGCCTGCGCGGCCGCCCATGCGCCGATCAGATCGCGATCGCGCGACGCCGTCGCGTCGATCTTGCCGAGTAGGTCGATGTACTCCGAGGAACGCCGCCCGTAGGCCGCGCTCGCTTCTGCGCTCGTCACGCACGGATCTTCGCAGAGCCGCCACCTCCGAGGCCTGACTTCGCGCCGCTGCGTGATCCTCCTGCGTTGCGCCGGGTGCTGCCCGATACTGCGGGCGAGGGGAGTACTTCCGAAGGCCTGTTGCCGGTCAGGACGGACATCCCGCTGGTGTCCCCGGAGCAGTCGCCCCGAAGGGCGAAGGAGACCTCGAACGCTGACGCGCGAGGAGACTCCCATGATCGCCCAGGCAGCCTCGTCCGCATCGATCGGCACGCCCCTGCTGTGGGCGGCGAGCATCGGCGTGCTGCTCGTCCTGCTGATCGCGGACTTCGTCGTGACCCACCGCCCGCACGAGGTCTCGATGCGCGAGGCCGTGGGCTGGTCGATCTTCTACCTGGCGTTACCGCTGATCTTCGGCGCGGCGTTGTGGACGATCTTCGGCGGCCCCCAGGCGATCGAGTTCATCACCGGGTTCGTGGTGGAGAAGTCTCTGTCGGTCGACAACCTCTTCGTGTTCATGCTGCTGCTGGCCGGTTTCGCCGTCCCGGCCCAGCTCCAGCAGCGGGTGCTGCTCTACGGCATCGTCGGCGCGCTCGTGCTGCGCGGGATCTTCATCGCGGCCGGTGCCGCCCTGCTGCAGGCGGGGACCTGGGCGTTCCTGGTGTTCGGGGCGATCCTGTTCGCCACGGCCGTGAAGATCCTGCGCGAGGCGATCAGCGGCGAGGGATTCGATCGCGACGTGTCGCAGATGCGCTCGGTCCGGCTGCTGCGCAGGCTGATGCCGGTCACCGACGACTACCGCGGCACCCGCCTCTCGGTCCGCGAGGGCGGTCGCCGCGCACTGACCCCGCTGACGATCGTGGTGGTGGCCGTGTTCGCCACCGACGTGGTCTTCGCCGTCGACTCGGTACCGGCCGTCTACGGCATCACCGAGGACCCCTACCTGGTGTTCGCGACCAACGCCTTCGCCCTGCTGGGCCTGCGCGCCCTGTACTTCGTGCTGGTCACGGCACTGGCCAAGCTCACCCACCTCAACCACGGGCTGGCCATCATCCTCGCCTTCATCGGAGTGAAGCTGGTGCTGCACTGGGCCCACACGGTCTGGCCGGCAGTGCCGCAGATTCCGACGCCGCTCTCGCTGCTGGTCATCGTGCTGGTCCTGGCGACCGTCACCGCGACCAGCCTGCGAGCCCGCAGCGGCGCCGGCGACACCCGCCCCGGGAGCCGATCATGACCACCGAGATCCTCGTCGACATCGCCCTCTCCGCGCTCATCGTGATGGCCCTGCTCATCACCTGCGCAGTGCTGCAAGACGTCCGACCACCACGCGGCCCCCACCGATGACCGGCCGAGCGACCATCCACAGAGGACCAAGGGGCTGCCGGAGCGGAGAACGAACGAGAGGCGATCAGAACGATCGCTAGTCGGCGTCACAGCGCCGACCGACAGGCGAACCACGTCGACCTGCCGCGAGAGGTGGTGCGCGATACTGGGATTGAACCAGTGACCTCTACCGTGTCAAGGTAGCGCTCGCTGGTTCACAACCAGTAGGTTCGCGCTCCGCCGCTGGTCAGCGGCCCTCCTTCCTCCTAGTTCCGACGGGTTCCGACACGTTGTCGCGCGTTCCCGTCGCCACGAAATCGCCATTTGATCTTGGAGGAGGCCCCTTTGGTTTCTCACCTGACTCACCCCCGATTGTCGGGAGAAACGAGCCTGATAAGCCTGGAAGTGACTGCAGAAACCGCGCACCAACGCCCGCACGAGCGCCGCGTCAGTTTGCACGCCAGCCAGGGACTGCTCCGGGCGGGTGACACCTGATGAACAGCACGCCATCCACATCGAGCCCCGCCCCCGATCGATCACTGCATCTGCAGTGCGCGTGCACGCTGCTGGTGGCCTTGGGCGCCGCATACGTCTCCTACCGGCACGGCCGCGAGTTCGCCCTGCGGTTCGGAGCCGACGAGACCACCGCCACGCTCTGGCCGCTCATTGTCGATGGGTTGCTGACGATGGCGACGATCGAACTGTGGAAGGCCGGTCACCGGTATCGCGCAACCGAGCAGTGGAAGGCATGGCTGTCGTTCACCCTCGGCATCGGGCTCTCGCTGTGCGCCAACATCGCCTCCGCCCCCGAGCTGAACGCATTCTCCGTAGCCGTGGCCGCCTGCCCACCGCTGGCGCTGCTGCTCTCGGTCGAACTGCTCAACCAGGCACTCAAGCGGCGCCGAGCGGAGACAACGAATGGGATCATTCCCGAGGCCGAGGAGCCCAACACAGCACAGCCGGAATCGGCGGCCCCGGGCGGGGCCAGCCAGACACTGGAGACTTCCGAGGAGGCTGAGGATGTGCCAGCGCTGCGCACCGTCGTGACCAACGTCCCTGGTCACAGCTCCAGCACCACCGACGCTGACTTAGCGGTATCGCACGGCGTGGACGATGATCCCCTGCGCGAAGAGGCACGCCGGCTCGACGCCGAACACTGGAATCTCTACCAACGTCCGATCTCCGCCGACACTCTCCGCCGAAAGCTCAGCATCGGCTCGAAACGAGCCCGCGTCCTCACCCGCCACATCCGCCTGCACCGCCAACCCGGAACGGTGCTGGCGGCAGCGCAATGAGCACCAGAGCCAAGGGTGGGCTGCCCAATCCTTGGACAGCCCACCCCAGGGCGGAACCAGTCACTGCTGCGGGCGGCTGGGCACCTGGTGGAGAGATCCGATCTGCGTTGGCGCCGATCGCGGCCGGTTCCGGAATTCGTGACCCGGACCACTATGCTTTGCTTGAGTCGATCGTAATCGGCTCGCCCGCCAGATCGGCAAGCATCGCTGACAGACACTCTTCCTCTTCCCCGAGCATGCCCTGGCAGTCCTGCTCTTTCGGGCGCCAGGTTCCAAAAGGTACGCTGCGCACGAACAGAGAATCGAGAATCTTGCCGAGGCGGCGTTGTCGCCGCCGGCGACGGTACTTGGTCTCGATCCAGGACACGATCGCTAGGCGGAGCTCCTGCTCGGTGAGGTCGGTAAGCCAGATGACGTTCGGCGTCGAGGCGGTGAACGCGCGTCCGACGAGGTCGTCGTGCACCGGCGGGCCGGCTTTCGGGTTCCGCCCCTTTTTCTTGGCATGCAAAGAGAAGATCTTCTGCATGGAGCAGATCCGCCACACCCGGTTCTCCGAGACGGTGAAGCCACGCCGGGCGAGTTCGTCGGCGACGAACCGATACCCCTCGGTCGGATCATCGGCGTGGATTTCCAGCGCGGCGTTGATCAAATGGGCGTCGTCCCAGTCGCATTGCGAGATCGGGTTGGACTCCCACTGGTAGTAGGCCTGCCGGGAGATCCCGAGCACCCTGCACGTCACCGCCACCGGCACCGGCACCGGCACCCTGATCCGAGCGTCGGTGGCGGCCAGGTCACGGACGAGCGGGAAGGCTATTTTCCCGGCAGGCTGCCCTGCGCGAGATAGGCCGCGGCTTTGCGCAGGACCTCGTTCTCCTGCTCCAGCAGCCGGTTGCGTTTACGCAGTTCACGCAGCTCGGCCGACTCCTCACGAGTCACACCCGTTGCTCGATAGATGCCGGCAACCACCCGAGACGCATCGACTAAGGAGTAGTAGGTGCACGCGGCCTGCACGCACAGACATACAGCGCACGCCCCGGTTTCATGTCACAGGGCAGTGGTCACGGTGGCGAAACCTTGGCGGGGGTGAACCCAGCAGGACAGTTCGCGTTGGTACAACGTGTGCAGGAACGCCGGGGGCTGGTGGTAGCAGAACACCGAGGAGTCCACGCCGACAATGCCGGGGGTGTCCTGGAAGAGTGGGAGTTCAGCGAGGAAGTAGCGCACGGCCGAGCGCAGTTGATCCTCGGTCGGCTCGCCGTCAAGGGTTCGCGTGGACAGCACCCATCGGGACGCGTCCAGACACGCACGACGAAAGGCCGAGTCAGCCTCGAACTGGGCGTAAGCCTGTTCACGCAGGCTTGTGTAGCGCTCGTTTCCTTCTACGGCCTGCGCATCCAGCATCACGCCGCCGCCGGGAACTCCCACACGTTCCAGCGCGCGTTCGATCTTGTTACGCAGGTAGCGCGCCTGCCGGTGCGCCTTGTGCGCGGCCCTTTCCGGTGAGTACCCCAGCGCCTCCAACGTGTAAGCGGCGGCCTGGTCAGGAACGAAGAGGTGCACCTGGGAAAAGCGTGTCAGTGCCCACTGGGCGAGTGCGGCGATGCGTTCGGTGGAGAAGTAGCTGTTGAACGGGCTGATGCCCAAGCAGGCGTGCTCCCCGCGGCTCCACGGCTCACCGCAGTGCTGGGTCAGTGGTTGGGCATCGATTTCGGCGACGGCGCCCGTCATGTGCGATCTCCCGGGGTGAGGCGAAGTAGGACCAGCACAAACCTAAACTACTTAGTAGTTTGGTTGTATGGTGGGTGCGGGTGGCGATGGCAACCAGACCGCCCCTTTCGGGATGCACTCGGTGAGGAAGCCGATGACAGTGCGCATCCACTCGCGGTCCAGCCGCGGGACGGCGTGGAGTAAGCGTCTACGGATCGCGATCGACACGCTGTTAGCTGTGGGTGCGGCCGCTGGCCTGGCGTCCTGCGCCGGTGCTGGCGAAGACAGCTCCGCTCCGGCGGGGCCTCCCAGTAACGGGGTCGCCCGTACCTCGCTGCCGCCGTGTCGGCTCCCGCCGCGGCGGGCCCGGGCGACCGGGTCGCTAGACTGCCGGTGCCGCCGATGGGGCAGGTCGTGGAGCAGTACCACCCGAAGCTGACGATCCTGGTCAGCGACCGACCTATGCGTGTTCCGGCGAATATCGGTATGAGCACTGCAACCGGGGCGATGTCGCCGCTGCACACCCATGACGCGTCGGGTGACGCGTGCATATCGAGGCGGCTGAGGCGTGGCTGCGCTACACGCTCGGGCAGCTGTTCGACGAATGGCCGCACTCGACGCCGACCGGATCGGCGGCCTGACCACCACCCCCGAGGCGGACGGGCGCGCGTTCGTCAACGGCGTCCCCGTCCCGGGCGATCCCGCTGAGATCGCGCTGCGACCGCAGCAACACATCACCTTGACCTATGGCCCCGCCGATCAAGCCTCGCCGCATCCGATAACCCGTCGCACGGTGGGTAGGTCGACGAACAGTGAACTCGGGGGGGACGGCAGCGTGTGCCGAGCCGGGAAACGGGACAGCTACCCTCGGACAGCAGCAGCTACGTGGGAGGAGGTCGGGTGCACCGCTTTGGGGAACTCGAAGCCGCGATCATGGAGCGGGTCTGGTCGGCATCGGAATCGCTGACCGTCCGCGCCGTGGTCGACGCCCTCCAACCCGACCGAGCGGCGGCCTACACCACCGTTCAGACGGTGATGGAAATTCTCTACCGCAAAGGCTGGCTGCAACGCACCAAACATGGCCGCGCCTACCACTACCGGCCCACCATGAGCCGGGAAGCTTACACAGCTCAGCTCATGGACCAGGCCCTGGCCTCCAGTCCCGACCGCGACGCCGCGCTGCTGCGCTTTGTCGAGACGATGGACCCCCGCGACGTCGACCAACTGCGTGAGGCCATCGAGCACGCCAAGCAACGCCGGGAGAACGACGCATGATCGCCTCAACGGTCTTGCTGGCCTACGCCGCGTTGCTTGCTGGGATCGTCGCACCTCGTCTCCGTCAGGCCCGGTGGGTCGAGCACGCGCCGGAGTGGGGCTTGGCCGCGTGGATCGCGGTTGCCTGGTCACTCGTGCTGTCGGTGGCGCTGGCTGTCCTGGCTTTGTGTTTGCAGCTTCCTAGTTCTGCCGATCAGCTCTACCGAGCAACCGCTCTGTGCCTGCAAGCCCTGGGCGGCAGCCTCGGAGTTCCCGCCACGCTGGTGGCGGCGCTCAGCCTTACTGGGCTCATAGCGGGTGCGGTGCGGTTCGTCCACATGCTCGTCCGGCAGTGGTGGCGCACAACCCGGCGGCGCTATGAGTACCGGCAAACGTTGCGTCTGCTCGGACGCACCGACGACAGCCTCGGTGCGGTCGTGCTCGACGACCACCGTCCCACCGCATACTGCGTACCCGGCGGGCATGGTCATGTCGTGCTTACCACCGCCGCTCTCGACCGGCTGACGCCCGCCCAGCTCCAGTCGGTTCTCGCCCACGAACGAGCCCACCTCCGGGGACGGCACGCGCTAATCATCGCAGTGGGCACCCTCCCCGCACAGCTCCTCCCACTCCGCGCGCTGCAACACGCGGCCTGCGACGTGACCCGGCTCGTCGAATACACCGCCGACGACACCGCTTCCCACCGCACCGACCGGCTCGCCCTCGCCGAAGCGCTCCTCACCCTCGGGACGCCCTCACCCTCGCCGACATCAACATTGGCCGCGACAGCGATCGCCACGCCCGCTCGCATCAGCCGACTTCTCGACGACTCCGGCGGGCGGCAAGAACGTTCAAGCCTGGTCGCGCCCACCGCCATCACCAGCATGAGCCTCCCGTTCCTGCTCGCCGTGAGCTCTACGTACTTCGGCGGCGCCTGGAACGCCTGCCCATTCGGGTTGGCATGCTGAGCCGCAGCTACCTTTGACAGATCCAACTCGTATCGGCGACGGTCAGAGCTGAGGCCTGCCCTGACTACCTATGCCATGAGCCTGGCTCTCGGGTACTTAGCAGCAACGAGCCGAAAACGAGCGCGAGTATCCCGCCCAGCGCAGCGATGACCGAGTTCGTGATCACCGGGCCGCTGCTGATCGCCGTGGGCCTGTCCCTTCTCGCGGGAGTTCGTTGCGCAGCAAGGAATCCGATACGCCGAGGATCACGACCGTCGCGGAAGCTTCCGCTGGTGCCCGGCTACCTGGCCTGCCTGGCCGGACTCGCCGGGACGCAGCACTCCGGTACTACGGGAGACGACGGGAAGCCACACGGGCAGCGAGGGCGCCTTCTTCTTGTCACACCACTGTTCATCGCCGGATTCACCGTCGTCTTCAGGGTACTCCTGCTCGTCGTCGGGGCACTGCTGCTCAGCGGACTATGGGGGGCGATGCTGGCATGGCTTCGCATCCCGTTGGCGGGCATCAATCTTCCGATCTGATCGCAGAACCGCAGACACAGGATCACCTCTGAGGACGAGAATCACACGAACTCGCCGAGGTCCTCGTCATCGGCAACACCATCCGCGCCGCCCGTACCCGGCCACTGCCCGGAACCTCCCCCGTCCTCGCGGCCGGCACGTGGCAGCCAGTCATCGTCGGCAAACCCAGCGACCGCGGCAACAGCGACGGCTGCTAGCACCCGCGTCAAAGCCGTGTGCACCTACCGTGGCCGATGAAACCGTCTGAGCCGGGTGCGCTGAGCCCAGCGAAAAGCGCCCGCATCCACGTGCCACGGCATTCAGGAGGTTCGACTACAGCGGTTTCCGTGACATGACCTTGCTTCGGGCTACGCGGCGCGCCCCCGATGCAGATGACAGAACTTGCTATTCGAAACCCTGCTTGTGGGACACGTCATCTGAACGAGAACCCATAAAGGGTGACAAGAAGCATGCCCCGCCAAGGACCGAAATGGCATTGCTAATGTGGGGGCATGCTGAGGGCATTCGAGCGGACGAGCGAGAGCATCAGGCTCCTCGCGATGCTTGCCCTTTCAGTTCTTCTGATGTGCGTGTTGCTGCCACACCATTCGCATGCGCAGGCAGCCACGGGCGCGGGAAGCGGTTCGACCGCTGTCGCCACCGCTGCAGCAGCCCCGACACCTAGTGCCGACACGCCGGCATCAAGCGCCCCTGACACGAAGGCGCAAAGTCCTTCGACTCAGGAGGGCGACGACCATGGAACGAGCCCAGGCCCTGTGTGCCACAACGCAGGTACGCAGGTCATGGACATGGCGAAGCGCTTCACCTCTGGTCAAAGCGATGTACTTGGTTTTCTCGGCGCGTTGCTGATCACCTTTGTGGGTGTCGTGAGCCTGGGTACACGAGCACGTGCTCGGTGGTGGTCGGCACGACCACCCCGCGCTCTGGCCGGGTTCCTCTTGCTTCTCACCCTGGGCGTGTCACGAACCTGATTCACGATCGCAGGCTGATATCTCACTAGATTCAAGCTGAATATTTCCTGAGGGAAATTCGCCTGTTCTCAGTTTTCTCCGACTTTAGGGCAGGTATTGCTCGCCCGCACGTTGCGCGGCTCTTGTCGGAAATTCTCCTGTTATTCACCTTCCGCTGTTGAGAGCGGTTGGTCTCAATTTCGTGAACACGGCTGAGTCCCCACGCGCGTGCGCCGTGGGGCCACCGGGAGGTTTGCAGTGACATACGATTCTGTACTGGACTGTGTCGGTTCCACCCCGCTGGTGCGGTTGCGGCGGTGCTTCCCCCACTCCGAGACCGAGGTCTTGGCCAAGCTGGAAATGCTCAACCCGTGCGGGAGCATGAAAGACCGCCCCGCCCGCTACATCGTCGAGCAGGGCGTGCGCGAGGGGGCGCTGGCACCCGGCATGCGGCTGGTGGAGAGCACCTCGGGCAACCTCGGCGTGGCCCTGGCGGCCGCCGCCCGCATGCACGGGTTGTCGTTTACCGCGGTGGTGGATCCGAACACCTCGCCGACGAACCTGCGGCTGCTGGAGTTGTTCGGGGCTGATGTGGACATGGTGACCGAGCCCGACGAGGCGGGGGGCTACCTGCACACCCGTGTGCGCCGGGCAAGGGAGTACGCCGAAGCCGACCCCGGCGTGGTCTGGATCAACCAGTACGCCAACGAACGCAACTGGCGGGCCTACTACGACACGCTCGGTGCCGAGATCCTGCAGCAGGTCGACGGCCCCATCGACTACCTCGTCGCTCCGGTGTCCACCACCGGATCGCTGCAAGGAACGGCACGGCGGCTGCGCGAGGCCAACCCGGACCTGCGGGTCGTGGCGGTCGACGCGGTGGGCTCGGTGATCTTCGGGACACCGCCGGCGAAACGACGCATCCCGGGATTCGGCGCCAGCCGTGTGCCCGAGATCTTCAAGCCGGAGGAGATCGACGACGTCATCCACGTCGCCGATCCCGGCTCGGCTGCCGGCTGCCGACGGCTGGTCGAGACCGAGGGTCTCCTGGCCGGCGGGTCTTCCGGCGCGGTGATTTCCGCGCTGGGGGAACTGCTGGAGCGCCTGCCCGACCCCGCACGGGTAGTCACGTGGCTGCCCGATCGCGGCGAGCGCTACCTCGACACGGTCTACGACGACGCCTGGACCGAGAAACTCAAGTGCGATGCGAGCGGAGCCGAGCTGGCGGAGGATCCGTGAGCACCACCGACCGCGTCCAACGACGCAACCTCGTGCTGCTGTGGGCCAGCCAGTTCATCAACACCGCCGGGTTGATGATGCTGGTCCCGATCATGCCCTTCTACGTCGAGGACATGGGCCTGACCGGCACGGCCGAGATCCAGACCTGGGCGGGGGTGGCCATCGCCGCCCCCGCACTGGCGTTGACCGTGGCGACCCCCCTGTGGGGTCGCCTCGGCGACAAGATCGGACGGCACTGGATGGTCGTGCGCGCCCTGGTGGGACTGGCGATCTCCATGCTGGTCATGGCCACCGCAGGCAACCCGCTCATGCTGGTGGTCGGACGGCTGCTGCAGGGCAGTCTCGGCGGTGTCGTCGAAGCGGCGCAGGCCTTCGCCAGCGCCGCCGGGCCCGGGAACAAACGCGGCTCGGCGCTGGGCAAGTCGTTCAGCGCGACCGCCGCCGGCTCCCTGACCGGACCACTGCTGGGCGGCGCCCTCATCGGGGCCGGCGAGCTCAACAGCCTTATGCTGGCCATCGCCGCGCTGGCCGCCGTGCTCGCCGCGGCATGCGCGCTCGGGCTGCGCGAACCACGCGCCTCCCAACCCGCGCCAGCACATGCCCAGACCGCTCCGGGCGCCCGTGCCCGGCGGACGGGGTTCTGGCAAGTCCCGGGCGCGGTACCACTGGCAGTGGCCGCGGCCGGGGCCTACTTCGGTGTCTACGGGCTGATCCCCGTCTTCGCCGAACACGTGCAGCAGAGCGTCACCCCCGGCCAGGCCGGGCTGTGGGTCGGTATCTTCCAGTCCCTGACCTGGGGCGCCACCCTGATCGCCTCCTTCTGGTGGGGCCAGCACAACGACCGCGTCCAGCGGCCGATACACGCCCTGGCCATCGCCTCAGCCGTGAGCGCGGTCAGCATCGCCGCCCAGGCACTCCCACTCGGCACCGCCGGGCTGATCGTGCTGCGACTGTTGCAAGGAGCCAGTTTCGCCGCGCTAGCCCAGTCGCTGTTCTTCCACTTCAGCCGACACGCCCCTTCGGAACGCCGAAGCGGCTACGTCGGCACCGCCAACAGCTTCCTACTCGCAGGCCAGTCAGCCGGCCCCCTACTCGCCGGACCCATGGCCCTCGTCTTCCCCACGCCGGTCTCGATCGCGATCATGGGCGGCTCGTGCGCGGTGGCCGCCCTGTGCTGCCTCCGGGCAGCCCGAACCGAAACCGCCAGCGAAGACACCACTACCGACGCGTCTCCGGCGAACAGGCACTCGCCTGTGCTCCGGCAAATGAGCGGTGAACTCAACCTCACCGCAGAGCAAACCCTGCCCATCCACATCAGCCCCCGGAGCTCCGCGCGCCAGAACGGTTCGCACAGACCAGACAGGGTGAGCGAGCACCGTTACTGACCGTGGAATGGCCACAACTGCGCTAATGGGCAGGCTCGCCGCGTGTGGCAAGTTCCGCACCCTGGGGACGTGCTGCCAGTACTTCGGAAGACACGGACCCAGCGTTCAGAGGCTGCGAGTACCTCGACGCCGTTGCCGCCGAGTTCCAGGGCACCCACGCTGGGCTGGCACACCCCAGCCCAGCGTCTGTTCCATTTCTCGCCGCTGCTGTCTGAACCGGAGGCACCATGGTGCTATGAACATCGAACTGCTCTACTTCGCCGCGCGTCCGAACTGGCATCTCGCACACGAACGACTCAGCCAGGCCCTTGCTGTTGCATGCCGATCCGATGTGAAGGTCCGGCTCATTGCCGTCGAAACAGACCAGGAAGCCCAAGCGCTCAACTTCCCCGGTTCGCCGACCATCCACATCGAGGGACACGATCCCTTCCCAGCCGCAGCCGAGAGCTGCGGGCTGACCTGCCGGGTCTACCCGGGCCCCCGCAGGCGCACCGACAGTCGACCAGCTGGTCGAGGCACGGCTTGAGATCGTCGCAATACTCCCCATGTTGCGAGGATTTCTACGGCATCCGCCCACCGGCTGGGCCAAGACTGCCGACGACATCCAGCACCACGCCCACCCGAATCAATGGGCATCCTTTTGCGCTAAACCGGGTCAGATGCGGAAGTGCTCTGCGACATCGCGCAGAGCAGCTCCGAAGAGGTCCACGTGCTCGCGCAGCGTGTACAACCCGGGAGTCACCCGGACGCAACCGCCCCGGGCCGGACCGTCCTTGTCCACCACGAAGATCCGGTGTCGGTCGAAGAGGTACTTCGCGATCTTCTCGTTGTCCTTTTCGGACGTGCGTCCGGTGATGCGGAAACTCGTGATCCCGCCGTGCATCGTTGGGTCTGCGGGAGTCAAGATCTCCATGTTGGGGAGGTCGGAGACCGCATCGACCCAGCAGTCCCTCAGGTACCGCAGTCGGGCCTGCTTGACCGCAGCTCCGCCAAGACGTTCGTGGTAGTCCAGCGCAGCCGGCACCGAGAGCATCGAGGCCACGTCCCGGGTTCCGGACACAACCCGCGACTTGATGTCATCGGCTGGGTACGACTCGTCCTCGAAGAGGACGTCGATCGAGCCCAAGCGCTCCTTGCGGATGTAAAGGAAGCCAGTACCGAGGGGCGCCCCTATCCACTTGTGCAGGGAGAAACCCACGAAGTCCGCACCGAGGTCCTCGATCCTGAAGTCCAGTTGACCCCACGAATGGGCGGCATCCACGATCACATCGACACCGTGCTCACGCGCCATACTGACGATCTCCCGAACCGGCGTGGCGAGACCGGTGCGGTTGTTCACGTGGCTCAGCAGCAGCAACTTCGTTCTCGGGTGGTTTCGAAGAGCCGAAGCGTACGCATCGAGAACAGCCTGCTGTGTAGGCGGTTCGGGAAGTTCGAACGTCACCACCTCGACTCCACGGCGTTGCTTCAGCCAATCCATCGCGTCTTGCATGTCCGGGTAGTCGAGGTTTGCATACATGACTGCGTCACCGGGACGTAGATCCCGGTAGCCGCTGATGAGGTTCTGCAGCGCTTCGGTGCCGCTTTGCGTCAACGCAAGCTCGTCCTCGCGGGCCCCCAGCATGCTGGCGATCCGCGCCCGGATCTTGTCAGCGTCCGACTTGTAGGTAGTACGAAGGAGATAGGAATTGAGCTCGTTGAGCCGGTCGACGTTCTCGTGGTAGGTATGCCGAACCGGATCGGACATGATTCCGTAGTAACCGTTCTCCAAGTTGAGGAAGTCGGCGCTGACGCGATACTGCCGCGCGACCTGCCGCCAGAACGACTCATCGCGAGCGACCTCGTCAGGTTCCTTACCGGTTAGCGGGCGCGGCGACCGGATCTCCGGCGACTGTGCATGAGCGGAGCCAACCGCAGAGACGGAAGCCAAGGCGCCAATGCCCGCGACGAGACTACGGCGAGACAGATGCATAAGTGCACTCCTAGCCAGCGGTGGGAGGGACCAGCACGGTTGATCGTACTTCCGCACTCGCCTGTTTTGGTCGCGACACGATCTCGCAAGAGGTCGATGCTCAGTAACGAGCTGAACCGCCCACGGCGGTCGCATGCGCCGACGCAGCTTTCTGACGCGCAGATCGACGACACATCCGGCTTTACACAACCTGGGATGGTTTCTAAACGGAGCCGCTGCACGCGAGGTTGGACTGTTGGGGTAACGGTGTTTCCGACCTGACGCGCCGGATGTGGGTCCGGCGGGATGGGCACTGTGAGTGATGAGCTCTGACGCTGTGAGCGCAGACCGGAAGAAGATCGGCAAGTCGGATCGAACGTTGTCTCCTGAGCAGGCCGCTGTGGCCGAGATGGTGGCGATGGCCAAGGACAAGGGCCTGGATTTGACCGGTCCCGATGGGCTCCTGAAGCTGTTCACCAAGAATGTGTTGGAAACAGCGTTGAACGAGGAACTGACCGAGCACCTCGGGCACGAGAAAAACCGTGCCGACTCGGGCCGGGATTCAGCGAATGTGCGCAACGGTTCCCGGCCGAAGACCGTGATTTCCGATGCGGCCGGCGCGGTCGAGATCACGGTTCCGCGGGATCATGAAGGGACGTTTGAGCCGCGGATCGTGCGAAAGCGGCAGCGGCGTCTCAGCAGTGTGGACGAGGTGGTGTTGTCACTGTATGCGAAGGGATTGACCACCGGGGAGATTTCCGCGCATTTCGCGGAAATCTACGGGGCGTCGGTGTCCAAGGACACGATCTCCCGTATTACCGACACGGTCGTACGGGAGATGGAGGACTGGCGCGACCGTCCGCTGGATTCGGTTTACGCCGCGATCTTCATCGACGCCGTCGTGGTCAAGGTCCGGGACGGCCAGGTGGCCAACCAGCCCGTCTACGCCGCGATCGGGGTCACCGTGGACGGCTGGAAGGACGTGCTGGGACTGTGGATGGGCACCGGCGGCGAGGGCGCGAAGTTCTGGCTGTCGGTCCTGATGGATCTGAAAAATCGCGGCATCACCGATGTCTTCTTCTGCGTCTGTGATGGCCTGAAAGGACTCCCGGATTCCGTCGCATCGGTGTGGCGGCCGCACACCATCGTCCAGACCTGCATCGTCCATTTGATCCGCAACACCTTCCGGCTCGTTCCCCGGCAGAAATGGGACGAGGTCAAAAAGGACATCAAACCGATCTACACCGCACCGAACCCGGACGCGGCACTGGTCGCTCTTGGCGATCTCGATGAAAATGGGGCAAGCAGTACCGAGCCATGATCCGGTTGTGGCGCAACGCCTGGGAAAATTTCACGCCGTTCCTCTCCTACGACGTGGAGATCCGGAAAGTGCTGTGCTCCACCAAGGCAATCGAATCACTCAACGCTCGCTATCGCCGAGCGGTCCGCGCGCGAGGACATTTCCCCAACGAACAGGCAGCGCTGAAATGCCTGTATCTTGTGACCCGCAGCCTGGACCCCACCGGAGCCGGCCACACCCGATGGACGATGCGTTGGAAGCCAGTCCTCGACGCCTTCGCCATCACCTTCGGTGACCGCCTGCACATCAGCGGGAGAGCCTCCCTGGCCGGGTTCGATCTCACTGATCCAGGAGTGATGGACTGGTCGGCCTCGGCCAGCATCTACGCCCTCCCCGAGGACGACATACCCAGATCCGAATCTGGCCCAGCCTGGTACACAACCGAGGGCATCGCGCTGTCCACCGCCCCGATGGGCCATGAAGAAGGCCTGGATCTCACCATCCTCACCGCGACCGGGACCACGATCGACCTGACCCAAGTCGACGATGTCTTCGAAGCCCTCGATGCGCGCAGCCAGGACGATGCCCACTTCATCCCGCTATTCGGAGAACGTGATCAGTTCGGCTGGGTCGAACTCACCGACGACCTCGAAGAAAGACTCGAACCCGGCGGCAACCAAGTCGTGATACTCGACCGCATACGACTCGCACCAGCATGGCGCGGACTCGGCGGCGTCGGACGACTTCCCACCGCCCGCATCCTGCGATGGATCTGCGACGAACCCCGGCTCGTCGCCGTATACCCCTTCCCCATCGACCTCGACACCAACCAAAAACAAGACAACGAGCTATTTGTGCCCGCCATGCAGCAGATTCGCCAAACCTGGGCATCACTGAGCTTCGAACCATTCACCCCCGACTTAGGACCGGAACCGACGATGATCACGTTGCGGACGTCGCTCACTGCGCGGTCTCCGGAACGAGCTCGGCCAGCAGGGCACGCACGCGGCGGTCGATGTCGTCGCGGATCGGCCGGACGGCCTCGACTCCCTGTCCGGCGGGGTCTGCGAGTTCCCAGTCGAGGTAGCGCTTGCCCGGGAACACCGGGCAAGCGTCGCCGCAGCCCATCGTGATGACGACGTCGGCGGCTTCGACGGCGTCGGTGGTGAGCTTCTTCGGGAACTCCTGCGACAGGTCCAGGCCGAGCTCGTCCATGACCTCGACCACGGCGGGATTGACCGCCTCGGCCGGGGCCGACCCGGCCGAGCGGACGGCGACGCGACCTTGCGCGTGGTGGTGCAGCAGGGCTGCGGCCATCTGGGAGCGTCCGGCGTTGTGGACGCAGACGAACAGGACTTCGGGCGTGGAAGGCACGGGGATTCCTCGGCTTTGGGCGATGTCGGCCAGCCGCTCGCGGGCGTAGCGGGTGGCCAGGGTGGTCAGGTGGGTGTGTACGCGCGCGGTTTCGTCCAGCTCCCAATAGGTCTCGGCGAGCACCGCGTGGATCGTTTCGGTCGAGAAGACGCCTTCGAACCGGGCGTGCAGGTCGGAGGCTGCGTGATCGAGCAGCTCGGCGACCTGGGCATCGGTCGGCCGGTATTCCTCAGTGTCGTGGTGGCGTGTGGACATGGTCGGCCTCCGCGGAGGTGGGGGTGAAGCGGTTGCGCAGCGCCAGCGAGACGTAGACCAGGCCGACCAGGACCGGCACCTCGATCAACGGGCCCACGACACCGGCCAGGGCCTGGCCGCTGGTGACGCCGAAGGTCGCGATCGCCACGGCGATGGCGAGCTCGAAGTTGTTGCCGGCGGCGGTGAACGACAGGGTCGCGGAGCGCTCGTAGTTCAGGCCGATGGCCTTGCCGAGCGCGAAGGAACCGGCCCACATCACCGCGAAGTAGGCCAGCAGCGGCAGCGCGATGCGCACGACATCCAGGGGGTTGGAGGTGATGGCCTCGCCCTGCAACGCGAAGAGGATCACGATGGTGAACAACAGGCCGTACAACGCGACGGGACCGATCTTGGGCAGGAACCGCGACTCGTACCACTCGCGTCCCTTCGCCCGTTCCCCGAATTTCCGCGTGAGGTAACCGGCCACGAGCGGGATGCCGAGGAAGATCAGCACGTTCTTGGCGATCTCCCAAGCCGAGACCTCTAGCCCCACCTGGTCCAGACCCAGCCATCCGGGCAGCACCGACAGGTAGAACCAACCCAGCCCGGCGAACGCGATCACCTGGAACACCGAGTTGAGCGCGACCAGCACGGCCGCCGCCTCGCGGTCCCCGCAGGCCAGGTCGTTCCAGATGATGACCATCGCGATGCAGCGCGCCAACCCGACGATGATCAGGCCGGTGCGGTACTCCGGGAGGTCGGGCAGGAAGATCCAGGCCAGCGCGAACATGAGTGCCGGGCCCAGCACCCAGTTCAGCACCAGCGAGGAGATCATCAGGCGCTTGTCGCCGGTGACGGTGTCCAGCCGGTCGTAGCGCACCTTGGCCAGCACCGGGTACATCATCACCAGCAGGCCAAGCGCGATCGGCAGGGACACCCCGTCGATCGCCACGGTGTCCAGCACCGGACCGAGTCCGGGGATCCAGCGACCGGCCAGCAGGCCGACGATCATCGCGGCACCGATCCACACCGGCAGGAACCGGTCCAGTGTGGACAGCTTCGCCACCACGGCGTTGTCCTGCGTCTGAGTCATGCCGTCACCGCCACGTCGTGAGCCGGCGCCAACGTTTCCGACAAGAGCCGCAACGTGTCGGGATTGACGCGGTAGTAGATCCACGTGCCGCGCCGGTCGCCCTCGATGATCCCGGCCTCGCGCAGCACCTTGAGGTGGTGCGAAATCGTCGGCCCGGACAGGTCGAACGTATCGGTGAGGTCGCACACGCAGGCCTCGCCGCCGGCGTGGGAGGCGATCAGCGACACCAGGCGCAGCCGCACCGGCTCCCCGATGGCCTTGAACACCTTGGCGAGGTCGGCGGCCTGATCGACGGTCAGCGGCTCCCGCATCACGGTCGAGGCGCACGGCTCGGCCTCGTCCCGCGAGGTGATCAGCACGTCTTGTTTCGGCATACGTCTAACTTGACATCCATCTATATAGAAACGCAAGCTCGAAGGTGGGTTTCCCGTCGCACTGTGAGCCGCGCCTCGCCGCGCTGCCGCGTGGTCACGGGCTGCCGGTTGGTGTTCAAGCATGTCAGGAGGTCGTGGTGCCCGAGGACCGGGATGTGGTGGTGATCGGCGGTGGGCAGGCAGGGCTCGCCGCCGGGTACTTCCTCCGGCGAGCGAAGCTGGATTTCGTCATCCTCGACGACCAGCCCGAACCCGGTGGCGCCTGGCGGCACTACTGGGACTCGTTGCGCCTGTTCTCGCCCGCCGAGTACAGCCCGCTTCCCGGGTGGTGGATGCCCCGGCAACCCGGCGAGGAGTTCCCCACCGCCGACCACGTCGTGGGCTACCTCGCCGAGTACGAGCGGCGCTACCAGCTGCCGGTGCAGCGGCCTGTGCGCGTCGACGGTGTCCGCGATGCCGGTGAGGGGCTGGCCGTGGAGACTGACCGAGGGGTCTGGCGGGCGCGGATCGTCGTCAGCGCCACCGGGACCTGGAGCGAGCCGCACCTGCCCTCCTCGCCCGGCCGCGAGGTCTTCGCCGGGCGACAGCTGCACACCGACTCCTACCGGTGCCCGAAGGAGTTCGCCGACCAGCACGTCGTAATCGTGGGCGGCGGCAACTCCGCGGCCCAGATCCTCGCCGAGGTGTCCACTGTGGCCACCACGACCTGGGTCGCTCACCGGCCGCCGCGGTTCATGCCCGACGACGTCGACGGCCGGGTCCTGTTCGACGTGGCCACCCAGCGCGACGCCGCGCGCCGCGCGGGACTGCCCGACGAGGGTGGGCCCGGGCAGCTCGGCGACATCGTGATGATCCCGAGCGTGCTCGAGGCCCGTGACCGCGGAGTCCTGCACGCCCAGCCGATGTTCGACCGGCTCACCGAACGCGGCATCGCCTGGGACGACGGCAGCGAACTCGCCTGCGATGCGATCATCTGGTGCACCGGTTTCCACCCCGCACTGCGTCACCTCGCGCCGCTGGGCCTGCGCACCGAGGACGGAACCGTCCCCACCGACGGTGGGCGCAGCGTCGAAGAACCACGCCTGTACCTGCTGGGCTACGGAGACTGGACCGGGTGGGCCTCGGCGACCCTGGTCGGGGCCGCGCGAACCGCGAAACCAGCGGTCGCCGAGATCGCACAGCGACTCGCACCGCCCGAGGCCGCCAACTGAGCACGTCACGATCGCGCGACAAAAGCGGGACGGGTGGCCAGTGCGAGCACTCCGCTCGCAGCGGTCATGCCCCCCAGCACGAGGAACAAGGCGGGGAACCCGCCCAGGGCCGCGGCGATGGCCGAGCCGCCCCACGGCGCAAGCGCAATGGCGATCATCAGCGGCGCGGACAGGATCCCGCTCAACCTCCCATAAGCGGCCGTGCCCCACCGGTCGCTGACCGCGGTGGCCTGCAAGAGGGTGAACACGCCCCGCGCCATGCCGACCAGCATCGCCGCGGCGATCAACAACCCGGCCGGGCCCGGAACCACGCCCAGCACCACAGTGGTCACCGCACACGCCGCGAGGATGACCACCGTGCGACCGCGCGCTCCGGTGCACCGTTGAAGAGGCGCGTAACCGAGGCGTCCCAGGACCTGGCCCACACCACCGAGTCCGAGCGCCCATGCCGCCAGCTGCGAGTCAAACCCGCGTTCGGTCAGCAGCGGAACCTGGTTGATCACCACCGCGTACACGCCGAAACCGCCGAGGGCCATCGTGGCCAACAGCGCCAGGAACGGGCGGCTGCGCGCGATCTCGACGGCACGCCCGTTGGCTGACGCGTGCTCGGCGTGCCCGTCCCGGGGCCACGGCAGTCGCAGCCCGGCGTGCAGGGGAATCGTGATGACCCCGAGGATCACCGCGAGCACCACGTAGGTGCCGCGCCAATCGAGGTGGTCGTTCAAGGCTGCGGTCAGTGGCGCGAACACCGTGCTGGCCAGACCCGCCACCAGGGTCAGCGCGGTCAGCGCACCAACCCGGTCGGGTCCGTACCAGCGGGTCAGCGCGGCGAAGGCGGGCGGGTAGAACGTCGCCGCCATCGCCAGCCCGGCGACCGCCCAGGCCAGCAGGAACCACCCGTAGCTCGGAGCGTGAGCGATCCCGAGCACCGCGGGTACGGCCAGCACCGATCCGGCGGTCATCACCGCCCGCGGGCCGCGGCGATCCAGCCACCGCCCGACCGCGATTCCGGCCACGGCGGACACGATCTGGCTGGCCGAGAACGCCCACGTCACAGCCGGCAACGACCAGCCGGACTCCCGCGTGATCCCCGGTGCCAGCACCGGGAAGGCGTAGTACAGCACGCCCCAGCTGGTGATCTCGGTGAGGCACAGGGCGACGAGCGCGCGACGCCGCCGCACCGCGTCGACGGGCGGTGCGGCGGCGGTCGCCAACGATTCGGACGGCATGCTCGGTCAGCGCTCAGCGGCTCCGGGCGCTGCCAGCTCGACCGTCTGCGGCGGAGCAGCGCAGCAACCACCGCCCTGCTCGGCCTCGGGCTCGTCGAACAGCCCGGCCCCGCCGCACACCCCGGTTTCCGGCAGGACGAGCTCCACCCGCTCGGCCGACTCGGTGTCGCCGACGATCGCGGCGGCCACGCTGCGGACCTGCTCGTAACCGGTCATCGCCAGGAACGTCGGTGCCCGGCCGTAGCTCTTCATCCCGACCACGAACACCCCGGGCTCCGGATGCGTCAGCTCCTTCGCCCCGTGCGGGTAGACCGTGCCGCAGGAGTGGACATTCGGGTCGACCAACGGTGCCAGCGCGGTCGGCGCCTGCAGCACCGGGTCGAGGTCCAAGCGGACCTCCGAAAGCCAGGACAGATCCGGGCGGAAGCCCGTCAGCACCACGACCTCATCGACCGGCTCGGTCGTGTTCCCCTCGAACGAGGTCAGCACCACCCGGCCGTCCCCATCGGCCTCGACCGCAGCCGTACGAAAACCCGTCACGGTGCGGACGAACCCGGCCTCGACGGCCCGCTTGGCACGCAGCCCCAGCGCCCCACGCTTGGGCAGCTGATCGGCCTCACCGCCACCGAACACATCACCCGAACCGCCCCGCCGCAGCACCCACACGATCTCGGTGCCCGGCGCCTCCTCGGCCAATTCGGCGAAGGCGACCAGTGCGGTCAGCGCCGAATGCCCACTGCCGGTCACAGCGATGCGCTTGCCCGCGAACCGAGCACGGACCTGCGCATCGGAGACATCCGGCACCTGGTAGCTGATCCGCTCCTGCGCGGCACGTTCGCCGACCGCCGGGAGGCCGTCACCGCCCAGCGGGTTCGGGCTCGACCACGTCCCGGACGCATCGATCACCGCCTGAGCGGTGATCCGCTCCTCGCCGCCTTCGGTCTCGACGTGCACGGTCAGCGGCTCCGACTGCCGCCCGGCATCCACCACCCGGTCACGGCCACGACGAGCCACGCCCACCACCTGGGCACCGAAGCGCACCCGCTCCCCCAGCGCCGCGGCCAGCGGCTGCAGGTACTGCTCGACCCACTGCGCTCCCGACGGATACACCTCCGGGGCCGGCGCCGACCATCCCTGCGCTTCCAGCAACCGCGCGGCAGCCGGATCGATCAACTCCGACCACTGCGAGAACAGCCGCACATGCGACCACTCCCGCACCGCGGCACCGGCTTGCGGACCTGCCTCGATCACCAGCGGCCGCAGGCCCCGCTCCAGAACCTGCGCCGCAGCCGCCAGCCCCACGGGGCCCGCACCCACCACCACAACCGGCAACTCGTCCACGACAAACCCCTCTTGTATCGATGAGCTTCGATGAAGTTGTCTGGACTGTATCGACGCGGATCGATTGACGCAAGCATCGATGCGCGTCGATACTCGAGGCATGACGACGGCTCCTGAGACCGGGCTGCTGCCCACCGAGGACGCGGCCACCTACGCCGAGTGGTTCGCATGCCTGGCCGAACCCACCCGCGTCCGCCTCCTGCACGCCGTGGCAGCGGCCGGCACGATCAGCGTGGGCGCGCTCACCGAGCAATTGGGGATCAGCCAGTCCACCTGCTCCCACCACGTGCGCAAACTCGCCGACGTCGGATTCGTGCTGCTGCACAAGGAACGCACCACCACCCACGTCACGGTCAACACCGCCTGCTGCACAGGGCTGCCGCACGCCGCCGACGCCGTCATGGGCGTGGTCGCCCGCCCCTGCTGCCCGGACAACCTCCCCGCCGACGTCACCGTCCGACAGCTGGAACCCGGCGACTGGACCGACGTGCGTCGCATCTACGCCGAAGGCATCGCCACCGGCGACGCCACCTTCGAAACCGACGTCCCCGCCCGCACATCACTGGAAGCCAAGTGGCTCCCAGACCACCGTTGGGTCGCCGAGGTCGACGGGCAGGTCGCCGGGTGGGCCGCCGCGACACCAGTGTCCAACCGGGACTCCTACTCGGGAGTCGCCGAAACCTCCGTCTACGTCGGCGAGGGATTCCGCGGACGCGGGATCGGAAAGTCCTTGCTGCACAAGCAGGTCACCGCCGCTGACGCCGACGGGCTGTGGACGTTGCAGACCTCGATCTTCCCGGAGAACCGAGCCAGCATCGCCCTGCACTACTCCGCCGGGTTCCGCACGGTCGGCCTGCGCGAACGCATCGCCCAGCACCACGGCGTCTGGCGCGACACCGTCTTCCTCGAACGCCGCAGCACCTGCAACGACAACTGACCTGACCTAACAACAGTCCCCCATCCACACCCGTCGCCCGCTCATGAAGGCGTCGGTCGATGAAAGGTGCCCTGTGAACACCTGCGACGCCATCGTCATCGGCGGCGGACAGTCCGGACTCGCCGCCGCCCACGCCCTCCGCACCCAAGGCCACCGGCCCGTCGTGCTCGAAGCCGGCGCGGAACCGGTGGGCTCCTGGCCCCGCTACTACGACAGCCTCACCCTGTACTCACCCGCCCGATTCAGCGCATTCCCCGAAGTCCCGTTCCCCGGCGACCCCGACCGCTACCCGCACCGCGACGAAGTCGTCGACTACCTCCGCCGCTACGCACACACCCTCGACGCCGACATCCGCACCCACCACCGCGTCAGCACCGTCACCGCCGACAACGGCACCTACACCGTCCACACCGAACACAGCTCGCACACCGCGCCGATCGTGATCGCCGCCAGTGGCGGCTTCAGCCGCCCCCACCGACCCACACTGCCCGGCCTCGACACGTTCGACGGCACGCTCGTGCACACCGCCGACTACCGCAACCCCGAACCATTCGCCGGACAACGCATCGTCATCGTCGGTGGCGGCAACGCAGCCGTGCAGATCGCCGTCGAACTCGCCGAGCATGCCGATGTCACCCTGACCAACCGCAAACCCCTGCGGTTCGTCAACCCAACGCTGCTGGGCAAAGACATGCACTACTGGACCGCCACCACCCGGCTCGACATCCTGCCGATCGGCCCCTGGCTGCGCACCATTCCACCACACCGATCTCCGACAAAGGCACCTACAAAACCGCGATCGAAGCCGGCAAACCAGAGCGCCGAGACATGTTCACCACACTCGACGGCAACACCATCACCTGGGCCGACGGAGCCCACGAAACCATCGACACCATCATCCTCGCCACCGGCTACCGCCCCGACCTCTCTTACCTGCAACCGCTCGGCGCCATCAACCCCCACGGCACCCCCGAACAGGAGCGTGGCATCTCCCGGACCTGTCCGGGACTCGGTTACACCGGTCTCGAATGGCAAACCAGCTTCTCCTCCGCCACTCTCCGCGGCGTCCACCGCGAGCCCACTACGTCGCCCGCCAGCTCGCCACAGCGTCCCGGACCCGCCAACATCACTGCTGCACCCCGCAACTGCTCGATCGGCGATGAACGAGCACGGGGTAGGACACGGCCGACCCCGTCAGCGACCGCTTCGGGCAAGCGCAGTCGGCTTTCGGGACGTGCCGCTACGACGTTGGTGTAGTAGCATCTTGAGCATGGGCCGCTCAGTACGAAGGTCAGTTCTCGGGCCGCTTGAAGCCGAGGTCATGGCGGTGCTGTGGCAGTCCGGTTCGGCACTGCGGGTTCGTGAGGTGCTTGCCGAACTCAACAGCGATCGAGACTCGCCGTTGGCCTACACGACGGTCATGACGGTCCTCTCACGGCTGGCCGAACGCGGCGTGGCACGACGGGAATCGGCCGGCCGTGGCTACGCCTACCTAGCGGCCGTCGGCAACACCGCTGAGATCGCGGTCCGGCGACTACTGGACGACTACGGCGAGGCGGCCCTCGTCTCTTTCGTCGACCACGTCAGCGAAGACGACGAGCTACGCGAGCGGCTGCGCCGCCTGGTCGACGAACCATGAGAACCGACCGTTTCCTGTGGATTCTGGTGGCCGCTGCGGCGGCCACCTATCCTGCGATTGGGCTCGCTTCGTGCACCGTCGCGGCACTCACCGCTCATCGCGATGCCCGCGCCCTCGGGTTCGAAGGAAATCCCGTTGCGCTGGCTGCGATGCTGCTGATTCTGATCGGCGCCGTGGCTGTGGGCAACGCGTTGCGCACCACTCTGGTCGGTATGCGGCAGACCCACCGGTTCCACACCTGGGTCACTCAGCGGCGAGTTCCCACACCCGGACCCGTCGCCGCGTCCGCGCATGACCTGGGGTATCGATTCATGGTCATCGAGACTGACCATCAGATTGCGGTGACGACCGGGTTGCTGCGCCCCTTCGTCGTGATCAGCACCGGACTCGCCGAGAGCCTGAACGATGCCGAACTCCGTGCGGTTCTAACCCATGAGCGAGCCCACGCGCGGCGGAAAGATCCGCTGCGGGCACTGGTCGGACAGATGCTCGCCGCGCACCTGTGGTTTTTACCAGCGGCACAGGACGTGCGGACCCGTGCACGGCGCGAATACGAACTGGCAGCTGATCGCCACTCAGCGGACCACTGTGGACGGCGTGCGCTGGCTGGCGCATTGCTACGCATCACGTCTCCCACTGCCATTACGCCCGAATTCGTTGCGCCGTTCGCGGAATCCGATTTGCTGGACGCACGGGTAGCTCAACTGGAATCTGGTCACCCTCCACGCCCGCCACGCGTGTCCCCGATGCGCTCAGCCCTGACCGTCGCCGGAGCACTGGCCTTCCTGACCACTGTCACCGGCGCATGGTTGTTCATGCTGCTCGCGTGCCCGTGCGCAGCAACCTAGCCTCAGGAACGCATCCCCGATGCTCCACCGTTCCGGAAGCACCATCGAGGAACCAGGGATCGATCACTGATCGCCGGCGCTGTCGGAACTGGGTTTGCGGGCGACGAGTCGCTCGACGATTCCCAGTTTGAACCGCTCGTGCTTCTCGACGACGAACCCCGCTGTCCGAACGTGCTCAACCGGTCGGCGCCGGAAGTTCTCGCCGGCTGTCGGGACGGTGACCAAGTCCAAGGTGCGCTGCACCACCCGTGCCGGCCACGAGGTGCTGATGACGTGATCTGCCAGCAGCAGCTGACCACCGGGACGCAGGACGCGCATCATCTCCTCGACCGCGCCGCGATCATCGGGCACCGCGCACAGGGAGAACGTGCAGACGATCGTGTCGAACGACTCGTCCGCGAACTCCAACTCCTGGGCGTTGCCGACGCTCAACTCGACCACACGACCAGCAGCGTCCGCCCGATGACGCGCCTGCTCGAGCATGCGCGGACTGAGGTCGATGCCGGTCAGCCGCGCCTCGTCCGGATACAGGCTGAGGTTCAACGCCGTCCCGACGGCGACTTCCAGAACCTCACCGCAGGCTTGGCTGCACACCCACTCCCTGGTGTCGCCGAAGAACTTCCGGTCCATGAACCGCATCTGCTTGTCATAGCTGCGAGAATGCTTGTCCCAATGCCGCCGCCGCAGCTCCAGGTCCTTCGATTCCGTGGCCATCACGTTCGCCCCTTCCAGATCCGCTGACGTGAGCCAGACTACTACAGGTTGGTAGTAGAGCGGCGTCATCGCTGACCGCGAAGTGAAGTCATCTCGAATGGACTCGGCACACCTGCCGGGGCTGAACCGTCCACACGAATGCGTTCGCTGGAGTGCCAGCAAGGAGCACTTTCACCGCGCTATTACGCGGAGCCGGGTCGCCCACCCCGGCCGCGGAAATCGGTCGAGCCCGTGCTGCGCCACTGCAGCAAACTCCGCGCCCCCGAACGCGGCGATGAAGTAGCAGAGAGCCAGTCCTAATAGGTCAACTGCCAATGTCCCCGCCGTCATCCTCGTTCCCTTTGCCTGGGTCGTGCATCAGCAGGCGTCGCAGCAGCCATCTTCTTCTGGCCGGGTGGTGGGTTTTCCAGCGATGGCCGGTGGGAGCGTTGCCGCGGCGGGCACGGGGGCCACCGGCGGATTCAACTGGTCGTCGCAACGCTGCTGGTACTGGACGATCGTAGGTGATCGTCAAGAGTCTCGGTGGGGGTTCGCCAGCCGAAGGGCTTGCGGGGGCGGTTGTTCAGTGCCTCCGCGGCGGCGGCGAGGTCCTCGGCGGTGTGGCGGGGCAGGTCCGTTCCTTTTAAAAAGTACTGTCGTAGCAGGCCGTTGGTGTTCTCGTTGGTGCCGCGCTGCCATGGCGAGGCGGGTTCGCAGAAGTAGACGGGCATGCCGGTGGCCTGGGTGAAGGCCTTGTGCTCCGCCATCTCGGCTCCTTGGTCCCAGGTCAGGGGTCCTCTCAACCAGGTTGGCAGGAGAGACATTTCGGCGATGAGTCGGTCGCGGAGCTTATCCGCCGAGCGTTCGGGGCCCAGGTGGCCGAGGATCACGAACCGGTTGGACCTTTCGACCGCGGTGGCGATAGCAGAGCCGCTTGCGGCGCCGATGATGAGATCGCCTCCCCAGTGGCCCGGCACAGATCGGTCCTCGACCTTCTCGGGCCGGTCCCAGACTAGGGTCATGCTGTCCACGAACCGTGGGCGGCGCTTGTGCGGGTCGCTGCGCGGGCGGCGTGCGATGCGGCCGTGCCGGAGCCGGCTGACGGTCTTTCTCCGGAGCCCACCGCGGGCCTGGGAATACAGGGCCTCGTAGATCGTCTCCGGGCTCAGCCTCATCTCCGGAGCATCTGGGAAGTCCCGGATCAGCCGGTTGCTGATCTGTTCCGGTGACCACCATTCATTCAACTTGCCCTGCACGTAGTCGTGCAGCTCGGCTGATGTCACCAGCTTCGCGCGTCGAGGCCGTCCGCGGCGCTGTACTGACAGGCGGTGGGCGGTGTGCGGGAGGCATCCGTGCGTGGTGCTGATATTGCGCTTGAACTCGCGGCTGATCGTTGACGGTGCCCGGCCCAGCTCGGCCGCTATCTTCCGTATGGATAGCCCTGTGCGTTGCAAATCGCGGATCTGTTCCCGCTCTTCCAAACTGAGGTACCGGGGATGGATCACCTTCTCGACCTGGTCCAGGTCGACCCTGCCGTCGATCGTGCGGGCGGTCCGCGGAGTGTTCACGGCAGACATCTTGGGGTCCGGGTAGCTCGCGAGACGACCATCGGGATAGAGCCGACCACGGCGGACGATCGTGACGTCCTTGTCCCAGTCCTGGGCAGACCGTTCGTCAGCCCCCACCCGCGCTGCGGCCTCGGCCCGCGTCAGGCCCTCGGTGCGCAGTCGGCGGAACTCCTCCCGGTGTGGCACAACCCTGCGGGCGGCCTCCGCCGCGGCCGGCACCGAGCCGCCACGATCGAGCTCCTCGAAGAACCTGTCCTACAACTCGGCCGACTTGCCCCGTGCATCCACCGCAAACACCACTTTCGATCGGTGTTGCGACGACTACTGGAACCCACCCGGACATCTCCTCAGCCGATCACCGGCAGCTGGAGCCGTGTGGTTAGTGCGCAACTCTCGGACACTCCTTTACCCCCGGGCCTTCCGGCTCCGTGGGGTCTTTCGTTGCTGCCAGCAGGGTTGTGCTCCGACCGCCTCAACTCTCGATCGTCGGTTCCGGTGCGGTTTCGATGATGCGGCATACCGTCGCCGATTGGCCGCGGCGTTGGTCTTCGGCTTGAGCGCGAACGTCGGCGAGGCGGTCCCGCAAGGCGTGCAGGTCGGCGATGGCCCGGTCGAGGCCAGCTTGGTGCCGGTCGAGCGTGGCCACCACCTCGGTACAGGGCTGTTGCCGCCTCGTTGGAGGTCGAGGATGTCCTTGATCTCATCGACGCATAGTCCGAGGGCCCTGCTGTGCCGAACGAAACGCAGGCTCGCGATATCGACCTCGGTGAACTGCCGATACCCGGCCTCGGTGCGCTCGGCCGGTGGCAACAGACCCTTGGATTCGTAAACACGGATCGCTTTGCGGGTCACGCCCGCCAGCCGCGCGGCCTGGCCGACCGTGTACACCCCATTGTTCTCAGACATCGCCTCGCGCTCCTCGTCTCCGTGTCCTGTCTCGGTTTGACCCGGCCCCTGGGGCCAGGTTCGACCGTCCCCGCGGGTCATGACAAGCGGTGGAAGGAGACCTGTGGCAGCGGACGAGGACCGAACGAGGTTGCGGGCGCTGCTGGCACGTCCGGCTTATCAGCGGTGGTGGGCAGCCACGGTGATCTCGCGTGCCGGCGACATCTTGGCCGGCATGACCCTGCTTCTGCTGGTGCTGGAGCGAACGGGTTCCGGGTTGGGCGCGGCCGGGGTGGTGGTCGCCGAGATCTTGCCGGTGTTGCTGTTCGCGCCCCTGGCCGGTGTCGTGGTCGATCGGCTTCCTCGACGTCAGGTCATGATCGCAGCAGACCTTGTCCGCATGGCCCTGGCGGCGACGCTGCCGTGGATCGATACGCAAGTGATCGCGGTGTATGCGATCGCGATCGCGTTCGCGCTCTCGGCGTCCACCGTGTTTTTCAATCCCGCGGCCAACAGCATGCTGCCCGCCGCGGTCAGCAAACACGAGCTCGTCACCGCCAACGCCGGGATCTGGACCGCAGCGGTCATCGCGCAGATCGCGCTCGCGCCGCTGGCAGGAGGGCTTGCGGCGGTGGCTCGGTTTGCCACCGCGTTCTGGGTCAACGCCGCGTCGTTCGCCACCAGCGCTGTGCTCCTGACCGGGTTGGCCGTCCCCGCTCACCATGTCGGCGCGCTCTCGCACGGCTGGTTGCACGACGCTCTCGGTGGCGCGCGTCTGCTCATCACCGACCGGCTACTGCGGGCGCTGGCCGGCGCGCAATTGCTGGCCGCCCTGTCGGCAGGGGCCACCAGCGCGCTGCTGGTCGTGCTCGCTCGCGAGCAACTCGCCCTCGGGCCGCAGGGCTTTGGGTGGCTGCTGGCCGTCATCGCCGTCGGCGCTGCGGCCGGTCCCACGCTGCTGACCCGATTTGTGCGCGAGCCAGCCCGACCAGACATCGTCTTCAGCGCCTACGGTCTGCGCGGCCTCGTCGACCTCGTGCTGGCCGCGACGACATGGCCGCCCCTGGCCACCGCGGCACTGCTGCTCTACGGCCTCGGCACCTCCACCGGCACCACCACATTCACCAGCCTGGTACAAGCCCACACCGATGAGGCCGTGCGGGGCCGCGTGTTCTCAGGACTGGACGCGCTGTGGCAGACCGGCCGACTGGCCAGCCTCATCCTCGGTGGCCTCCTCTCCGACAAACTCGGCATCACAGCCGTCTACCTCCTCGGAGCCGCACTCCTGCTCACCGCCGCAACAGCGGGATTCACCCTCACAAATGCCCATCCACGCCGATGCGACACAAGGCGCAGTTGAACCAACCATCGGCGGCACCCACTCGTCTCGGCGGCCTCGCCCGGCATTGTTGGGGGCATCGAGTTCGACAGGTGCGGCTCGAACCTTGCCCCTACAGAACACGATCATTCAGGCGAACAACGCCGTCGATTCGCCCTACCAACACTGAACCTGAACGGGGCGTCCGTACCGGCTACCGTGTCCCTACCCGCCTACGAGGGGTATTACGGAGGGTGTAGCACCTGTTCAGGCAGCGTATCGGTCGAAGGCGGTGGTTGCCGTGATGGACGGAACGATGGGCATGGGCCTGCTCGCAGCCCTGTGGGGAGTGGTGGGACTAGCGGTGCTGGCGCTGCTCGTGTTGGCGATCATGTGGCTGGCCAGGTCACTGATAAGCCAAAGCCAGCTGACACGGCAGCGCGAAGACCCGGCGGAGACCGAGCTCCGGCGACGCTATGCAGCGGGAGAACTCGATCCGGAAGAGTACCAGCAACGTCTCGGAGATATCCGTGGCCGGTAACCGGCCCCACCTTGTGCGAGCGGTTCGCGCAGCAAGGGCGCACGTTTTCGCACAGCGGATTTCCGCCTCTACGAACCACGAACGTCGAAAGCGACTCGCGCGACTGGTTGCGACTTCAGAACCGGGCCTCGATGAGGTGGCCCCAAACTCCTGGTCAGTACGTGGCCCCGCGTGGCTCTTCCGCCGATGCGAAACTGGCGCGTTCCCGACTTCGATGACGATGTTGCGGAAACCGGGCACGCCGAGCTGGGAGGGTCCCAGCACGCAGATCACCACACCGGCGATCAGCTGCAACGCGGTCCTGGTGCCGACCGACATCTGCACGACCGTGCCCAGTGCGCCGAGCAGTGCGCCGAGCACGCTGTGGGAGACGAGCTTGCCGATCAGGAAGCCACCGACGGGTGCGAAATCGTCGGCGAGCCGATTGAGCGGACTCTGGGTTGTTTTGGTCCGCACGGCGGTGTTTCCGGTCTCGGTAGGGGCGGCGTTGCGATGCTGGCGGGTGATCAAGCCCGCGAGCAGTCCGCCCTGGACTGCGGCACATGAAACACCACCGGCGAGCAGGCCGATGAGCAAGCGCGAGCGGATGATCCAGGTTCGAGTACAGCGTGTTCTCCTGCGACCACGAGGAGCGACGGTGACCCATCGGCTTCCGCAACCGCACTCCGACCACAACAATGCAGCAAATGTGAACTCTTTCACGGAGCGATGGTATGCACGCTCGTAACCCCCGGCATCGGACCATTTCTACTACCCGCACAGCGCATGCCAGCCTGGCCGCAAGCGGCCCCTTCGACGGCGTTGCTCTTAAGTCACCCCAAACACCTGCCGGCCGACCAACCTGAGCGCAGGTACCCTGTTCACTCTGCTATTGGCTGTTGCTGCGCTTTGTCGTGCACGTCGTGGGACGTGATCAGTAGTCGTCGCGACCCCAACCGATCGCGAATACCTGTCGGCACCCCGAATCGCACTGGCGACAAGTGGAAACACCCGCCCGACCTTGGGAGAAGACCGGGCGGGGTACCCGTCGCTATGGTGCCGTTGCCGGCGAGGCTGTCGTGGTCGGTCGTTGTTTTCGGGGCTCGTTGAGCAGGCCGAAGGCGAAACCGAGGACCGTCCACATTCCGGCGAGTTCAGCGAGTGAGGACAAGCGGAAGCGCCACAGCAACGCAGCGGGCACGTCCGGGGGTACGGGATCCGGGTTCGACGGCCAAGCCCATAGGACGAGACCGGTCAACACGATTCCTCCGGCAGCTGCCGCAGTACTGCGACGCGCCGGTGACCATCCGTGAACAGCCAGGTACCGGTGCAGGTAGCCGACCGCGTGCAGGATCGCGATACCCGCCACGATCAGCGAAAAGTACGCGACAGTACGGAAAGTGACCGTTTCCCCGTCCCCCACTCCCGGTGGGTTCGCAGGATATTTCAGCGCCGGTAGCAGCGACACGGCGAGAAACCCGGACGCAGCGAGCTGGAGGCTCCGTCCGAAGTCGGTTCGCGCGGGCAGCCGGTGTCGGTTGTGGGCGAACACGACCGCGAAGATCGTCCCGATCGCCAACCCGACGACAAGCGCGGCGACCATGCCGCCGACCACCTGGGTTGGGCGGCTGAACAACTCCTCGTGGGCGTGCTCACCGGCGGCGTGCGAGCGTGCCTCCTCGACCTCGAGCGCAGCGCGGAGCGGGGTTTCGACCAGCAGAAGCGAGAACAGCGCGGCCGTGAGGCCGGCGAGCAGCCCCGCCAGCAAGCCCCGCCGCAGGAAAGTGGCGAACGGCGAGCTCATGAGCGTCCCCGTTCAGTGGCAGGGCACGCCGAGGGCGTGCCGGCCGTCGTGAGTGAACTCGTGGATGGTGTCCGCCGCCTGCGCGAGCACCGCACCGTTTTCCTGAAGCACGACGTAGAGCACAACGATCGCGAACGCGGCCAAGGCCCAAGCCCAGACGGGAACGTGGATGCGCTGCGCAGCGGGCAGACCAGCGGTGGTCATGTCAAAACCTGCCTTCCATCTCTCGTGGAACGTGGTGTCACTGCCGCAGCCGGTCTCCTGGCTTCCGGATCAATGCTCCCCTGGCCTTCCCAGACACCGACGCGGTGTCCAGTGGCGAGATCAGGGTCGCTCCCCGGTCACAGTGGCGAGGACCACGCCGGAATTCCACCGGCTTCCCGTGCACTGCGGCAGCAGAAGAGTACGAGGAGATCGCCGAGCCCACAACAGCCGATCCCGCGACGAACCTCACTGCATCGGTTCTCCAGCACATCAGGTCCAATGCCGGGGTGCAGGATTCATCAAAAGCCGCTCTGGACCAGACCACTCGCTCGCTGGCACGCCCCCTCGCCGACGCCGACGACGTCGTGGCATGGGAATCGTACTGCGACGAGGCCAACGGATTCTTGGCGCGCGACGTGCAAGCCTGGCAGCGTTTGGCCGGGTTTCAACATCACCGCGCGGGCACGGTACTGGTGGCTTTTCGGGCTTCGTGGCTGGCGCTGTGCGCGACAGTCCCCGAACACCACTTCGCCTGGCCTGTTCCTTCGCTGGCCGAAGCATCCGTTGTGGTCGACGCGGACGGGTTGGTGCACGGCCTTGTTCTGCGTGATCGATCTTGCGCAAACGCCTGGTGGCCCAACGTTTCCCACTTCCTCGCACCGCTCACCCGTGGACTGGCGGCCATCGGCGGCCCACCAGCCGACAGCGATCAGTACTGGGGCAACGCCGTCGGCTTGATCGGCGAGGTGCTGCGACGGCTCGCCGCGAACGGGGCAGGAGGTGACGTGCTCGCCACAGCAGTGCAACTGCGCGCTGAGACTGGCCGAGCAGATCTGCTCGACTTCGGTGCGACGCAGAGCAGTTTGTGGTCCCGGCGTCGGACGTGCTGCCAGTTGTGGCGATCCGGCACTGGTTACTGCACAGAATGCCCACTCCACAACGCCCCACGCCGACAGGCGTGATGAACGCCCCAACGGCTTTGGCAACTGGGACTTCTGGCAGTACGCGAAGGAGAGCAAGGTGGCGGGCATCTTCGGCAACACCGGCCTGAACCTGCACCGAGGGCCGGAGCGCCTCGATCTCCTGGGTAGCTGTTCCTTAGTCAGCAACGGCTGCTTCACGAGGAGGGCCCGCACAACGCGGGTGGCCCGTTCCGATTTCCGAGGCCCGGGGCATGGAACGGGTTGTGAACACGGAGCACGGGGCACGCCACGGGACGGCGCAGTTCGGGCCTCGCACCGCCATCAGGGATGCCTCGCTTGATCAGGCAGACCTCACGCGTTCCGCACCGTGCTCCCGAAGACCTTCGCTTACCAGCCGAAAGCCTCACACTTGCGTCGGCCTCAACCACGAGCCCAGTATCCCGCGCGCACAGAACCGATCAGTCCATGTATTCACCAGCTGCTGACTCACCTAGCTCCTACGCGCAGAACAGAGCGTGATCGGTCAATTCCACTGCGTATCTACGATCGTGGTTAGTAGACATTCGCGGATCTTTCCAGTAGCTTTCGCGATCGGGCCGCGGGGAGCCCTCGCTGACACACCGTGAGGTGGGATCCGCTCATCGCAAGCGGAAGGTCCTGCCAGGACAGAGGAGGCTTTCGCAAACGTGGCGTCACACCGACTCAAACAGTCGATGAAGGCAGCGCTCGCGGCATCCGCGATTGCCATGATGGCCGGAACCATCGCGATCCCCGCTGGCGCGCAGCCCTCGGACCCCCTTGAGGAATACAAGAAACTCGGGGCGGACGCGGCTAAAGCCGAGGAAGACCTCAGCGACGCCGAGATGGCCATGGATTCCAACGAAGCCGAGCTGGCCAAGGCCAAAGCCTCAGTCGAACAAGCTAAGACGATCGAAGATCAAGCCCGAGGCGAGCAGGGAAAGCTCCAGGGGGAGGTCGACCGCCTTGCCGGTTCGGCCTACCGCGGCACTCGCGTGGACGAATTCACTGCTGGGCTGACCAGTAAGAACCCGGATGATTTCCTCGACCAGGCCACCATGCTCGGCGCGTTAGCCAGCGACAACAAGCAGGTGCTCAACGGATTCAAGGACGCCACTCAGCGCGCCCAACGCGCTCGTGAGCAAGCACAAGAAGCCGAGACCAGTGCCCAAGTGGCCACCGACGAAGCCGCGCGTCTCGTCGGCGAAGTCCGACAGCGCAAAAGGGATCTCGACGGCCAGATTAAAGCCGTCCGCCAGGCGCTCAATGACCTCGACGACTCCGATCGGAAACGCCTGCAAGGCCCCGTCGATGATGGCGAGTACCTCGGGCCGCCCGGGGCAGCGAACGCGGCACTGCAGGCAGCGTTGTCCAAGCGTGGTTCGGAGTACGTGTGGGGCTCGAAGGGACCAACCACCTTCGACTGTTCGGGGCTGACCCAGTGGGCCTACAAGCAGGCCGGGATCTCAATCCCACCGAGCAGCCGCACCCAGTGGTCGGTTGGCCGGTCGGTGTCCAAGGACCAGCTCCAGCCCGGCGACCTCGTGTTCTACGACGACGGGAGCGGCGATCCCTCGACGATCCACCACGTAGGGATGTATGTCGGCGACGGGAAAATCGTCGACGCACCGACCGAGGGACAGCTCGTCGACGTGCGCTCAATCAAGGGCGACGGCCACTACATCGGAGCGCGCCGGATCGTGGGCTGACCGCACCCCACACCACCCTTGTCACGACCCCAGATCAGTCCAAAGCAGACCGGCAATCAAAGCGGTTCTGATAGATAGGCCGGCGGTGCTGATCCCAACGTCGAGAAGTCGAGCACCAAGATGAGGCGGTCCGGCCGCAGACGCCCGCAAAGTCAGGACGGTCGGACCGGCGCATTCGCTGCAACAGCTGGAATCTCCGCGAGTCAACCACTAGGCCGTTTGGCGGGGTCGACGTTGTAGCACGTTTAGGACTGGGCACCCCCACCACCTAGCACAATGCGAACAAGGCCAAGAGTGTGATCCGGCTGGCGCTGGCAACTCGGACACGAATCATCCTCGACTTCGCGATAAGTGCGGGTTCACATGCGCGCGGCCGCGCCTGACCCGTCTCTGCCACCTTCACCCTCCACCTCTTTCCAGCGCCTGACCTCGATTGCAGCAGCGGACAGCGGGCGCCAGCAGAAGACATTTCCATACTGCTCCAGCGATGGAACCCTTGTTCGAATTGCTCGGCATTCGCCTCGGCGCGTCGGGCAGTTTTCGCCGACTCGCGTCGCGCAGCTGAACACAGTACTGGCTTCTCCGGAGGAGTTGCCCCGGCCGGGGCCGACCTGCTATCGACCGGATCTTCAGACGCGTTCGTTGCGAGCGACTACCGTGCGCCCCAACACGCTCCGCATCTGACACGCTACCCCGGATGACGGCTACGCTCCTTGATCGACTATGGTCAGTAGTACTGCTTTCGCCCCTCATCGGAATAGCACTTGAACCTAGCCTTGGCTTTCCCAAGTGACTACGGAAATGAAATGCCTTCGCCTCATGCAGGAAACCCATCGTGCGAGAGATGACGTGCCAGTTAGCGAGCGTCCGGACCCACTCCTAGTGTGGTGGCCGTGAGGAAGCCAACCGCAGGGCAACACAACCGGGGGAAGTTTCTTGCACTTCCCCTGCTACTTTGCTTCCTCGTCGTCCCATTCGTACTGCTGCCAGCACATTGCCTTCGCGCGCACGCTAGCGAGATGCTGACCTCAGCGTTTGCTGCAGCCCACGAAGAAAGTGCCCTTGATCCGCACCACGCCACAGAAGCCGTTCATACGGCACCACCGACGTCTGTCGACAACACCTTGTCGACGGATCACGATGAGCGGGGCCACGAAGGCCCCTACTGCGATGCACGCCCGCACTACATCAGTATCGCTGTCGGTCGATCACTTGCCGAGATGCTGCTTGACCTGGCCTTTCTTTACCTTGCGCTAGCCGCTGCCACTCTCGCGATCGGACGCTCCATTCGCCTTGCCGGATGGGGATTGTTCCTCCGAAAGTGGCCATCAAGGCCGAACTGGATACCGTCCAGCAGGGCCTTCCTGTCACTGGTGAGCATCTCGCGAACCTGATTCACATCGGTCAGTGCTCATTCAGGTGAACATCGGGTTATTCTAACCCTAATTCGCGCACCTATTGTAGTCATCCCGCTTCCAGCGGAGCTGCCGCCGCCTGCGACGAGCACGCCGGTCCAAGCGCAACTGCATCCCAAACCTGGGATATCGGTACTCGAAGGCGCCCCTTTCACGCGCACGAGTTCACCTCTCGCTCATCTTCTCGCACCCGGCTTGTCGTCGGCGTGCACCCAAAATCAGGAGGCTCGCGTGATCCACGATTCCGTGATCGACTGCGTTGGATCGACCCCGATGGTCCGGCTCAACCGATGCTTTCCCGAACCCGACGTGGAAGTACTCGCCAAGCTGGAGCTACTCAACCCCGGCGGAAGCATGAAGGACCGGCCAGCCCGGTTCATCGTCGAACAAGGAATCCGGAACGGAACCCTTCGGCCCGGCATGCGGTTGGTGGAGAGCACCTCCGGAAACCTGGGCATTGCCCTGGCGATGGTGGCCGATCTGCATGGCCTTTCCTTCACCGCCGTGGTGGATCCGAAGACGTCGCCGACGAACCTGCGGCTCTTGGAACTTTTCGGTGCTGATGTCGAGATGGTGACCGAACCCGACGAAGCCGGCGGTTACCTGCACACCCGAGTCCGCCGCGCCCGCGAGCTGGTCACCTCGATGCCCAACGCGGTGCAGATCAACCAGTACGCCAACGAACTCAACTGGCGCGCCTACCACGAGACAGCGGGTAAGGAGATCCTCCAGACAGTGGACGGACCGGTGGACTACCTCGTGGCAGCGGTATCGACGACGGGTTCCATTCAGGGGATCGCACGTCGCCTGCGCATGGAACACCCAAATCTCAAGGTCATCGCCGTGGATGCCATCGGCTCTGTCATCTTCGGAGCACCAGCTGCACCCCGCCAGATTCCCGGTTTCGGGGCCAGCCGGGTTCCCGAGATCCTCAACGAGGAGGAGATCGACGGCGTTCTGCATATTGCCGACGCGGAATCGGCAGCGGGATGCCGACGCCTGTTGAGCACGGAGAAGATCTTTGCTGGGGGTTCCGCCGGCGCTGCGATCGCGGGCATCGAATATCTGATCTCGAGGCTGAATGAGCCAGCGCGCATCGTCACGGTTCTGCCGGACCGGGGTGAGCGCTACCTCGACCTCGTCTACAACGACGAGTGGGTCGCGAATCTCCCCGACCCGTGGCAGGAGCCGGAAGCGGCGGTCATCTCATGACACGCACACTCCAGGCCAAACCGCAGAGAAGCCCAGCGCATCACCATGCCTCCGACGACGGCCGTAGGAATCTGCTCCTGCTGTGGGCAGGGCAGTTCGTCAACACCGCCGGCCTGATGATGCTGGTACCGATCATGCCCTTCTACATGGAGCAGATCGGCACCACCACTACCGCCGAAACCCAAACCTGGGCCGGGGTGGCCATCGCCGCCCCCGCCCTGGCCCTCACCGTCGCCACACCACTGTGGGGCCGACTCGGCGACCGAATTGGCCGCAAATGGATGGTCGTACGCGCTCTGGTAGGCCTGGCGGTAGCCATGCTCGTCATGGCCACCGCCACCACCCCACTGCTTCTCGTCGCCGGACGACTCCTCCAAGGCACACTCGGCGGCGTCGTCGAAGCCGCCGCCGCCTTCGCCGGATCAACCGGCTCCGACAAAAAACGTGGCTCTTCACTCGGGAAATCCTTCAGCGCCACCGCAGCCGGAGCCCTCGCCGGCCCGATCGCCGGCGGACTCTTCGTCGGCAGCGGCGGACTAGCACAACTCATGATCGCCATCGCCGGCGCCGCTGCAGCACTAGCCATCGCCTGCGCAATCGGGCTACGCGAATCCAAGCGGGAACCCGGTAAGGAAGCCGACTCACCGAAGAAGGACCGTGCACCTCCCTCGGCGATGCGGGTGCCGGGTGCTGTTCCACTGGCGTTGGCAGCGGCATGCACATACTTCGGTGTCTACGGGCTTATCCCGGTCTTCGCCGAGCACGTCCGCGGAATCGTCGCCGAACCGAACGCGGCGAGCCTGTGGGTCGGCGTGCTCCATTCAGTGATGTGGGGCGCGACCTTGATCGGATCACTCTGGTGGGGCAAACACAACGACCTCACCCACCGCCCTGTACGCACCTTCGCTCTCGCGGCGGCGGGTTCCGCTGCAAGCATCACGATCCTCAGCCTGCCGCTCGACCCGTTCGCACTCATCCCGTTCCGGCTAGTGCAAGGCTTCTGCTTCGCAGCCCTCGCCCAGTCACTGTTCCTGCACTTCAGCAAACACGCCCCAAGCGAGAACAAGAGCGCCTTCGTCAGCACCGCCAACAGCTACCTCCTCATCGGCCAATCCGCCGGCCCACTGATGGCCGGCCCCATGGTGGGAGCACTGCCGGTAGCCGGAACGGTCCTAGTGATGGCAGCAATGTGCGGAGTCGGCGCCGTCCTGACACTCGGGCCGGCACGTGTCGAGAAGCACTCGGCGAACGATGTCGACGAGGAGGTCGCCGAAAGACGGCCCGACTCCCCAGCAGACGGAACCATGCCCCTTCCGGTCGTCACCGAACCAGTTCGCAACGGCATCACGATCGTTCCCTACTGCGGTTGGCACGTCGCTCCCCACAGGCTCGGCACGCTCGCCGCTCGTTATGCGACGCCGTGGGACCAAAATGGCGAAGCCCTGCCTGACGAGGCTGCACGCACCTTTCACGCCTGGCAGCGAAGCGGCGCGCTCTTCCGCAACCACCAGCCGGCCTTCTACGCCTACGACCAAAGCGGCCCACGCGGAACGCTGCGCGGCGTGCTCGGAACAGTCCACCTCGACAGCCGACTCCTCCCCCACCAAGACGTAATCCCCGAACGCATCGACGGCGCAGTCGATCTCATGCACGAAGGTGCGATGAATCTCAACCCCCTGTTGCTCGGCTACTCCGGCGATGGCCGGACGACCGCCTGCCTGGCACGAGCATCCCGGGAAGCACCCGTGTCAGAGATTCTCGCCGACGACGGGCAACTTCACCGCGTATGGCGCATCGCCGACCGCGGCGCCCAGGATGAGATCATCGGCGAGCTCAGATGCCGTGCTGCCTTCATCGCCGATGGTCACCACCGTCACGCCGCCGCGCGGCAGCTCCGCCGCGCGTACTACGCCACGGGCAACGGACCAGGCCCGTGGGACTACGCCGCCGGGATCCTCGTTGACGTCAAGCGCAATCCGATGCAGCTGGCGCCCATGCACCGCGTGCTCCCGTACGCGGATCCGCAGGCTGCGCTGAAGACGGCATCGACTCGATTCCGCATTCGACCACTGCGCGGGGAACTCCGACAATGGCTGCCTGTGCTCAAAGAACACGCACGCAGCGGCCCAGCCTTTGTTGTTGCAACGCCAGAAGGTGCGTTCCTGCTGAGCGGGCCGAACCGAGCTCTCCCAGACGCCAGCCTCAGCAACTGCCCGCCGGCGCTTCGGCCGAGATGCACCTGCCGATCCTCCACAACCTCCTGATCGACGAGCTGTGGCGAGTACCGGACTTGCCCGAGTACGTCTCTTACGAAGACAGCGCGATCAACGCGGTCCGCCGGGTACAACGGCAGGGAGGCATTGCCGTCCTCCTCACCCCACCTACCCAGAAAGATCTCCGAACTGCCGCGGCGGCAGGAATTCGCCTACCCCGGAAGTCCACGTCATTCGGACCGAAGCCCCACCCTGGCCTGGTCTTCCGCACTATCGAGAAGCGGTGAACTCATGGCTGCACGACAACTGTAGATCGTTTGGCACCCGGTAGTTGAGCCAGCAGATTCGAGTTGACTGCCACATCCAGTGGCCAGGGCACCTCGCGCCGATGCCCTCGGGCGGTGACGCATCTCAAACTCCGAGCTCCGCCGGGGCTCGGGGCACCGTCGCTCCACCTCGCCATTTGGATCGCGGGTGTCAAAGACAGGTCGCTTGGCTCCGCCGCAACACACGGAGGGTCGGCGGTCCTTGCTCGCCGCGATGGGCATTGCCGTGATGACCGGTGGCTTGCTTCTCGCGTCCGGAGCGGCCACCGATCTGACTACCCACACCATCAGCTGTTCAGCACCAGCCTGACCGCTTGGAACACCGTTCATAGGATTGAACACCAGCAGATCGGTGATGCGGTCCACAAGGCTGTTGGAGCTGATGAAACACATCAACCCGCACGGCCTGCCGAATACGACCAGCTCGACTCGCCCGCTTGCCCTGATCCGCAAAAGGACCTCACGCGGGCCTCGTTCCGAGACCTGGTGCGACGCCGTATCGTAGTGCTACGAGCAGGAGGTGACATGCAAGGTTTGGGCGAGCTCGAAGGCGCCGTAATGGACGTGCTGTGGCGCGAGTACGGCCCGATGTCGGTTCGCGAGATGTTGATCGAACTCAACGAGACTCGCAACCTCGCGTACACGACGGTCATGACGGTGATGGACAACCTGCACCGCAAGGGCTGGGTCGAGCGTGAGATGCACAACCGCGCCTACCAGTACACCCCGGCCAACTCGCGTGAAGAAGCAGCCGCTCGGGCGTTGCGCGAAATGCTAGATTCCAGCGGCAACCCGGAAGGGGTTCTGCTGCACTTCGCGAAGTCGACGTCAGAGGATGAGTCCGCAGCCCTGCGGCGCGGTCTGAGGCGTCGGCCGAAGCAATGATCCTCGCGCTGTGGGACCTCCTTCGGCGCCCCCGCCGTTCAGCCAAATCTGCTACCGCTGCGCCTTGCAGGCGCTCGCCGATCAGGACGTTGCGCGTCATATATCCCCGGATAGCAGCGCTGGCAGCTGAGAGAAACGCGCAAGCTGACCTTGGCTGCAAACCGTTAGCAAGAGGTCCACTTCGGACTCTTGCTACTGCGAAAAAGGATCGCCATCAGCCTCGCTGGGCAACCCTCACGCAGATCTGGGCATACGTTCCGAAACGGCACTCATTCTACTGCCACATATAGTAGATGGCCTGGCTCGCGCCACGTACGCTCGTGCGTGGTACGCCCGTGACCAAGGCAACGCCCTAGGTGACCTTCGTCAACGCTCCGCAGCTGGCCGAGGAGCTGGGCGTTCAGGTCGAGATCAAGACGACCTCGGAGAGCCCGAACCACCGCAGCGTCGTGTCGCTGCGCGCACACATGGCCGACGGCACCACCGCGGTCGCCTCCGGTGCCCTGTCGGGCCCGAACCAGGTCGAGAAGCTGATCGAGGTCAACGGTCGGCACTTCGACCTGCGGGCCCAGGGCAACGTGCTGCTGCGCGTGGACCGTCCGGTCGAGCAGGGTGTGCTGGAGCCGATCGGCGCCGCCGTGGGTGTGCATCGTCAGCCTCCACTAACACGGTGGAGGGACTTTGCCACAAACATCCACTATGTGACATAGTTTTAGAACGGTGAGCTCCTCCCCCTGGCTCGCCGCCCCGAAGGGCACGGATCCTCTGATAGCACCTCGGACACGAGGATCCGTGCCCTCTTTCACGCCAGTTGGAATTCCAGCTTCCATATCGTCGACCTCAGCAACAGTCGTCGAACACTCTGCACGACGGAGTGCAACTCGAGTCATCGCTCAACTTTAATCGGGCCAGGCTCGGCGGCCGGCACCGGTTTCACCGCTTACTCCGCGGGCCGTAGCATCGGGCGCCGACCAGGAGGTCCCAATTTCTTGCACGGTGGAGGCCCGTCGAAATTCGACGGGCCTCAGCCACCTTCCAGAAGATGCTGTCGATCAGGCAGCATATCCCTTGGTCTGGATCAATGACGCGAGCTGGTCCAGACTCAGCCAGTGCTCCGTGATTCCGCTGAACCTCGCCGAATCGGAAATGTGCACCGTCTTGTTCTCCGCGTTGTAACCAACGACCGACACGTAGTGGTAGATCGTCTGGTCCGCAGGATAGCCAGGCGGTTGATTGCCGGGCGCCGCGACGATGTTGGTCACCGTCGCCTTGCCGGCATCAACGTTGCGGACGACATCGGACCACAACTCATTCTTCATCTCAGGCGTGATCGGACGCCCAGCCCACTCCTTGGTCACGTACGGAGCACGAGTCCCCTCGAGCCTCTTGTTGAGCACATCAACGAACTGACTGATGTGATCGGTGCCGTTCTCCGTGGTACCGAGTTCGTTGGCCAGCGCGGCCTGGCTTGGGAGATCCTTCGTCACGGCAGACAGGGCGATGCGGGCCGCAGCTGGACCACACCAGTATCCGGTTTCCTGCGCTTGGTAGTCGACGGCGAGCGACTTGGTGACGGCTTGCGGGCGGACCTCGGGAGCACTCGGCGCCACCGCCTCCGGAACCGCAGCAGGTGCCCGAAGTACCCCCGGAGCCGGAGGTGCTTGCCCGGCGGCCCGGACCTGCGAGTTGACCGTGGCCGGCTCTGGATCCGCGCCCGCAACTAACGGGTAACCGATGGCCAGGACGGCGCTGCCGGCGATGGCCGCGCAGAGGGCCCTGCCAGACAGCTTGCTAGTACGAGCGTCGCTACCCGAGCGCGGGCTGAGCTTGTGAGCGAGGGCACGGACTTCGGCCTTTGGGGAGCGGCCGTCCGTCTGTCGACGCTGATGCATGAGTGCCTTTCGGGGGTCGGGGAAGTTCCAGTCACCACCGCCGGGGGTGCGGCGACCTCCCCAAGGAGGCGTCGTGACCGAATCGTGATGTACGACCGCCAAAGTAACTGAAAGTTACGGCAACTTCAACGCATAGCCCATTCGGGTCATTCTCAGGAGTGCATCGACTCCCCTCTGTAGCGGGCAGGTGAAGATCATCACCTGCGTTTTGCGACCACTTCCGATACGCCACACGCGTGGGAAGGATGCAGTCGCTGGAGCGGACGTGGTGAACATGGTGCCGCTCGTCGACGCTCGGAAGCAGAACTTCAGGGCTTTGCTAGCGACTACTTGTGAGACGCGGTGCGTCTGGGGCTGTTGCGGGCCGGGTTTTCCATCGTCCAGTTCGGGCAGAGGCAGACGATCACTGGCCCTTCACTTGGAGGTAGTCCACCAGCTCGTGGGGACCAGGAGCACCGACACGAATACCCTCATCGAGAAGAAGTAGGTCACGATCGTAAGACCGTTCTGACCCGTTACCGTCCATGACAACCGGCTCGTCGGGTGGCCTTGAAGATGGTTTCAGTTCCCAGGAATTGGCCCGAGGGTCGGCTGTCACAGTCAATTCGGCATGGGGAGGGGGTGAGCCCCACGCCCTGCGAGCATCTGGGTCATGACGTTGATCTCGGAGCTCTGCGCATTCACCATCTGTTGAGCCAGGTTACGCACCTGAGGCTGTTCAGCACGTTCCGCGGCCTCACGCATCATGGGCGCTCCGCCCTGGTGGTGTCGAATCATGAGCTGGAGGAAGAACGCGTCGAATTCTGGCTCTGGCAACGAGCGCAACTTCGCAAGCTCGTCGGCGGACGCCATGCCCGGCATCATGGCCGATGCTCGCGCGCTCTGACCGTGCTGGCCGTGCGATGCGTTCTGACGCATCCAGGTCATATACGCACCGGGCGGGAGGTCAGGCTCGTTCCACAAACTCAGCCAGCCCTTCATCCGACCGGTCTGCTCGAGCTGGGATGTTTCGATATCGAAGGCCAACTGCCTGACGGCGGGGTCCATACTTCTTTCCCGCGCGACATTGGCCATCTGCACTCCTTGCAGGTGGTGCACACTCATGTCCTGGGCGAAGCCGACATCCACCAAGCCGGACGCTTTCGTCGCCTCTCGATCCGGTGTCGCGACGAACAACACACCTGCGGCGACGAGAAGTCCAACGGCAAGCGCGACACCTGCAGCGAGGCCGATCCGCACAGGACGTGATGCTGATTTCCAAGCCATCGCACTCACATCCAATTGACTTGACCAGGCCGCTGAACTTCGCCTGGGTTCCTCCCCGCGGCCATGGGCACGGCACCCGGGCCAGGTGGAGTCGGGTCGAAGGGTGGCGGCGCGTCGGGGTCGAACTGCCCCGGCCCCAAGGCGTCGCACGAGGCCCCGACCTCCGGGTGGGTGTACTGGTTGGCACGGGTGGCCCGAACGAATTGGCCAACTCGCGCGTCAGCGGCGCTGTCCACCTTGAGCTGGCGGCCCCACGATTGCAACGAGATCGGCTTGTCCAGGCCCGGATAGGGTGACATCGTCAGATACTGCTGTCCGTCAACCATCTTCCGCAGAACGTCAACACCAGCACTGTCAACGCGCTCCGGGTTGTACGTGATCCACACAGCGCCGTGCTCTAGCGAGTGGACGAGGTTCTCCGTCCGAACCGGACTGTCGTAGACCACTCCGTTGCAGGCGGCCCAGGCGCCGTCATGTGGGCCACCGAACGGCGGACTTGCGCCGTAGTTGACCCGCTGAGCAGGCTCCACATGCTTGCCGGCCTCGTAGTCCTTCACGGTGATGCCTGAAATATTTCGTGCCGGGTCTCGGTTCGACTCCGAGGGCGTCCACGGGGCGACCGCGGCTTCTTGCTCGGTTTTCGCTGAGTACCGCACGTAGACATACCCGAAGATACCGCCAGCGAACACCACGACGACTGTCACCGCTGCGATCATGATCCAGGGAATGGTCCTTCCCCGTGCCGCTACGACAGCGTTCCTTCCCGGCTGCCTTCCGCTTGCCATCGCGTCCGCCTCGCGTTCGTTGATTACTAGTTTCGATAGTACCTATCCCGGAGTCCGAACTCTACTTGGTTTGCCGGGTCGGACCGCAACAGCGGCCTCGGGCGCAACACACCGGAGCGATAACATCCGGAGATTTTCCTGCCTGGATAGGTCAAAGCAGGAGCGATCGAACGTCGCACGAGTCCGCGATCCGCTGTTCCAGGTTCCTTTCCGCTAGCGCACGTCGGCAAGGAGGTTGACACCCCGCGTCGGTCGTCTTTTTTGCGCACGTACTTCGGCCCGCCAGTCCTCGCCGCGAGCCTTGGCAGCTTGCGCCGCGGACTGCGACGGGTCCGTCCATTACTTCGCTGTTGTCCGCCGCCCTCCCCTTGAGAGCGGCCGCACAGGCAAGGAAGCGTTCGCAAGGTCATCGACCCGGCTTCCATGCCCCTAATCTGCTCGCTCTGCGGTGCGACACTTCGGCAGCAGCAACCTACGCTTCAGTTCTGACTGTGTTCTGGCATCTCGCTCAGGTGCGGGTAGCGCCCCTCTCGCCAGAGCCGCTGGGCGAGTCGGTGTGTGACCGAAACTGCCGCAACTCCACCACGGAAGTCGAAATTACGCTCCGCAGTAGACGCTCCAACTGGCGAAACGCCACGCCCGAGGTCTTTCCTCATCGTCAGAAACTCGGCTCGCGGTCGGCCGGAAACGACACAGCCTGACCACCACGAAGGCTCGCTCCGGTGAGGCCAACGTGAGCTCCACGCAGCCCGGAAGCGCGACCGACTTGTCATTCGAACACCCATCTACTAGCTGCTCTAGTACCGGCTACTATCAGGCGCAGTAGGGAAGGTAGTGTGCCTACAGCAGGGTTGGTGAGTGATACCGCAGGACTCCGGGGTTCCCTGCTCAGCCACTTCAGCGGTGGGCTCAATGGTCAGGAGGCAAGATTGACAACGGTGGCACCACGGCCGACACCTACCCGGCCTTACCCGAAACGCAAGGTGGCTAAGGGGGCGTTCCTGGCGCGGATGTTCCGCACCACGGACCACAAGCAGATCGGCATCCTCTACCTGGTCACCTCGATGGCGTTCTTCATGGTCGGCGGCCTCATGGCGATGCTGATCCGCGGCGAACTCGCTAAACCAGGGCTGCAGTTCGTGTCGCAGGAGCAGTACAACCAGCTGTTCACCATGCACGGCACGATCATGCTGCTGCTGTACGCGACGCCGATCCTGTTCGGCTTCGCGAACTACATCCTTCCGCTGCAGATCGGTTCGCCCGACGTCGCGTTCCCACGGCTGAACGCCCTGGGCTACTGGCTGTACTTGTTCGGCGGCCTGACTGTCGTCGCCGGATTCCTGACCCCTGGTGGGGCGGCCGACTTCGGCTGGTTCGCCTACACCCCGCTGTCAAGCGCGATCTACTCGCCCGGCGCCGGCGCTGATCTGTGGATTTCAGGCCTGCTGGTCAGTGGCCTCGGTACGATCCTCGGCGCGGTGAACATGATCACCACCGTGGTCTGCCTGCGCGCGCCCGGTATGACGATGTTCCGGATGCCGATCTTCACCTGGAACATCATGGTCACCAGCGTGCTGATCCTGATGGCGTTCCCGATCCTCACCGCCGCGCTGCTCGGCCTCATGGCCGACCGCCACCTGGGCGCCCACGTCTTCGACCCCGCCAACGGCGGCGTCATCCTGTGGCAGCACCTGTTCTGGTTCTTCGGGCACCCCGAGGTCTACATCGTCGCGCTGCCGTTCTTCGGCATCGTCTCCGAGATCTTCCCGGTGTTCAGCCGCAAGCCGCTGTTCGGCTACTCGGGCCTGGTCTACGCGACCCTGGGCATCGCCGCGCTGTCGGTCGTCGTGTGGGCGCACCACATGTACGCCACCGGCGCCGTCATGCTCCCGTTCTTCGCGTTCACCACCTTCCTGATCGCGATCCCGACCGGTGTGAAGTTCTTCAACTGGATCGGCACCATGTGGAAGGGGCAGATGACCTTCGAGACGCCGATGATCTTCAGCGTCGGCTTCCTGGTCACGTTCCTCTTCGGTGGTCTCACCGGCGTCCTGCTGGCCATGCCGCCGGTCGACTTCCACGTGTCGGACACCTACTTCGTGGTCGCCCACTTCCACTACGTGCTCTACGGCACGATCGTGTTCGCCACCTTCGCCGGCATCTACTTCTGGTTCCCGAAGATGACGGGCCGGATGATGGACGAGCGGCTCGGCAAGCTGCACTTCTGGCTGACCTTCATCGGCTTCCACGCCACGTTCCTCGTCCAGCACTGGCTGGGCAACGAGGGCATGCCGCGCCGGTACGCCGACTACCTGGAGTCCGACGGCTTCACCACGCTGAACACCATCTCCACGATCGGCGCGTTCATCCTGGGCGCCTCGATGCTTCCGTTCCTCTACAACATCTTCAAGAGCTACCGCTACGGCGAAATCGCCGAGGTCGACGACCCGTGGGGCTACGGCAACTCCCTCGAGTGGGCCACGTCCTGCCCGCCGCCGCGGCACAACTTCAAGGAGCTGCCGCGGATCCGCTCCGAGCGGCCCGCGTTCGAGCTGCACTACCCGCACATCTCCGAGCGGATGCGGCTGGAAGCACACCTGTCCCTCACCGGTAAGACCCTCACTCACACCACCAAGGACAAACGCGACAAGCACCGGTCGATCGACGAATGATTATCGAAACGCGAACCACCCTATAGCCCTGCCGGGTCACGAAAGTTCGATCGTTCGGCAACGTCACACGCGGAACCGCTCGACGACATCGCGCAGCGCGGCCGACAGTCGATCCACCTACTCTCGGAGTGTGAACACTGCGGGAATCACTCGGACACAACTCCCGTTGACCGGCCCATCCCGCTCGACGGTGAAGATGCCATATCTGTCGAAGAGGTACTCGCTGATTGCTTTGTTGTCCGCCTTGGACGTCCGCCCCGTAACGCGGAAGCTCATGATCGCACCGTACATTGATGGGAAGTGGGGCTGCTGAAGGTTTCTGTGACGGTTGGTCAGGCGGCTTGGTGGGTCGTTGTGGTC